>JBBQGD010000014.1:0-31767 GCA_038322655.1 Bacteroidales bacterium | reverse complement strand
ATTTATCTTTGGATTTGTTTAGCTCCAGCAGGCTTACATTATACTTTTCAAGTGTTACAGTAGCTTCTTTGCGCTTTGTAACATCGCTAAATACGCATTGAACACCTACTGGCTTGCCGTTACGAAGAATCAAACTAGCCTTAACTTCATATATTACTTCTTGCTTTTCGCTCCCGTATGCCTTGATCTCGAAAGTGAGGTCGGATTCACCATTAAGCATCTTTTCTTTGATATCATTTGCAAAATCAATGTGTTCTTCCCTTATAAATGAGAAAACATTAAGTTGAGTAAAGGATTCAAAATCAGCATCCAGGAATCTGAGGAGTGTCCGGTTTGCATTGGTGATGTTGCCATCAATATCTGTTGTTAGTATAAAATCATTAGCGTTATCAAAGAGTTCCCGATATTTTTTTTCGCTTGCACGAAGCTCAGCTTCAACATTTTTATAGTATGTAATATCATGATTTGTTCCTACAACAAACCGCTTTCCCCTTAGTTTATCGATGTATAACTGCTTATATGTTACAATTGTATGAATTGTTCCGTCATTCCATGTTATCAGTTCTTCGTTACTATTGCTTCCTTGCCCGAAAACCAGCTCGTCGTATTTCCAAAATACGTCTGCCTGCTCTTTTGGGAAAAGGTCATAATCCGACTTCCCAATCAGTTCTTCACGGGAGCGTCCCATCATTTCGACTGCAGCGTCATTCAGCATCACCCAATTATGATCTTCATCTTTTACAAAAAAAGGAGTTTTTATAGCATTTATAACAAGATTGAGAAAATCGGCACGTTCGAGGCTGTCTCTTTCGGCTTTCTTTTGTTTTGTAAGATCATTCACATAACCGATAACTGATTCTATGTCTCCATCTAAATTAAAAATCGGGACAAAACTATAAGCCAGGAATTTTTCAGGTTTTTTACTCGCTAATTTTATAGCTATTTCACCATTTACAATTTCGTTAATTTGGATACAACGTCTAAATTGCGCGCTGATGCCATAACTATTCATGGAATCAATGCTCAGAAAATTTATTTCTGAGATTGGCAAACCTGGTGGTATGCGCATAATCTTTCGCATTGAATCATTTGCCTCCAGCAATTGGCCGTTGAATTTTATCATTGCAACTCCAATTGGTAAATTCATTACCAACCGATAATACTTTTGTTCGCTGAACCGGAGTGCCCGTGTAATTCCTTGCTGTGAGTCCAGATCCCAGGTAATATTTACAATATGATTTAATGCGCCATGCGCATCCGATATCAAATAACTGGTACTTTCAACATTTTTAACAGATCCGTTCTTGTGTATTATTCTGTATCTGGAATTCAGATACTTACTTCCGCTGTGTAACTGATCAATAACATTACAAACAATAGGCACATCTTCCAGATAGATAAGACTAAGCGGATCTATATTTATTAATTCGGAATTTGAATATCCCAGCAACGATTCAATTGACGGTGAAACATATTTAACTCTTCCATCCGCGTCATGTACTGAAACTGAAGCATAGAAATCTGGTGTCATATCAGGTAAAATAAGTTGGCTTCCTTTATCTACGGTATTTCCAGGATCTTCAAATTCACTTTCAAGTATATAACAATATATTCCTTTTGCATTGAGTTTACTAAAATAAGAACTAAATAATGTGGCTTCCAGGTATACTTCAGGTAAAAGGGTTCCAAATTTTACTTTACCATGAAAAGTGCTGACGCCAAAGGATTCAGCTTTCTTTACCGATTCAATAAATTTACTGTTTTGGATATATTGTGACAGACTGATTGCGAGCAATTCCTTATAGGTAATTTTAAATTTACGGATAAAAAGTTCATTACTATCAAAAATTTGAACATCTTTGGTTAAACACAATAATGGCTTTTCGGAATCAAATGTTATATTCACCTGACTATTATCAGTTTTTCGATCACTTTTTGATATGTCAAACACTTTTTTCATACAACCAATTTTATTAATAAGTAGTGAATGAGAAATAAATTTTATTAAACATTCTCTCCATAATCAGTCGTTAAAAGATAGGACCTTTTAATTGAAGTCATTACTTTTTTTAATGTCTTTGCATGTATCCTTTTAGTAAAGATACGATCAAATTGGCAGAAAACGATATGATTATTGATTCTTTTAGCCAAAAAATTGAAAAAAGTTATACTTTTGAACTCCACCAAAACATGGAATAATGAAAACAATAATTTTTACCGACAAAGGCCCTAAAGCTATTGGTCCTTACAGCCAAGCTGTAGAAATAAATGGAATGTTGTTTATCTCCGGTCAAATTCCAATCGATCCTGCTACCTCAAAAATAATTGAAGGGAACATTAAAGAACAAACGGAACAAGTGATGAAAAATATCGGTGCTATACTGGCTGAGGCCGGCTATACCTTCGCCGATGTGGTTAAATCAACGTGCCTGCTTAGTGATATGGATAACTTTGCAGCTATGAATGAAGTTTATGGTAAATATTACCCCGAAAACAGCCCGGCCAGGGCAGCCTATGGTGTTGTACGGCTTCCGTTGGGAGCTCTGATTGAAATAGAAACCATTGCAGCAAGATAGAATTCATAATAAAAAGTGATCGAATATTGAAATTCAAACATCAGTATTCAGACTTAAATCGTAACTCATAAATTCATTATCAGATGAAAATTAAAATCATACTATTTTTTCTTACCTTATCCTTATTATCAAATCTTAGCCGTGCCGGTGAAGGTATGTGGCTGCCAATGTTGCTTTCGCAACTTAATGAAAAAGAGATGCATGATATGGGCATGCGTATCACCGCCGATGATATTTATTCAATTAACCATTCGAGCCTGAAGGATGCTATAGTTTTATTTGGAGGTGGATGCACAGGTGAACTGGTTTCTGACCAGGGATTATTACTTACAAATCACCATTGCGGATATGGCAGCATTCAGAATCATAGTTCACTTGACCATGATTATCTTACAGATGGATTTTGGGCACAGCGACCCGAAGAGGAATTACCAAATCCTGGACTAAAAGTAACATTTCTTGTGCGAATGGAAGATGTTACACAACAGACTTTGAAAGGCATAAATGACAATATGAACCAGAAAGTCCGTGATTCTCTAATCCAGTTAAATATCAGGGTACTTATAAAAGAGGCGGTTAAAGGCACAAAATATGCAGGACAGATAAAGCCATTTTATGGAGGAAACCAGTATTATCTGTTTGTTACCGAAACGTTTACCGACGTTCGCCTGGTAGGGGCACCTCCATCAAATATCGGTAAATTTGGTGGCGACACCGACAATTGGATGTGGCCACGGCACACGGGCGATTTTTCCATGTTTCGCATTTATGCCGGAAAGGACAATAAACCTGCCGAATATTCGAAGGATAATGTTCCTTACCACCCTGCTAAACATCTGACAATTTCATTAAAAGGTATCAAAGAGGGCGATTTTACTTTTGTTTACGGTTTCCCCGGAACCACGCAGGAATACATTCCTTCTGATGCTATTGATATGATTGCTTTGCAACATAACCCCATCGCTATCGGTCTGAGGCAGAAACGCCTTGACATCATTGATAAAGCAATGGATAATGATAGGCTCACACGGATACAGTATTCAGGCAAAGCAGCCGGAATTGCCAACTATTGGAAAAAAATGATCGGTGAAAGCCGCGGTATTAAACGCCTTGATGCTATTGAAAAAAAACAGGAGTTCGAAAAGGAATTTCAGAGTTGGGCGCAGTCAAATCCTGAAACAAATGCAAAATACGGACAGTTGTTGCCGGCTTTCGGGAAATTATATAATGCGTATGTTCCGGTTTATAACGCTTACACATACCTTACCGAAGGATTAATGGGAATTGAACAGGTACGATTTGCTTATGGATTCAGCACTTTTGTGAAACAATGTAATGATAAATCAAAAACAGATGCTGACATAGCTAAACTTGTTGAGTCATTAAAAACATCATCAGCTGCATTCTATAAAAATTATAACACCAAGGTGGATAAACAGCTTTTCGAAACTTTAATGAACACATATTCATTGTCATGCCAAAGTTCTTACCAAGTTCCGGTTGTTAAAGAGAATACAGCAAAATTCAAAGGGAATATTAATACCTGGGCTGATAATTTTTACAAAAAAACAATTTTTGCTGATTCAGTTACGCTTTTTGCCTTGCTTGAGAATTTTAAACGAAAGAATGTCCGAACGATTGAAAAAGATCCATCGTATATTTTAGCCTCCGGCATTTATGATTATTGGCAGAATACATTTTCGCCAATAGTCAGTTCATTTTCCGCAACAAATGATAGTTTGCAACGAATTTATATTGCAGGTCAGATGGAGATGCAGCCCACCAAACACTTTTATCCAGATGCAAATTCAACCCTCCGCGTTGCCTATGGAAATGTTAAAGGGTATCAACCTGCTGATGCTGTGCGGTACAATTGGTTTACAACGCTCGATGGTATAATGCAAAAAGAAAATCCGGATATTTACGATTATGTTGTTGAGCCTAAACTGAAAGAATTATACAACCTCCGCGATTATGGCCGGTATGCTGATGCTGACCAGAGCATGCATGTTGGGTTTATTGCTTCAAACCATACAACTGGTGGTAATAGCGGCAGTCCGGTTCTGAATGCCGACGGACAGCTGATCGGCATTAATTTCGATCGCTGCTGGGAAGGCACTATGAGCGACCTGATGTATGATCCTGATCAATGCCGCAATATCTCACTTGATATCCGGTACTGTTTGTTTATTATCGATAAAATGGCAGGAGCCAAAAGACTGGTTAATGAGATGACGATTGTTGATTAATTAACCAATAATATCGTCGAGGGCTTTCGATAATTCAGGATAATCAAATTTATAGCCTGCTTCGAGCAAATGCTGTGGTTTAGCGAATTGGCCGCCGGCAACAGCAATGGATCCTTCTCCAAAAGCTAATTTTAGCGCAAATGAAGGTACTGCAAAAACAGCGGGTTTTCCCAACTTACCTGCCAGTACATTTGTAAATCTGTTGTTGTCGACCACATCGGGAGCTGTGAAGTTAAATTCACCGGCTGCATTTTTATTGTTTATAATAAAATGCATAGCATTTACTACATCACGCACATGAATCCATGAGAAACCCTGCCGGCCGGAGGCTATTTTACCTCCCAGACCTATTTTAAATAATGGCAACATCCGCTTTAATGCGCCCCCTTCTTTCCCTAAAACGATTCCAAACCTTGTAATAGCCACCCTGGTAAATGGAGTAGCTTTTTTAGCTTCTGATTCCCATGCCAGGCATATTTCTCCTAAGTAGTCATCGGCCACATGAAAATTGCTTTCGGTATGTTCGCCTTCCTGCGAATAAATACCTATAGCTGATGCCGAAATTAGCAATTGCGGCTTTTGGTCGAGCAAACCAATTGCTTCAACAATTTTACGTGTGGTACTTATACGACTATCGAACAATTTCTTTTTATACGCCTTGGTCCAACGGCCAATAACAGGCGCACCGGCAAGGTTGATAACCACATCAACTCCCGAAAGCTGCCGGACGACTTCATTTACCGGCGTATTTTCGTTCATCCTGGAAACAGCGATAACCTCATTTCCTTTTGATTCAAAAAAAAGCCTGAGTTGTTTCCCGATAAACCCACCTGCACCAGATACAGCAATAATCATATTAACAATGTTAAGCAGACAATTTGAACAAAGCAGATACTACTTTTCTACTTGTAAAGATAACACTAAATTTTCAGGTGAGTTGTTATTCCATTAACAAAAGAATGTTCATGTTTGCAAATATTTATACCTTTGCCGTCAATTTATGCACCCGGGCATACCCGGCTCACACGCTGACCAACATATAATCTACTATGGATCAGAATTATGATAAACTTTTCGGCACATTTCCGCCTGTAAGCACTCCTGAATGGGAAGCCCGTATTACAAATGATCTGAAAGGCGCCGATTACCAGAAAAAACTTATCTGGAAAACCGCTGAAGGCTTCGACGTGAAACCTTATTACCGGGATGAAGACATCCAGGGTATTGAAAATATCAATTCTGCACCCGGCGAATATCCTTTTATTCGCGGCAACCAGACAATAACCAACAATTGGGAAATCAGGCAGGATATTGAAACCAACGACGAATCAGAAGCTAACATATTAGCTATTGATGCAATAAAACGAGGTGCCACAGGAATTGGGTTAGTCGCAGATGGGCTGGAAACAGAAAACGATGTTGAAGAACTCCTGAAAGGAATCGACACTGCAAAGGTTGCAATTCATTTTGGCGCAGCTTCCTCATACCCTGCCCTGATAAAAATTATTGCAGCACATGCAAAATCACAAAAACTGCCCGTTTCGGAATTGAAAGGATCATTTGATTTTGATCCTATAAGCTACCTGCTGCTTAACGGCGATTTCTGGAAATCGGAAAAATATGACCTGGCCCAGGTTGCAAACATGATTAAACTTGGTAAAGAACTCATGCCTGCAATGAAAGTGATCAATGTGAACGGTCATTATTTTAATAGCGCAGGAGCAACATTGGTTCAGGAACTGGGTTTCAGCCTGGCATCGGGAAATGAGTACCTTGCTTTGGCAACAGCTGCCGGTGTTCCGGTTGATGATGCAGCGCAGCGTATAATGTTTTCGTTCGGCGTTGGGTCCAGTTACTTTATGGAAATTGCCCGTCTCAGGGCTGCACGTTTACTTTGGGCTAAAATTGTTGAGCAGTATAAGCCGAGTGATCAAACATCCATGAAGATGCACATACATTGCAATACATCAGCATGGAATAAAACTTTGTTCGACCCCTATGTAAACCTCTTACGCAGCACTACCGAAGCCATGTCGGCCATAATCGGAGGAACACAATCCCTAAATATTCTTCCTTTCGATACTTTTTACAAAGATCCTGATGAGTTTTCGAACCGTCTGGCCCGCAACCAGCAGATTATACTGAAAGAAGAAGTATCCCTCGATAAAGTGGTTGATCCATCAGCAGGCTCTTATTATATTGAAAATCTTACCCAACTTATTGCTGAAGCTGCCTGGAAAGTATTCCTTCAGGTGGAAGAAAAAGGCGGAATGATTGAAGCAGTAAAATCCGGATATGTACAGGATCAGGTTGAAAAATCAGCTGGGCTGAGACTCGATGATATTGCCAACCGCCGCATTGTTCAGCTTGGGACAAATCAATATCCTAATCCTGCAGAGCAAATGCTGGAAAAAATAGATTTTTCTGACGATGATGATATGCTTGAACAAGAGCTATATGCTGATGATGAAACAGAGATAGATGAAGAAGATGAGGACGAAGCACCTACAACATATAAGAAACTTGTTCTTTTCGGTGGCTCCGATGCTTTTGACCAGCTAAGGCTGGCAACCGAACAGTTTGTTGCAGATGGAAATAAAAAACCGTCAGTTTTCCTTTTTAATATCGGGAATCTGGCAATGCGTAAGGCAAGGGCAATGTTTACTACTAATTTCTTTGGATGTGCCGGATATGAAATTCAGGATAATTCAGGATTTGACACAATTGATGAAGGTGTAAAAGCCGCCAAAGCTTCAAAAGCTGAAATCGTTGTTATTTGCAGTTCCGATGAAGAATACGCCACAATGGTTCCTGAAATTGTCACCAAAATGAAGAAAGCAAATAAGGCATTAACTCTTGTTGTTGCTGGTTATCCAAAAGAAATACTGGATTCACTGAAGCAAGCCGGTGTCGACGAATTCATTCATGTTCGCAGTAACCTGCTTCAAACACTTGAATCATTCCAGGAAAAACTTGGTATTTTCTAGGAAAAGTATTTCCGACCCACTCTCACAGAATTCACAAAATCCCTCATCATACGATGCGACCTGATTTTAAAAATATAGATATCAAAAGCAGCTGGCCAAAAGCGGCTGCCAGTCAGCCATCAGTACAAACTGAATGGATGACAAACGAACAAATTTCAGTAAAACCAGTGTATACCCGTGCAGATATTGCAGGGATGGAACATCTCAATTATGCTGCTGGTTTGCCACCTTTTCTTCGCGGCCCATACAGCACAATGTACGTAATGAAACCCTGGACTATCCGCCAATATGCCGGTTTTTCAACAGCTGAAGAGTCAAACGCATTTTATCGCCGCAACCTTGCTGCAGGTCAAAAGGGACTCTCCGTTGCCTTCGACCTTGCAACACATCGCGGTTACGACAGCGACCATGAGCGCGTTGAGGGTGATGTTGGGAAAGCAGGTGTTGCCATTGATTCCATCCTCGACATGAAGATCCTTTTTGATCAGATTCCGTTGGATAAAATGTCGGTTTCAATGACCATGAACGGTGCAGTTTTACCGGTACTTGCCTTTTTCATAGTGGCTGCCGAAGAACAAGGCGTTCCTATGGAAAAACTCAGCGGAACCATCCAGAATGATATTCTGAAAGAATTCATGGTCCGGAATACATACATCTATCCACCGGCACCAAGCATGCGTATTATCGCTGATATTTTTGAATTTACTTCGAAAAACATGAAGAAATTCAATTCAATCAGCATAAGCGGATACCATATCCAGGAAGCCGGCGGGACAGCCGATATTGAACTTGCATATACCCTTGCTGACGGTCTGGAATATATACGTAAAGGCATTGATGCCGGTATTGACATAGATGCTTTTGCACCCAGGCTTTCATTCTTCTGGGGAGTTGGTATGAACCATTTTATGGAAATTGCTAAGATGCGTGCAGCTCGAATGCTTTGGGCTAAAATTGTTCAGCAGTTTAATCCAAAGAACCCGAAATCGATGGCTCTGCGTACACACTCCCAAACATCAGGATGGAGCCTAACCGAACAAGATCCATACAACAACGTTACCCGCACCTGTGTTGAAGCCCTTGCTGCAGCTTTGGGACATACCCAATCGTTGCACACTAATGCTCTGGATGAAGCTATTGCCTTGCCAACTGACTTCTCTGCACGCATTGCACGGAACACTCAGATATACCTTCAGGAAGAAACTAACATCTGCAAAGCTGTAGACCCATGGGCGGGTTCATACTACGTTGAAACTCTAACACATGAAATTGCCCATAGTGCATGGAAACTGATTCGGGAAGTAGAAGAACTTGGTGGAATGTCAAAAGCCATTGAAACCGGCATACCGAAAATGAGGATTGAAGAAGCTTCGGCCCGCCGCCAGGCAAAGATTGATGCAGGCAGAGATACCATTGTTGGTATTAATAAATATCGTTTAGCAAAAGAAGACCCGATTGATATACTTGAAGTTGATAACTCTGCTGTTCGCATATCGCAGATTGAACGACTCAAGAAACTCAGGGCCGAGCGAAATAATGATGAAGTTCAGCTATCTTTACAAGCACTCACAACTTGCGCCGAAACCGGCGAAGGGAACCTGCTTGCTTTGGCAATTGATGCTGCGCGAAAGCGTGCTTCATTAGGTGAAATTTCAAGTGCATTAGAAAAAGTTTATGGGAGGTACAAAGCCGTGATCAGATCAATATCAGGAGTTTACTCCTCAGAAAGCCAGGGCGACGAATCATATATGAAAGCCTGCAAAATGGCTGACGAATTTGCTGCACTCGATGGCCGCCGTCCACGTATTATGATTGCTAAAATGGGGCAGGACGGCCACGACCGCGGTGCTAAAGTAGTAGCTACCGGTTATGCTGACATAGGTTTCGATGTGGATATGGGCCCGCTATTCCAGACTCCTGCCGAAGCAGCGCGACAGGCTGTTGAAAATGATGTGCACATACTTGGCGTTTCGAGCCTGGCTGCAGGACATAAAACCTTGGTTCCACAGGTAATTGAAGAGTTGAAAAAACTTGGCCGTGAAGATATTATGGTTATTGTCGGTGGTGTAATTCCATCACAGGATTATGATTACCTTTATAAAGCCGGAGCCGTAGCAATTTTTGGACCGGGAACCAAAATTCCGGCAGCGGCAATTCAAATGCTTGAAATTTTGATCAGCAGCCGAAAATAACTCAAAATCTGATTTTATTGCATACAAAAACCCTTTTCCAGTTTGCCCTGAAAGGGTTTTTTCTTATCGGTTATTAAGAGGCTGGCTATTTTTTTAAAAAACTCCCTCCCCTTCTTACTGTAGTCATCCTGTCAAGGCAGCAATCTGTGATCAGGCGGAGTTAGAGAAAGCATCGAAAAACTGAAATGAAATTCGGGCAGTGTCTTTTAAATGATTACCTGATGTTTAAAATTTATAAAGTTTCTGCAATCGCCTGGTATTTCTCATTGAAGTTTTATACTCGGCATCCAAAAAGATATCCTTGGCTTTAAAACCAGATGCCGATACAGGTACTTCAAGTATGCCATCACTTCCGGACATTTTAAGGGGTTCCCTTGAATCAGGATCTGATTCAGGAGCGGCATAAAATTTTACATCCTTTTGTGGTTTAGAAAGGCTCACTTTTAAGTAATACTTACCTCCACGCGCCAACTGATTTACTACTTTAACCTGCAAGGTTGTTTTATCAATCAGTTCAGTACCATCTTTGCTAAATTCCTTCAAACCAGGCTGGACATTATCATTTTTATACGGGACCAAGGCCAATACCTGCCCCTGGTCGCTATATTTTGTTTCAATGCTGTCTTTAGCTCCGTTTATATAGTAAGCAACAGAGAATGGTTGTCCATTCTTAAAATAATGTGTACACTTGCCATTTCGGTGATCATCTTTAAATGTAGCATCCATATATAATTTGCCATCCGGTGTATACTCCCTCACCCTATAGCTGGTATTTGGCTTTTTTTCTTCAACGATATACCTTAATGTTCCGTTTTCAGTAAAAATAGGTTTTTCGCCTTCTTTTATAGTATCGGATGAAAGACTACCTTTTTTGCCTGAATTACCTTTGCACCCGGATAATATGAGTGTAAAAATCAGGATTGAGCTTAAAAATGACAGAAACTTCATAATAATGTTTTTAAAAATTATAAAAAATGTGAATGAGTTTAGGATGTTAAGGTCTTTTGTACTTTAGTTATTCATTGCAATGACTTTTGATAAAAATACCGGAGAAACAAATTTAAATGATATTCTCAATGGCTTAAACTCGAAGTTTTTGGTATATCCTTAGGATACCTTACAAGAAACACAAAACCATTCTTCTTATATAAAACCGTCATGGCCGGAACTGTATTTTTCCATTTATTGTAAAACGGTTCTTTTAATACCAGGTAAAAGGGACGGTCAATATTACCGGTGAGTAACCACATAGGCCTGGCACAGGCATCAGGCATTTTATTTGTATAAAAAAGTGGCGCATAACTAAAGTAGCCTGAGTTGAGAACATAGCATTTTTCAGTAGCTTTCGATTTATAGAAATCAATTACAGCACCCTGTGAATATTTTTCGATGCGGTACGGGAATATTAAAATAAGGGCGGCTATAAAAATAGTTGTTCCCGCAAAAAGAATTTTCAATGCCCTGCTAATCCTATGTTTGTGAGCAAGAATCACTGAATAAACTATAGCAACCAGCAACAGTACTCCAAGCATCCATTCAAAACCTGTCCACTGTACATTAGCCTGCAGATTGGCCACAGCGAAATCATCTTTAATCACACCTGAACTTATAATTCTATCTTTAAACTTCTCAGCGAGTGGTATTGCAGATACAAGGATAGCGAAAAGAGACGCAAATAAGATTAACAGTATGCTAAGCCATCTCCGCCAACGCAATGTTCCATTAATCAGATCCCGGATTGCAAGTGCTGCCATAAAAGTTAAGGGGAAATAGCAAAGAGAGCTATAATGGACAATTTTGGTTTTTACGATTGAAAACAGGATAAGAACAACCCAGAAAAGAATCAGCATAATTCCATGAAACTGTCTTTGTGTAGCCGGTTGATCTTTTGGTCGCTTGAAACGCATCAGGGCAAACAGAGATGCAGGAAAAACTCCGAAGAGTAACACAAAAAAGTGATAACTCCAGTATCCACCATGCCCGGCATCAGGAATAGTGAACAGCCTGACCTGGTAAAGAATAAATTTTACAACCATATCAGAGTTCCCATTCAATACCTGCAACAGGAACCAGGAACCGCCAACAAGAACCGTAAATAAAATGAAAATGAAAATTTCATTCAAACGAAGTTTGAAATCGGGTGTTGGGCTAAAAAACCGGATTTTGATTTTCAACTTCAGGAAAAGATCGGGCAAATAAGCAATAGCAACTACCAAACCGATAATAAGTAAAGCAGTCGGGCCTTTGGTAAGAATAGCCAATCCGGTAAACACGCCCCATAAAGCGGAAAACACGAATCTCTGCTTTGTCGTAATTACATTTCCGGCCAGGTGTAGCTTTATAAAAAACCAAACTGCAATAAATATCAAAAGGTTAAATAAAGGATCGATAATACCGGAACGGAAATAGAAATGCGGAAGGATACTGCCTACATATACTATTACCCACCACAAGCCAAAGCGGGAATCAAATATCTTTCGCCCGATATTGTATAGTGCTAACAGCGAAACAATACCTATGATCGCATTAGGGAAACGGGCTGCAAACTCATTGATACCAAAAGTCTTCATACTTAATACCTGCATCCAGATGAAAAGCGGAGGTTTCTCCCAAAAAGGCCTGAAATTGATTTGTACATTAAGATAATCATGTGTAACTATCATTTCGCGGGCACATTCGGCAAAGTTGATTTCATCCCAGTCGAATAAATGAACACCTCCAAGAAAGGGAATAAAAAGCAAAGCCGCACCAAATGCAATTATCAATTGCATCTGTATATTGCTAAAATATGGCCTGAAATTCACTTTTTATGATTTTCATCAAAATTAGAAAAAGATTTCCATTAACCAAAAAGCATTGGCATGTATGAAAAAAATGCCATCTTTACAGCATGTTTTCATGAGATATGTAATCTTTTGTTTTTGTTAATTGTTTTTTTTTTAGATTTACAGAATTAATCAGGAAAAATGTGGCAAGTAAATTTGAATTTACTTTCTGTTCTTCTCTGAGTAATTATTTCAGTTTTCAAATGATCTTCCCGTATTACACTGTAATTAAGCGGATTTCATCAAGTGATGATACTAAGTTTTGACGTACAGTTCATTTTCTGACAATTACGGAGTTTAAACAAAATGATTAAAAAAGTAAAATTCAGGTGGCCTTTATTTTATAAGATTCTTTACGCTTATGTAGCTGTAATTCACAGGTTATATTACAGGCGAATAACAATAGTTGGCGCTGAAAAAATCCCTCCAAATACGCCTGTTATTTTTGCACCCAATCATCAGAATGCACTTATGGATGCATTCGCTGTGATGTTTCCTGCCCGCAAGCATATGGTTTTTATGGCACGAGCCGATATCTTCAAGAAACCGGCAATTGCTAAAATCCTGAATATGCTGCAAATCCTGCCTATTTACCGGATCAGGGACGGTTATGGAGAACTTAGTCGCAACCAGGAAGTTTTTGACACCACGGTTGAAGTTTTAAAATCCAATACGCCCCTCTGCATTTTACCGGAAGGCAACCATGAAGGGCAAAAACGTTTGCGCCCTTTAAAAAAAGGAATATTCCGTATTGCCTTCCAGTCAGAAGAAAACAATTCTTTCAATCTTAACCTGCATATTGTCCCTGTTGGAATAGACTATTCGGATTATTTCAATGCGGGAGCAGACCTGACTGTAATTTACGGAACACCTATAAAAATAGCCGATTATGCTGAGCAATACAGGGAAAATGAACAAAATACAATAAATACTTTAATGAACGTTCTGGCTGAGAAAATGCGCAGCATAATGATCCATATCCCGGAAGAGTATTATGATTTAACCTGCCAGGTATGCGAAATGTATGAACCCAATGTCTGGAATACACGAAATATAAGAAGGGAACCATACAACAAACTGACAATCAGGCAGTATATAATCCAAAAAATAAGTGCATCATTTACTTTGCATCCCGAAAAAGCCATTGAAATCAGTGATGCTCTGGTTACTTACAATGCTAACCTGGGCAAATCAGGTCTTGAAGATTGTCATCTCCAGCAAAGAATGCCTCAGTTTTTGATTCTTTTATTAGATTCTCTGATCAGTATTTTATTGCTTCCGTTGCATATTTATGGATTGATGCTTAACTACATTCCCTTTAAAATACCTGCGCTGATAGCTGCCAGGATAAAAGACAGGCAATTTCAAAGTTCTGTTCAATTCGGGATTGGATTGTTCTTGTTCCCTGTTTATTATCTAATTATTTTGACAATATTTTGCTTTGCAGTTGATTCGAATATTTTAAGGCTGCTGTTCGGACTAACATTACCTGTAACGGGATTTTTTGCTTTTTATAATTACAAACACCTGATAAAACAGGTGAAAAAAATCAGAATATTTTTCTTAAAGCATTTCAAAAATGAACAATACAATACTCTTAACAATGAAAGAAATCATATTATTGACCTGATTAAAAACGCAATTAACAGCTAATCCTATGAAGAAAGCTCTACCATTGATTTTTGTTTTGTCTGGAATGTTGCTTCTGCAATTTTCGGCAAAAGCACAAGAAGAAAAAGCGAAAAAGGAAGCAAAGATACCGACTGGGTTTTCATTTGGCGCATTGCCTACAATCTCATATGATGCAGATATGGGATTTCAATATGGTGGCCTTGTAAGTTTATATGATTACGGTGACGGCACGTTGTATCCATCTTATAAGCAGATGATGAAAGTGGAAATTTCACGATACACAAAAGGTTCCGGTACCAACCAGTTTTTTTATGATGCTAAAAATCTGTTACCACATCATTTGCGTTTAACTGCTGATTTGAGTTATCTGACTGAAAAAGCACTCGATTTCTATGGATTTAACGGTTATCAGAGTAATTATAGCCCGGATTTAATTGACAAAGACTCACCTGATTACATAACCCGTGTATTTTATAAAGATCTGCGTAAAATGTTCAGGTTTACCGCTGACCTGCAAGGACAATTGTACGGCGAACATCTCCATTGGCTGGCAGGATTTGGCATTATGCACATGGAAACGGGCCGGGTTGATTTCAATGCTATAAATAAAGGAAAAAATGAAGAAGATAAACTGGTTGACACTACAAATACACTGTTTGATGATTATGTTGCCTGGGGAATAATTAGTGATAAAGAAAAAGACGGAGGAAACGCTAATTTCCTGAAAGCTGGAATTGTGTATGATTCACGTGATAACGAAGCAAACCCGATGAAAGGAATGTGGAGCGAAGTGCTGATAACATATGCGCCAAAATTCTTGTTCAATCCCGAGTTTTCGTATGCTAAACTGGTATTGATACACAGGCAATATTTTACCATTCTACCTGACAAATTATCATTCGTATACAGGGTTGGTTACCAGGGAACTATTGGTGGAACAGCACCATTTTTCATGCAACCCTATATGCTGAGTTCATATTCGTCAATCACTAAAACAGACGGGCTTGGCGGCGCGAAAACATTACGGGGCATTATGCGCGACAGGGTTGTAGGCGATGGAGTTGCATACGGAAACCTGGAACTACGCTGGAAATTCCTTAAAACGCATGTTGGAAAACAAAACCTTTACTTTGCATTAAATGGCTTTTCCGATTTCGGAATGGTAGTGCAAAATATTGCTATCAGCCAATCTATTATTGATAACAATCCTGATTATTTCAATAAAAATTATAACAAGGACAAATTGCATCCAAGCGTTGGTGCAGGATTGCGGATTGCTTTGAACGAAAATTTTATACTGGCAATTGACTACGGTTTTGCCACTAATAAACAGGATGGACTAAAAGGGCTGTATATTAATATTGGAAATTTGTTCTAGTCGCAACAGCTAAATGACAAAAAAGCCCCGGAGTATATTCATTCCGGGGCTTTTTAATACTATAAAATAACGGATAACTAAAAATCCAGGTTGGGCTGCACCAGCAACTCCATGGTATTTAGTTCCAGTGCGAGCAAATTCCCATAACCGGGTTTATCCGTAAGGTACACACCGTTGTCGAGATCAATAAACTGGAATGAGTTTGAAATTATTGATTGATGAATAAAATCAAGTGTAACCGGCACGTGACCATGAATAATTTTATTGTCACCCAGTTTTACGGGGTCAATCTTATATTCACGGATCCACATCATTGAGTCGGTATCACTGAAAATGTCATCAATATCGAAATTAAAGCCTGCATGTACAATGTAGAAGTTTTTCCATTTCAGATAGAAAACCAAGGATTCAATCCAGTCAATATACATTTCAGGAATTGCAGTAACAGTAAAGGCATTGAAACTATGTAAGGTTGTTTCTCCGCCATAAAGCATCCAGTCTTTATATGACGTTGATTTCATCCCAAGAACTTTACGCAATTTTGATTTTGATTGTTCTTGCCTGAACACCTTAGCCATATATTCCTCATGATTGCCCCGGAGTACATTGGTTTTAATGCCGCTTTTATCAAGCTTTATGATGTAATCAATTACACCTTTACTAGAAGGACCACGGTCGATGAGATCTCCCAGAAAGATAAGGGAATCGTCATTCTGCAGTCCGATCAGATCTTCGACAAGCGTGCGGAGTGTTAACAAACAACCATGTACATCGGGTATTACCCAGGTCCTCATAAAGAATATTTAAAACGTGTTCTGTCCTTAACGGAAAGCAAATATGCTTATTCCCTATTTTTTCGATTTTCCCTGGTTGGCTACTTCGTCCATTAATCTTTTTATTACTTCCGGATCACCAAGGAAATAATCTTTCACAAAATTAAGATTGTCATCAAATTCAAAAACATATGGAATTCCGGTAGGCAGGTTGAGGCTTACTATGTCTTCATCACTGATACCTTTCACATGTTTGATAACTGCACGAAGGCTGTTACCATGCGCTGCAACTAAGATCTGGTCATGTTTTTTCAAAGATTCACGGATTTCCGATTCCCAGTATGGAACCATACGGGCAACTGTATCCTTTAGGGATTCGGTCACCGGTGCATCGTTACCGATAGCTTCATATTTCGGATCCAGGCGCGGATTCCTTGGATCGTTGGCAGCAAGTTCCGCAGGCGGAATATCATAACTCCTACGCCATATCAGGACCTGCTCATCTCCATATTTCTCTGCCGTTTCGGCTTTGTTAAGTCCTTGCAGGTTTCCGTAATGTTTCTCGTTCAACCGCCAGCTTTTTTCAACTTGTATCCACATCAGATCCATTTCTTCCAACACCAGGTTCAGTGTTTTTATAGCTCTTTTTAGATAGGAAGTATATGCTAGACGGAAATCAAATCCATTCTCTTTCAATACTTTACCCGCTTCAGTGGCTTCTTTAACACCACGCGGCGAAAGATCAACATCTGTCCATCCGGTAAAACGGTTTTCTTTGTTCCATTCACTCTCGCCATGACGTAGAAGTACTAATTTTTTCATCTTCTCGTGTTTATATATGTATAATAATCTGAATGTCAATAGGATTAAAAATATTCCCTGAATTGCAAATGTACAATTATCTGACAATTAGTGCAAACACTTTCCCGCTTTAGATGTAAAGAATTTTAAACTTGAAAAAGATCGGAATTATGATTTTGAACATATAATGACAAATTAAAATTGCTTTTTAGATCATTGGATTTATTTATCGGGCTTGGAATCCGGGCCCGGATATTTGAGATTCTGATTCTGGTCTTATGAATAGTATTTATTTTAGATGTATAAAAGCATAAGAGTATTTCATAATTTAAACCACGGACAAATGATTTCAGTCATCAACAATAAACCGTATTTTTGCTCTTTAAATTTCTGTAATGGAATTTTACTCCGCACATTTCTGGATAAGGGCTATATACCCGAAAGGTCTCACCTGGCGTATTAAAACAAGCCGGAAAGAAGTATTTCTGACCTTTGATGACGGGCCAATACCTGAAGTTACGCCTCTCGTTATCAGCATTCTGAAAAAATATAATGTGAAAGCAACTTTTTTCTGCGTAGGCGAAAATGTGCATAAATACCCTGAAGTTTTTGATCTGCTCCTAAAAGACGGGCATGCTATCGGAAATCACACGCATCATCATGTAAAAGCATGGGAAACAGATAAAAATTCATATTTTTCGGAGGTTGAGCAATGCAATAAACTGGTACAAAGTGCATTGTTCAGACCACCGCATGGACAAATTACCTGGAAGCTAGCAAGAACGCTCAGGAAAAATTACCGGATAATTATGTGGAGTACCCTGACAGGTGATTACAATACAAAACTTAGCGGTGATCAATGCCTGGTAAATGCGATAAAAAATACGGCTCCTGGCGCCATTATTGTATTCCACGACAGCCTGAAAGCCCTAGAACGAATGGAATTTGCACTTCCTTTGTATATTGAACATTGTATTAAACAAGGATATACATTCAGGATATTGGAATAAAGATTTAAGAATGTCGGATATCGGATGTGGGATGTCGGAAGTCGGATCCGGGTTATGGATTGGAACTCTCAGGCATGAATCATTTCAAACTTTCAAATTCTATCTTTTTATAATAAACTTTCTCGTTACGACACCTTCTTTATATCGAATCCGCAGTAAATACATGCCGGGTTTCAGATTACGGGTATCAATTTCAAATTGCGTGTTTCCTTGTTTTGACAAATTGAATTTTTCACTTTTACCATCCATGGTAATTACATCACAGGAACCGATTTTACCAAGATTATGCCGGGCAATAAGACGATCATCTGCAGGATTGGGTAAAAGCTTTAATTCTTTTCCGGCAGGTAGTTCATCAATACCCAGAGTTATTGAATTATTAGCCGAAATAATCCACAGATCGGGATCAAATTTAATTGAGTCAACTATAAAACCGGGATTTGTTAAGAATACTTCTCCTGAGAAAGTATGGTTAAATACAATCAAAGTGTCTCTCCCTTCACCAAAAAACTGAATAGGTACCGGCATTTCAAAGAAACTTACCGAAGGGTGAGATTGTTTCTGATAAATAGTAACCGAGATGCTTTGATTTTGCTGTTGCTGGTCCTGTAAAGGCTCAACTGTTATTGTGTAGGAAGGATAACCCTGGCCAGTGTACCAGTCGGCAAAAAACTTTGTCAGGTCGTGTCCTGATGCTGATTCCATATGCGCTTTAAAATCATCAGTAAGAGCAAATTTATATCTGAGTGCAGTATCATTAGCATAATTTTTCATACCCTTAAAGAAATTATCATCACCAATAACCCACCTGAGCATGTGCAGGAGCAAGGCACCTTTGCTGTATGAAAGGCGGCCGTCAAATATCCTGTTAACGTTGGTTGTGTCATCGCAATATACAGAACCGCCAGGGAAACGACAAACATTCGATATATTATTGTACTTCCATTTATACCAATATTGCGGATCAATATACTCATACCTGAGCCCTGTACAATACGTTGCAAATCCTTCATTAAGCCAGATGTCGTGCCATGAACCACAAGTTATCATATCTCCAAACCACTGATGAGATAATTCGTGGGCAATAATTTCAACATTATAAGCATCTTGACCGAGGAAAGTCATTGTCTGGTGTTCCATTCCTCCTCCCCACCCAAACTCAGCTTGCCCATATTTTTCAGCACGAAACGGGTAAGGAGCAAAAAGCTCCTCGAAAAGAGCAATACTTGGCAGAACGCTTGATGCAACTTTACGCAGAAATGCTGAATCTTCAGGATAAATATAATTCAATACCATTAGTGAATCATTCCCGGTAACCAGGTAATCCGAAAAACGCGCATAATTGGTCGACGCTATAGCAATAAGGTATGAAGCTATCGGATAACGGTGTTTCCAGTGTGCCAGTATCGAATTTGTACCATAAGGCGTTTCGCTGATTAACACACCATTACTTGCCACATGATTTCCTTTGGGTGTAACTGCATAAACGTCAATGGAATCAATTTTATCGGTAAGGTCATTTTTTGATGGCCACCAGTCGGAAGCTCCGTATGGTTCGGAAAGTGTCCACATAGCCGGAGCTCCTCCATGGATTTCGGTGCCAAAAGAGCCAAAACCAGATGCAGTCGGAGGATTCCCGTGATAATATACAGTTACCGAATCCATAGTTCCTCCGGGAATTGACATACCAAAAGGAATCGTGATAACATTGCCGCTATGGTTTACAGCTTTTTTAACTCCATGATAAAAAGCTGAGTCGGATGACATAGTATTATATAATTCAAATTGTATGCTATTCATATCAGGCAGTTTAGCAACAAAATACGAAGTAACCGAACCACTTATGTATGCTTGCGCCGGATCAGCAAACAGGAAAAACCGGTGGTATTTCAGATCATAATTATTTACAATAAGTTGATCATGAGCTTTTGTTAGTTTTTGAAATGCCGATTTTTCACTACCGGAAATGAGCTCAAGGTTTTTCAGCGAAGGCTCTTGCTGGGCAAACAAACCGGCAGCATATATGATTAGCAGGAAAATGAATATATTTTGTTTTTCTAAAAACTTCATTTCAAAAGTATTACCGATTTGTGATTGTAAAGATACTGATCATAAATTAGTATATCCCATTTAATGAATATTTAAAATGCTGTGCAGCGACAGTTTAAATTACAAATCCCTTCAAGGGTTTAAAACCTTTGAAGGGATTGAATGTCAAAGACATACAAAGTGTTGAATTCAGATTACACCGTTACCTCTTTCACTTTATCAAACTTATTTGTTTTCGCGTAGGATTTACACTGATGCATAAATGCCTGCAAGCGCGAATCGATATTAGTTGCTTCCTGTCCGTCGTAAGCAATGTTTTCCCATGGAATATTGTTATGATCCTTGCGGAATTCGTTGCTCACTGAAGCCACCAAAGTGCCTGGCATACAGGTAAACGGCATAATGTAAACAACACCCGAAATATTTGCCTGTACCAGTCCGCCGGCGCTGCCGAATGCTGCTACCGGGTCGCCGTCATAATCCTTATGAATATAAGGAGCGCTGCGCTTAATCATTTCAGCGAGTTCAATTTCGGTTTCCATTTCTACGAAATCCTTGACTGAATTTTTCAGTTTATTCCCGGTATAATGCTGCCCCCATTGCTGGATTTTTGATTTAAACAACCCTTTAATATCTCCTTTCCACAAACTGTCGCGGAAATAGCGGTACGATGAATAAACAAGCCATTCGCCAAACGGAGCCATAATGGTTTCGGCTCCCAAGGCTTCGAGTTTTTCAACTAAAAATGAGCTGCAATATGGATTATCGCGCATAAAAGTTTCACCCACTATTGCAATTACAGGTTTACGTTTGCCATCAATAAGCTCGAGTTTGCTAAATTCTCTTCCGGCACTTTCGAGTGTTTTGGGTAAAGTTTTAGACCCGTGTTCGATAGATTCGATTACTTTATTTAACCAGAACTGGTAAAGTATATTAGCAGAACCCGGAACTTTTTCATAGGGCCGTTTTTCCTGTACCATTTTCTTAAGCAGGTCAGTTGCCACAATTCCCTTCCAGGCATTTAACCTGAATTTGCCAGACTTCCCTGGTGCTATTTCAGCATAAGCGTTATCGTTGGTTGGAGTAAGAATTTCTGCTTCAAAATATCCAAGCCGGTCGAAAATAATACGGTGAAGTTTATTATAATCTCCAAACCGGCAAGGGCCGTTGTGATCAGGCATAAAAAATGTCATTTTTGAAGGATCGGCACCTGGTTCCTGGAGTTTCTTTATAAAACTTCCAAGTGTAGCAACAAAGGGGAAACACTCCTGGCCGTTTGTTTGCTTTCGTGCAATTTCGATTTCGTAAGCTCCGGGCATGGGTAACACCTCCGCTTTTATACCGCACAACCTAGACGAAGCTGCTATAGCATGAACCGTATCGCGGGCATAAGGGATATACAAAGTTCGCCCGGTAACTTTATCTTCGGTATTATGAAGATATCTGGCTTCCATTGGTTTTGAACCACTCACTTTCAAATATCCATCGAGGCTGTCCAGAAATGCTTCAAGACGTGTTACTAAACCTGCGTCGGCACTATGCTCATCCACCTCAATATGAAGGTACGGTTTACCTTTCATTTCATCGCGTACATAATGCGTCAGGAATGAATCAGGGCCACAACGGAAATTCCCCATAAATACGCCAAACATCCTGTCATCCTTACGGATAATACGGGTCGCAGAGAGAATTTTCTGACCATTTGGCCAATACATCATCTTGTAATCTTCAAAAATATTCTCCTGGTTCAATGGCAAAAAATCAACCGGGATTGGAATAGTATTCAGGTTTATTAATTTCTCAACCAGTCTTAGGTTCAATGCCGGATCGCCTGTATTATATGGACGACCAAGAATAACCATCGCTTTTTTATCTTTCGGCAGATTTTCGAGAATGATACGTCCCCTGGATTGTAACGCATTTTCAAAAGCTGTTTGCTGAAGATCAGCAGCGTTTATTGCTTTAATGGTTTTGGTTTTTGCTATACCGAATTTCTCTTTCATAAAGGATGAAATCTCCTGGTTCAGCACCCTGCCGAAATACCTGAAGTGCAAAGTAGGAGTAAGGAATTTTTCTTTAATCTTTGGATCATTGAATGCGCTACGCAACATGAAAGGATACGTCTGAATCCATGGACAGTTTGGATTGTTGGTTGGATTGGCCTTAGTTCCTTTTGCATTCACTATAAATGGGAGGAAAACAAAATCAACATTCTTCTGAAGCAAGTTATCTACATGACCGTGAATCAGTTCAACAGGGAAGCAAGTTTCAGCAACCATGATCTCAAGTGACTTCTTTGTAAGCTGATAATCGGTAGGATCGGAAAGAACCACCCGGAAATTCAGTTCTTTGAAATAATTGCGCCAGAAAGGGAATTGCTGCCAGAAAACCATTAATGCACGTGGAATCCCAACTGTAATGCGGCCATCAGGAGCTTCCTCCTCATAATCACCCATCAGGTATTTTAGTCGTTCCTCAAAATAGTTCGGAATATCTTTTCCTTTCCCCTTTCGGTCGTCCACTTCGTACATTTCGCAACGACCACCATAAAACAGCGGTTTCTTCTCCCCTCCTATTTTCACCTTTTGTATTTCGCAATTGTTGGAACACGATTTACAGGTAAAGCTATCGATAGTAAAAGGTAAATCACTTACATGGAAACCTTTGAAACGGGATTTCTGACCTTCGGCCATAGATTTACGGGCAAGAATAGCTGCCCCGATGGCACCGGTAACATCAAAATGTGGAGGAATAATGATCTGCTTGCCCGTAATTTTTTCGAAAGCAGCAACTACAGATTTATTATTGGTTACACCTCCCTGAAAGAATATTTTGTCACCGATAGGTTTATCGCCAACTACTTTCTGAATATAATTCTGAACAATTGAATAGGCTAGTCCGCCTACCAGGTTATCTTTATCGGCACCACGTTGCTGGTGTGAATTGAGATCCGACTCCATGAATACAGTGCAACGATCTCCAAGTCGAACAGGATTGCAGGCTGAAAGAGCAAGTTCCTCAAAATCCTTTATAATATTGATATTCAGTTTCTCCGCCTGCTCTTCAAGGAATGATCCGGTGCCGGCAGCGCATACTTTATTCATCTCAAAATCCACAATTACACCATCCTGAATGGAGATATATTTTGAATCCTGCCCACCAATTTCGAAAATGGTATCGACTGTAGGATCATAATCAATAGCGGCGGTTGCTTGTGCTGTAATTTCGTTGCGGATATCATCGGCACCCACAAAGTCACCTATCAGGTATCTCCCCGATCCTGTTGTTCCGGCTGAAACCACTTCAACATCGGCTCCGATTTCATCAAATATTTCCTTTAATCCACGCTGAACGGCATTCAGCGGTTTGCTCGCTGTAGGCAAGTACCTGCGAGCCACCACATTATGTTCGTCATCGATAAGTACAACATTGGTGCTGAGAGAACCAATATCAATGCCCAACGAGACTTTAATTTTTTCACCCGGCTTTTTCTTGACAACTACGTCTTTGTTATATGTGGCAACAGATTGTACAAGTTTATCATGAGAAATATTTTCATATTCCTTATTCAACAAATAAAAATCAAGATCATCCAGTCCTTTAAATTTAGCAACAGTATCTCTGCCGTTTGAAAGAACATTAAATAAAGCTCCGATAGCTCCCATAGAAGCATGATATTCAGGAATTATCAGCTCTTCGTCTTTTAATTCAAAAACTTCCCTGAAGGCCCGTACCATTCCGGCATTGGCAGCTACACCACCCTGGAAAAGGAACGGCGCTTTATATTTTTTTCCCCTGCCAAGGTTACTTTTAAAATTTCGTGCAACAGCAAAACACAAACCTGCAACTATATCATGTACAGGTGTTGCCAGTTGCTGAAGATGAATCATATCACTTTTAGCAAAAACGCTGCAACGACCTGCAATACGTGGAGGGTTTTCCGATAAAAGAGCCAGCTTGCCAAATTCTATTTCAATAGGAACGCCAATTCGCTTTGCCTGCTGATCCAGAAATGAACCGGTACCGGCTGCGCAAAGGCTGTTCATAGCGAAATCAGCCAAACGTGAGCTACCGTTCTCTTTGCCGTTTTCCATCAGGATAAGTTTGGAATCTTCACCTCCCATTTCAATTATGGTCTGAGCCTGCGGGTAAAATACTGATGCTGAAGTAGATTGGGCAATAATTTCATTAATAAAAGCTCCGCCTATCAATTCAGCTGCTTTTTTGCCGCCGCTTCCGGTAAGAGCGATAATATCTATATTTTCAGCACCGTATTTTTCAATAATCTCATCCAGTGTGCTTTTCAGGACATCAAATGGACGGCCTTCACAATATGTATAACGATTTTCAATAATCTGGCGCTCCTCATTCATTACAACCGTGTTTAATGAAATGGAGCCCAAATCAAGGCCCAGGTGTAACTGTGATGTAGATTTTATGTCAGTTTGCTTCATACTCTTTCTCCTTAAATTCACTTTCGCTTGTACAAAATAAGTAGCTAAGATAATCACAAAATTAGATGTTTTAATTGTAGAAGATGAAAAATCAAATCGGAGGCATGCGCTTATATGCAAATGTATTTAATTAAAAATTATTCGATTACGTCCTAATAGCTTGGCATATAATCCTTTCGGCCTACTATTATAAGAGTAATATCTTACCTAATTGCCGGATTGTTACTATTTAGACTTTGTCTAAATTTCTTTTTCATTGATTTTCTGTTCGTAGAAAATTCAATATCCGGATGTTTTACATCTGTTATTTTTAATTTCCGATAAAGACTAAATAAAGTTCGTTAAGGCAGAAATCAGAGATTAACAATGAAAGTTAAAATTGCGAAATTGATGATTCTGGAATAACCATTACCTTACCAACTACTTTAAAGTTAACTCAAAAATACCTGAATTGTCAAAATTCAATATATTTTATCATGCAGTATTCTCTTTTTATAGATTTTTATAAAAAAAGGTATATAGATAGCACCCGACAGCACGATAAGTTCTCATTTCCTCAATGATTTTTTCTCATCTTTGCAAAATAAATAAAATGAACATATGCCATCAGGCCTGCGACGATATATCCGACTAATACTCAAGGTATTTATACCAGCAGCAATAACAGTTTATTCTATTGCCTGTGCTACCATTGCTACACCATCAGGAGGTCCTAAAGATATAACTCCTCCAAAAATGATCAGTTCAGTACCTAAGGATTTCTCAACAAACTTTACAGGGAATAAACTGATTCTTACTTTTGATGAGTATGTTGCTCTGAAGACACCTGAGAAATTCATGCTTATTTCACCCCCTCTGGGGAAATTACCGGATATTAAGTTAAAAGGACATAATGTAGTTATTAATCTGGAAGATTCACTCAGGAGTAATACAACTTATAATTTTTATTTTGGCGATGCCATTGTTGATATTACGGAAGGAAACCCCAATAAGAATTTCAATTTCGCCTTTTCAACAGGACCGGAAATAGATTCACTGAGCCTTTCGGGAATAATTTCAGACGCATTTACACGAATGCCGGTAAAAGATGCACTTGTTATGCTGTATAAAGATTTTTCTGATTCAATACCCATGAAGCAGATTCCAACCTACATATCACGAACGGCCGAAAATGGCAGTTTCAGACTGAACAATCTTGCATCAGATAAATACCGGGCTATCGCTCTTATTGACAAGAACAGCGACTATATGTATGATCTTCCTACAGAAATGATAGGGTTTAGCAGCGATTCAGTACAATCTTATTTTGAAGCTGTTAATCCAAATGATACAACAGCTACTCTATCCGCCCAAGACATGCGCAAACTGGTTTCGATCGACCTTTTCCCTGAACCAGATTCAACCCAGCGTATCCTGAAAAGTGTTATTGCTGCCAAAAACAAGCTATCAATTGCATTTCGATATCCAACCTCATCGCCGGTACTGCGGGCATTAAACATGCCGGATTCATCACAATGGGCCATAATGGAATGGAATAAGAACAATGATACTCTGACGGCCTGGTTATTAAATAAACCTGACACATTAAAGCTGGAATTTTCTGACCACGGAATCGTCCAGGATACGATCAAAATATCTACTGCTTTGAAAGCATCACTGAAAAACAGGAATAAAGAAGAGGTTGATCATTTAAAGTTTTCAACTTCTGTTTCAGGCAGTTTGCTGGATTACAATAAGCCATTCATTCTGACATTTGCCAACCCGGTGCAAGTATTTGATACAACTGCCCTACGACTTACAATCAAAACAAGTACAGATACAACTACTATTACTCCGGAGGCAAAATTTACAGATAGCATTCACAGGTATCTATTGGTAACGCACAAATGGAATACTACCGACAAATACGATTTTTATGTTCCGAAAGGCACATTTACAGATATTTATAGCGATACCTGTGATTCAACGCATGTAGCATTCAAGATGAAGCCAATTGAAGAATACGGTCAATTTGTATTGAGTATCACCCGGCTGAAACAAGATTTCCCATTAATCATACAGCTATTGACTGACAAAGGTGTGGTCGTAGCTCAACGAATTATTACTGACGAAAAACGTATTGATTTCGGGCTGCTTGCACCCGCGAAATATGGTCTTAAAGCCATTGAGGATGTTAATGGCAATGGCAGATGGGATACCGGTGTGTTTTTAAAGAAAATCCAGCCCGAAAGAGTGCTGATTCACCCCAAAATATTTGATGTGAAAGGCAACTGGGAGCTGGAAGAAAACTGGGACTTATAGCCTTGACAGACTATTTGATCCTTTTAAATCAGACGCAGATATTATTGAGCCTCATTGCATTTATTGATGCAGGTAATGATATCGAGAAGCGTGCTGTTTTTCAGCGAATAATGAATTTGCTTCCCATCACGCTTCGAAGCAAGGATACCTTTACTCTTCAGAATATTGAGATGATGTGATGCTGCGGCCTGCTCAATATGTAACGATTCGTATATTTCAGTTACATTAAGTTTTTTGTTGTTATTGAGTAATTCAATAATTGCAATGCGCATCGGATGAGCCATAGCGCGCAGTTTACTTGCGGCTGCTTCAAGTTTTACAATGTCAAGTTTCAAATGTTCGGTCATTTTAGTATTTTTTTTTGCAAAAGTATAAATAAATACATTACCAGATCGTAAATATGTAAATTTATTCATCTGTTTTATCTTTATTATGATAAAGAGCTGATCTTATGATCTCCTGGCAAGGCAATGATTTATAAAAGAAGTAAATAATGTTGGTCATGATCAATTAAATTCAGGTTATACATCTATCTTTTTTTAATTATTCCACTAAAGAATCAGATCAAAATAAAGTTTAAATACAGAGATTTTGAATAGAAAATCTAAACTGACATCTTGATGACATAAATTTTAACTCTTGGACTAATACACGTAAACAAAATAATACCAGAAAAATTTGTTTTGCCGCTTATTCAAACAGTTCAGTTAAGGAGAATTTCGTTCCGTCGAAAAGCCCCTTGTCACTTAATTTGAGTTCAGGAATTACCAACAAAGCCATAAATGAGAGTGTCATGAAAGGAGCTTTTAAATGACCACCCAGAGCAACTGCTTTTTTATTAATCTGTTCATATTTATCAGCTGCTTCGTATCCATTGATATCTGCCATTAAACCAGCTACCGGCAAAGCAAGCACATCCAGATTTTTACCATCGGTAACAGCAATTCCGCCTTTATTTGCAACCAGGCAGTTAATCACGGTTGCCATATCATCATCATTGGTTCCGATACAGATAATATTATGACTGTCGTGTGCTACAGTTGAAGCCATTGCACCGCGCTGCAGCCCAAATCCACGGATAAATGCAATCGCAGGTTTCGAAGGTTCATACCGGTTGATTACAGTAATTTTCAGAATATCATTTTTAATATCACTATCGACTTTGCCATTTGACAATACAGGATCAACAAATATTTTTTTTGTAACAAGGTCACCATCATAAGCTTCAATTACTTTCAACTTACCTTTACCTGCAACTACATCAAAATCAGAAGGCCTGACAGATTTAGCAAGGAACCTGTTTGGGGTATCATACATAAAAGTTGGCAACAGGGATTTTCCTCCCTCAGCTACTAATTTACCGCTGATAAATGTTTGTTGAACTGCAAAATCATCGAGGTTATTAACTACAATGATTTCAGCCGTGTCACCGGGCTGAAGCAGTCCGGAAGTCAGTTTGTAATGTTGGACCGGGTTCAGTGTACACGCTCTGAGAACAGCCATTTTTTCATAACCGGCTTTGATAGCACGTTTAATCAGCAGGTTGATATGCCCGGCAACCAGGTCGTCGGGATGTTTATCATCGCTGCAAAACATCACTTTTTCAGGGTGAGTGGCAAGCAAAGGAACCAACGCATCAAAATTGCGGGCGGCACTTCCTTCGCGGATAAGTATATGCATGCCTGAATTAATCTTATCAATAGCTTCGGATAAGTTGGTACATTCATGATCTGTTGTAATGCCTCCGGCTGCATATTTCTTAATATTCTCGCTATCTAAACCCGGAGCATGCCCATCAACAGGTTTATTATATTTTTTTGCAAATTCCAACTTTTTATGTACTTCTTCGTCCCCATAAATCACACCTGGAAAATTCATCATTTCCGATAAGTAGAAAATATCATCCCTTTGAAGCAGCTGGCCGATTTGGGCTGCATCGATAACCGCACCTGATGATTCGAATCCAGTTGCCGGAACGCACGAAGGAGCTCCAAAATGAAATTTGAAAGGAGATAATTTTCCATTATTGATCATAAAATCAACTCCTTCAAGACCA
The DNA here is from genome assembly GCA_038322655.1 of Bacteroidales bacterium. Taxonomy (GTDB): domain Bacteria; phylum Bacteroidota; class Bacteroidia; order Bacteroidales; family UBA4417; genus UBA4417. The sequence goes on along the minus strand of JBBQGD010000014.1, from coordinate 2,484 downwards.
AGAACATTGGCGATCTCATGCGGATCGGATACCGTAGCTGTTGTCCCATGAACTACTGCAAGACGGGCAAATTCAGTCGGAACCAACATTGAACTTTCAATATGCACATGAGCATCAATCAGCCCGGGTAATATGAATTGGTTATCAGCCACTTCGCAATGAGTTATGGAACTGACCTTACCATTTGTAACTTCAACTTTACCAGGGAATATTTTGCCTGATACAACATCAACAACCTGACCGGAAAGAGTGAAAGAATTTTGCATAACTACAATATTAATGTTGGGGCTACCCATTACAAAAGTAGCGATTACTCTGTGGTTTGAAAATAAAAATTGAGGATTGTGCTTTGTTTCTATAAAATGGTCAGTACTCTTACACTGTGAAAGAAAGTTCCAAGACTCAAGCACCAAGTTCAGGGTTCCAGGTACCGGGTGCTAAGTGCCGAATGCCAAGTGCCGAATGCCGGTACTAAGCAACATATATGCATCCAAAAAATCATAAAGTTTAAATCCGGGATTTACTTTTATTTTTTCCAGACTTGTGAAAGAAGGGATTGAGACTCGTTCAAATTTTTGAAAAAACATAGGAAATTTCAGCATTTTAAACATACAGATTTATGACGACTTGTAAACAGGTATAAGATCGTGATGCTGGGTGGAAAAATATTTTTTCGCAGCGGGATAATCTGTTGTAAATCCTAATAAAAACCCTCCACCACCGGAGCCACACAATTTAAGCTGGAATTTCCCTGAATCTAATCCCGATTGCCATGCCTCAATAAAGTTTTCGGGGATCATATTGGTGAAATGCGTCAACTGAAATGTTGAAACTTTTTTTAATGATTTAAAGAAAGAGAGCATATTACCACTGAGAATATCTGAAATACATTGATTTACCCAAGGGATATAGTCCGTTTTAAAAATATTTTCATACTCCTTAAATCGCATTTGCTCAAGGAAATGATTCACCAATGGACCTGTTTTCCCTATTACCCCTGTATCGACAAGGAAAATAACGCCTTCGTTTTCGAATTTACTACGAGGTATCCCGGTGATAGCAATATCGTCGCGAGAATGAATAAGCAAAGGATGCTGGAGATAACAGTTCAAAGGATCAATACCACTGCTCTGACCGTGAAAAAGTGATTCGAGCATGGAAAAAATTTGTCTTAGTTTGCTGATATGTTCTCCCGAAATAGATTCATCCGCCTCTATTTTATTGGTGCAATAGCGATCGTAAATGGCTGCCACCAAAGCCCCTGAACTACCAATTCCATATCCCTGTGGTATATTGGACTCAAAGTATAAACCTTTTTTGATATCCCGGGTAAGTGCTTTAAAGTCCATATTACAGGGCATTTCTGCTTTTGCTTCCAGCTCAAGCATATAACCCAGGAATTCATCCAACTGTTTATTCGACTGCACAGCGAATTCGTAGTCGGTGTACTTATCGTCGTTTATAAAACTCAACTGACCGGTGAAATGTGTATATGGAATTGTAAGCCCTTTGGAATTGAAAAGAATGCTATACTCACCGAATAACAATACTTTGCCGTAGAAAATATCTGTTTGCTTATTCATTATATTATTTTTACAAAAATCTTTTATGAAATTTCCTATAGTCAACTAGACAACTTTAGCCGGCCCTTTGCCATAGAAATCATCTATTCGGATATTTTGTTTATTGTTTTTCAATAAATCTTCAACAATTAATTTGTTTACTTGTTCATTTTCATCTTCAAAATAAAGCAAATGAACATTTGGACCTGCATCGAGTGTAAAACAGATATTGAGGCCGGTTTCATTTCTGAGTTCCTGGATCCGGCTTATAATCCTTACAGTTTCGGGAAGCACAAGTATAAAACCCTCGTCCGACGACATCATCAAAGCATGCAAAGTAAGCGCTTCATTCTCAACAATTTTTATAAAATTTTTTCTATTACCGGTTTTTATTGCCTCAAGTAAATCCACTGAATTTTTTGCAGCCTGTTTAATCCTGGCAGCAGCAAAAGGATGGCCAACCATGCGGTTATGGCCTTCAGAACTTGAAACCGCTTTTGCTTTATTATTAACGATTATTATAGTGTCGCGTAAAGTTGAAAAATCCGGGTGAATTTCCGTCACCGGAATTGCAAACAGATCCGATGATTCAGGAAGTGCACCTGTTCTTCCCCAGACCGTTAATCCGGGAAATACAGACCGACAGGCACTGCCTGAACCAAGTCTCGCAATATAGGATGCTTTATGCCTGAATTCACTTTCATCCAACATAATTCCATTGAGTTCAGTATCGAGTGAGCAAAGGCAAAGAGCCAAGGCACTGAATGCTGAAGCTGATGAAGCAATTCCGGCTGAATGAGGAAATGTATTATGAGATTCAAGTTTAAGGCTTACCTGGGTGAGCCATGGAAAAATCTCTGTAATAGACTGTAAGAACATAGATATTCGTTCACTGAAAGCAGCGTTTTGCTTGTCTTCGAAC
>JBBQGD010000013.1:0-31779 GCA_038322655.1 Bacteroidales bacterium | reverse complement strand
ACAGGCTTTCAAAAGTGATTATGGGAATTACAGTGATGGTTTCCGCAAGGCTTTTCATCATGAAACAATCTCATATTATCGTCGAACGGATCGCGAATATGTCGATATGGATAGTCCTCGCCTTTCGGCGGTGCTTTCCGGTACACCGCGGCAGGTTGCCAGCCTCATCCCGAATGCGGAAAATGGTCTTTTCAGCCGATTCATTTTCTACTTCATGAACATCCGGCCGGTTTGGAAAAATGTATTTGCTATTACCTCAGACAACGGCCTAGATGATTACTTCGATAATCTGGGTACTGAATTTTTTAGTCTTTACCAAACGCTGGCGAATGGTCCCGAAATTCAGTTCAATCTTACCACTGATCAACAGGAGCGGTTCAACACATTTTTCCGGCAAACACAGGATCTTTACCTGAGTTTGCAAGGCATTGATTACATGGCTATCATCAGGCGGCTGGGATTGATTGCATTTCGCATTTCTATGGTACTCTCATCTCTGCGGATTATGGAAACAGGCAACTTGCCTGAACGAATAGTTTGTGAGGATAGAGATTTTCAGATTGCTCTTGATATGATCACGGTCCTGGTAAAACATGCCAGTAAAGTGTTTACCGAACTTCCATCTGAACCACAAATACCAAAGCGGAAAAATCAGAAAGAAAAATACCTGGATTCACTACCGTCAAGTTTTAACAGGCAGGATTATCTGAAAATTGCAACAGCCATGTCCATCCCTGATAAAACCGCCGAAGGCTACATTACAGATTTCTGCAAAAAAGGAGTCCTTCATCGCGAAAAGCAAGACCTCTATATTAATCCCAATGCTAAATCCGGTAATACGCCAAACAAGGAAATTCAGGATTCTAAGGAAGTTAAGGAATAGTATCCTCAACTTCCTGGATTTCCTTAAAATCCTTACTGTAAATAAACTTAGAATCAAGTGTTATATCCTGTTTAACAACACATCCAGCATTAAGAGTAACATTAATAGTAAAATCAGGCGTAGTATAACCTTTAACATCTAGTGTAACATTAGGCACTAAACATCATTTACTGCGGATAATAACATTTGTAATTTATGTCTATTAGACATATATTTGTCCCTTGTAACAAAATCTGACAGCAAATTGAAAACAGAAAATCTAACGTCGTTTTTACCTGCTAATGATCTATTTACCAAGGATTTGATAATTGATTATTATGCAAGTATTGGGGAATCGCTTAAACCAGAGACTCTGAGAGTTAAGATAGCAAGGCTGAAATCAAAAGGTATAATCGTAAGTGTAAGCAGGGGTTGGTACAGATTGAACGATAAAAAACAATTTGAACCTCAATTGAATCTTTCGATAAAACGACTTCATGGGAAAATAAAAAAAAGCTTTCCTTTCCTGAACTATCTGGTCTGGGAAACAGACTGGCTGAATAATCTCTCCATGCTTCAGTTATACCGGAATATAACAGTCATCGAAGTGGAGGCGGGCTCTGAAGATTCTGTATTCAGCATGGTAAAAGAAAGTCACCCTTCAAAAACCTACCTTAATCCAACAGAAAACGAATGGAGAAACTATATGTCCGACCGCAACGATTCCGTTGTAATAAAGACAATGGTTTCCGAATCCCCAAAAGAGGTTTTCCACAACATTAAGGTTGCAAGGTTGGAAAAAATCCTTGTTGATTTGTATTTCGATAGATTATGGCAAATCATTTTTAAAAGCGAGCTTGCCAACATCTTCCACACTGCTTGTTCTGAATATGCTGTAAACTTTAGTACGCTTCTTAGCTATGCAGCTCGCCGCGGAAGAGGAAAACGTGAAGAAATTTGGGAATACATTAAATCCCTGGAGGTTCTGGACATCAATACCATTAAAATGATTGAAAAATGATTTCTGCAAATTCATATACTACCGAATGGTTGGATGCCCGTGTAAAAGAATATGAAGCTAACAGTTACGACCTTGCAGAGAAAATGGTCTATGCCATTACCTTGCTGGAGCAACTGCGGTTTAAAGGGCTTGATTTCATTTTCAAGGGAGGTACTTCGTTGGTGCTGATGTTAGATCATTTCCATCGTTTCTCCAAAGACATTGACATTCTGATACCCGAAAAACCGACAAACCTGACTGAAATTTTCGATGCTGTTATAGCCGATACTCCTTTTATCCGCTGGGAGCCAAGCGAACGGAAAAACGATGAATTTCAGGTTCCCAAAGAACATTACAAATTCATTTACCACCAGAGCAAACCAGCAAAGTACCCTGAATTACCCATATTGCTCGACATTATCTTTGTAGAAAATCATTATCCGGCTACACATGTTGTTGCGATTAAACACCCTTTACTTGATACTGCCGTACCTTACGCTGATGTTGTGTTACCGACACTTGATGCGATTACTGGTGATAAACTCACTGCTTTTGCTCCGGCCACGATTGGCATACCTGTTGGTAAAGGCAAAGATGTCGAAATAGCCAAGCAATTATTCGACCTCAATATGCTGTTTACCAGGATTGAGAGTTCTGAAATGGTTGCTCGAAGCTTTACCCAAACGGCTAAAATGGTTACCCATTATTATCAAAAGCCTTTTACTACGGACGATATTTACCTCGATATTATTGATACTGCTTTTACAATGGCTTTAACAGGTAAATATAACCCGGTGCTTTATAATGAAATAAGCACTGGCGTCAAGGCTTTGAACCAATATCTCGGTAAGAAAACAAAATTTGGCTACAATATTGCGCTAACTGCTGCAGCTAAAATAGCTTATCTGTCGGCCTGTCTTATGACTGGACACGAACTGATCAGATTTGATTGGGAAAAGATAAAACCACAGGAATTGAAGGAGAAGAAAATAGATCATTCAAAGTATTATGTTCTCAATAAAGCACTCAGAGCCGGTTATCCGGAAGCATGGTTCTATTGGATACAAACTGCCGAAGTATTGACGCAGGCTAAAATATAAAAGTCTGTAAAAAAGATTCAAGAATCTCAAGTAAATAAAGGAATGAAACAAAATAAAATCTCGTTATCTCAATTAGAACGCTTTTTGGATGGCGCTGCCAATATTTTACGTGGCAGCGTGGATGCAAGTGAATATAAGGAGTTCATTTTCGGATTACTGTTCTTAAAACGATTATCCGATCAGTTCGACCAGTACCGTAAGGAATTGGTTGATCGTTATACAAAAATGGGACTCCCTCCCGAAACCATTGCCGAATATGCTGATAAGAAGGAATATTACGGCGACAAGTTTTTTGTTCCGGAAATTGCCCGCTGGGAAGTAATCAAAGATTTGAAGCACGATATTGCCGCAAACCTCGACCAGGCTCTGGCCATCATTGAAGAAGAAAATGATGAAATTTCAACCGGGCTTCTCCGTATTGAATTTAACGGCAAACGCGGTGAAGGCTTTACCAATGCGCAGTGGAAAAAACTGATTGACCATTTCAACGATCCAAACTCTACCGAGGAAAAGAAAAAGAAAAAGGCAAAAGATCCTCTGCTCGAAAGCGAAACCGGATACATCTCCAATTTCAGGCTTACCAACGACAATTTTGAATTTCCCGATCTGTTGGGCGCAGCCTATGAATACCTGATCAAATATTTCGCCGACAGCGCAGGCAAAAAAGGCGGTGAATTTTATACGCCGAACGAAGTTGTCCGCTTACTGGTGAAACTGATAAAACCTCAGGAAGGAAATAGCATTTATGATCCTACAGCCGGTTCAGGAGGTATGCTTATTCAAAGCAGCCAGTATGTTGAGGAAAATGGGGGCGACACTAAGGCCATTAGCTTATACGGGCAGGAACGCAACCCCGGCGTATGGAGCATTTGTGTAATGAACATGATTCTGCATAACATCATCGAACACAAGATCGAAAACGGTGATACGTTGCAAAAACCCAGGCATAAGGAAGGTGCATATATCCGTCAGTTCGACAGAGTAATAGCGAATCCTCCTTTTTCGCAGGGCTACACGCAGAAGGACATGGAGTTTAAGCAACGCTTCATCTTTGGCATGGCTCCGGAAAAAGGGAAGAAAGGCGACCTTATGTTTGTGCAGCACATGATCGCCAGCCTTACGCTGAATGGAATGATGGCTGTTGTTATGCCTCATGGAGTCCTTTTCCGTGGAGGTAAAGAACAGGAGATCAGGAAGAAAATTCTGCTCGATAACAAGGAAGATCTTTTCAAGGCAACTAAAGAAGATCTCCTTACCACCAAACTTGACCAGCTTCGCCAAACCAACTGCATTATCGAAGCCATTATCGGACTTCCGCCAAAACTATTCTATGGCACAGGCATTCCTGCATCAGTAATTATCATCAATAAAAACAAGCCGGTTGCCTTACGCAATAAGATTCTTTTCATCAATGCCGATGCCGAATACGATGAACTGAAGAAACAGTACAAGCTGCGCCACCAGGATATTGAGCGTATCACATTTGTGTTCGACAACAAACTTGAAATCGACAAATATTCCCGGCTTGTTCCGCTCGAAGAAATTGCATCTAAAGATTTCACTCTTAATATTCGCGGATATGTTGACAACACACCCGATCCGGAACCGGAAAACGTGAAAGCACATCTTCTTGGTGGAATCCCTTGCAACGAAATCGCATCCAAAAGCAATTATTTCACAAAATTCGATTTCCGGCCTTCTTTACTCTTCCCTTTATGGAACGGCGAAACGGAAGGATTTACAAACTTTTCTGACTCCATCACCACAAAAGACCAGATCAGGCATATTATCACCGAAGATGCCGGAGTAATGCTCAAAGAAGCCACATTACAGACAGCATTAACCGCGTGTTGGGATGAAGCCGTTACCTGGTTGAAAGGTCTTGCTCCTGCCAATATCGAAACGATTAATAACCAGTTAACCGAAACCGATTCCGATTATACTTCCGATGGAATCCGGCAATACCTGTCACTTGGCAGCAACAAAAAGTTACCGGCTATACGTATCAAACTCCTTGCCGGCATCAAGCGGCATATTGTCCCGTGTGGAGTGCTCGATGAGTTTCAGGCTGCAGGCGTATTTGTAAGCTGGTGGGAAGATGCGATTCAGGGTATTAAATACGACCTCAAAACGGTTTCAGCCTCCGGATGGGTTACCGACCTTATTCCTGACGAACTCGTGATCAACCATTTCTTTGCGGCCGAAAAGGATGAACTGAATAAGCTGGAGACAGCCATTTCAGAAGTCGAATCAAAAATTGAAGAACTGCTCGACGAAAGCGGCTTCGAGGAGGATGAAGACAACAAAAAGAGCATGAATAATGTGGTTGACTTCCTGGAAACAGAAATTGATAACCTGCAGGATTTTGCCAAAGAAAATACCTTAACACCCGATGACAAGGAGCAATTACAGCAATGGCAGCAATGCCTCCGGTTATTAAAAATCAACGGAAGAGAATTAAAAACGTTCAATAAAATCAATGCCGAAAAAGAACTGATGCTCGAACTCAAGGTATTTATCAAAAAGTTCGGATTGGACCCTGACGAAATGAAAGTACTCTTTTATAAGAATATCTATACGGCTATTGGAGGCGAAATAACCGGAGCAGAAACCCGGCAATTAATCCTGCTTAAATGGCAACAGAATATCAGTACCCTCTTGCAGGAGTTTGTCGATACCGAAAAACGCCAGTTGATTACTGCTTTTGAAAAATTATTTGATAAATACTTTGTTCCGGCAAATAAACTCGAAGAGGATCGTGTATTTGCGATGAATGAACTCAACAAGTTTATGAACTCTTTAAATTATCTGAAAAATGATTGATTGGATTAATACTTATCTGGCCGATAATGAATACTTTAAAATTAGGAGTTCCGGAATTAGTTTTTTTGAAGGCAAAAAAGACTATCTATCTACAAGCAGTGTTGAAGGTACAGAGATTGTAAATATTGAAGAAGAGATTAGCTATTCAAAAAGGCCTTCAAGGGCAAATATGCAACCAACTGTTAATAGTGTTTGGTTTGCAAAAATGAAAAATACCCTTAAAGTACTTTTAGCAGATGAATATCTCATAAATCGAACCATTTTATCAACCGGCTTTTGTGGTATTGAGTTGAAAGGAATAGAAAAAGATTTTTTCTATCAATTTCTGTTAAGTTATGATTTTAATGTTCAGAAAAATCATCTTTCAGAAGGAAGTACTCAGGAGGCTATCAATAATTCGAAAACAAAAAATATAAAAATTAGATTTCCTTCTGATTTATCAGAACAACTCAAAATTTCTCATATCCTTGGAACACTTGATAAATCCATAACCTCAATCGAACAACTCATTGCCAAATACCAACATATAAAAACTGGCCTGCTTCACGATTTGCTTACCCATGGCATTGATGAGCAAGGCAACCTTCGTAGTGAAGAAACGCATACGTTCAAAGACAGTCCGCTGGGAAGGATTCCAGTGGAATGGGAGGTTGTTTCTTTAAAAAAGAAAATGATAGGGGCTAATGGATACATTCAGACAGGTCCTTTTGGAAGCCAACTTCATTCATATGAATACTTGATTGATGGAGCTATACCTGTAATTATGCCACAGGATATAAATGGCACCTCGATCTCTACCGAAAAAATTGCTCGTATTAGTGTACTAAAAGCAAAAAGTTTAGTCCGACATATTGTCAGAGAAAATGATGTCATTTTTGCTAGACGGGGAGATGTTAGTAGAATTGCAGTCATTTCGAAGAATCAAGTTGGATGGTTTTGTGGTACTGGATGCATATTAATGCGATTAGAAAGAGATAGTATTCTATATCCACATTGGTTTTCTTACTTTTATAAATCTTATCTAGGACAGAATCAAATTATTGCTAACGCTGTAGGTTTGATGATGATAAATTTGAATTCTTCTGTAATAAACGGGTTATTGATATTCGATGTTCCTTACGTTGAACAGGTAAGAATTGTTCTTTCCATGAAGAAAATCGAAAATACAATTGAGAATTTTGAAATAATTCTTCAAAAACTCACTTCACTAAAAGTAGGTTTAATGCAGGATTTACTAAGTGGGAAAGTACGTCTGCCAGATTCAATATTTAACCTTACACATATAGAATAATTAATTACCTTTCGGTCAAATTTAACAATTACCGGATGAATAAGCAACGGCTCAAAGACCTCTTGAAAATAAAGACAGAGTTGGAGAAGCTTCACGATGAAATCGATGGACTCGCCATGGAGGAGCAGGAAGCTTTCGACAACTTGCCTGATAGCCTTCAAGACTCATCGGATATGGAGGAAAATGTCGAATCCCTTGATGAAGCAGTTCAAAATCTTGATGATGCAATCGGCAGTCTCGATGGCTTTGATTTTGATTCGATAAAAACGAAGACGCAGTTAAAGGAAGAAGCTAGAACCCGGATAAAAGAAATTGCAATAGTTTTGAAATAGACGTTGCAGTTCGATAATAATATATAATTGTCTTCAAATACTGTAAAATTGAAATTAACTTAATTATAATATAATGAGACAGGATTTATACAGAGCAGCAGGGTTCTATTCATCTTCTTATTTGAAAATGGAGGTCGATACTAACGATTCATTTCTGTTTTTTGATGCTCGACTAAGTGAACTTGGGGCAGCAACTTTTTTGCATGAATATATTCACTTCCTTCAAGATATATCTACTACTCATGGAATGTTTAATTTAATTTCTGAAGTAGACTATATCAAATTATTCAATTCAAAACTTCAACTGGAAGGAGTCACAACAATAAATGTTCCTATCCAAACTACGATAGAAGATGGGCCAACCCATCTAAATCTTGAGATGAGAAAAATCTGGATTGGAGGAGGTGAGCATAGAACATATGAAGGTGAATATTCTGTTTATAAGGAACCCTACAATCAGCCTAGAGGTGAAGGTTTCGATCCACTACCATTAAATAGAATCTATATTCAATGGGGAAATCAAGAAATTGGTGGAGGAAGATATGCCTTTGGATCCTATTGTATTAGTGAAAGTATGGCATACGAAATTGAACAAGTATTATATAGAGATGTAATTCAACCAGCCCCACCTCAGATGCCTTACCTTTCTGCTCGACTTGTAGTTGATAAAATACACCCAGGTTTCTCAGATAATGTTGAAAACCTTGTTGCTCTTTGTGATGCGAGCTTTATGTATAATGATCCAGGAGTGGTATTCTATGATATCATCAAAAGGATGGAAGGTGAAAAATATATCCCTGAATCCCCGGAAGATATATATAATTATGTTTATGAAAATACAAACTTTGCTTTTGAGCACATAATTAATCCATTGGAACTGTTCATGTATGCAGGTCATTTAGCAAATATGCAGCTGAATGATTATTTTAGGTCTAATATTTATGGACAAAATTCTATTTGGATAGCAAGAACATTATCAGCCGCTCTTAATTTTCGTATTCAAATGCCGTCTTTTATTTTAGATATAATGAGGGATGGAGATATTAGACAAAGTGTTCTATTTAATGCTTTAAAATTACGATTAGGAACGCCTCTAATTGTCAATAATCAAGATGAGGTGTTTTTTGAGCATATCCTTAATGGTTTTGGATATAATATTCTTCCTCAGTATTTCTGGGTTTTCAAGGAAATAAAAGATTTAATATCAGAACAATGGATTAACAGAAAGAGTCCTAATTTATGTGATTTAAAAAGATTTTGTGATAAGAGTTGTGAAGATCAAGGGGTTGCAACATATACAGACATTAGATGTCGCAATAATCCTTGGGAAAGATCTAACGACCCAAATCCAGAACTTTGCTATTTTGGAGCAACATGGAAATCATGGGCACTGCAAGGAAAAGAAATTGAACAAATTGATTAGATATTGAACGAATGAACCACAACCCCCGTTACCCTTTAAAGCATTTATCCATTAGAGTTCCCTGGCATGATAGTGCATGGAATGGAACCATTTGCAAATTCCCTTCTGCGAACAACTCTTGTTTAGCTTTAAAGAACTGTGCACTAAATAGAAATGATCTTACTGAAAATAACAATTCTTCTAAATCCATTGAAGATATTGATCAGGATGATTTTCCTGCTTGTGTTGGAGAAAGAGCCACTTTTATGGCTCCCTTTGCTTTTACAAAACTTTTAAACCATCCTTATGTAGACATTTATCCGAAAAGTCACGGAAATCTACAGGAGACACCTTTGCGATATCCTGCTTTTTCTGCAAGTAGTGTTCCTTACAGATGGATGTCAAAAAAAAGTAATGAAGAATTTATTCGAAATCTTGAACTTGATTATGATGAATCCAGAGAGCCGACTCTAATCAATAAGTACAATGACAGAATTGATGTAAGTAAATGGGTTCAACAGAGTAACAACCAAAAAGCACTTTTAAATGGGTTCTTTGAACATCTGGAAAACAAAACCTCATTGGTTTTCTTTTATGCTAAACAAGTTCCTTTTGTTGAAGACTCAGGTAAAGTTCTGATTGGAGTGGGTCGGATTAACGATATCATCCCATGTGAATCATACAAAGGCTCTAATAGTAAGCTTTCGGCTTCCTATTGGGAACATATGGTACTCCACTCTATTAGACAAACATGCACTGATGGTTTTCTGTTGCCTTATCACTCCGCAATAGAATATCAACTGGAACATCCCGGTTTTGATCCATCTATAATTGCGGTTAAAACGCCGGTTGATAAAGCTTTGGAATTTTCATACGCATCAGAGCATGTTGCAACAGATTCAGCTATAAGGATTCTCTATCAATGTATAATCTCAATTGAACTGGCAAAAGAGTTAGGTATTGGTGAGCATCACGATAGGATACTATTATGGATACATAACGAAGTCGCTCGCCTTGAAAAACTTAGAGGTGATTATCCTGGAATGGGAGCTGCCCTTTGCGCATTTGGAATGGAAAAAGGACACTTCGTAGCAGCTGAAATTTCTTCAATAGTTAAGGATGAAGAAAATGCATGGGAATTGTTTGAGAAAATACTAATAGGTGAAAAAATAATTTCTAACGAATCTGCTTCCTTAGTCACTCAAAGCATCAAAGATAATTACCTGAACTTAAAAAGCAAATCGGATACTACCCGAATTGATCTACTTTATTTGCTCAGCCGATTTGATATAAGTATCGATCAGGCTAAAATACTTTATGTGCAAGAAGAAAGAGAACGATTTAATAAGGAGGTTAAAGACCTGGATATTCTGAATAACCCATTCTTGCTCTATGAAATAACAAGAAGGACTAATTCCCCAATCTCATTGCATACTATTGATATCGGATTGTTTGGAATTTCTAAAAAGAAACAATTATTGCCTCTTTCATTGTCATTTAATGACCCTTTGGATAGCAAACGTATCAGGGCATTAACAATTCACCAATTAGAGATGGCAACTAATCTTGGACATACTCTTTTACCTCGTAAAGAGATTATTAAAAATATACGTGATTTAGCTATTCAACCAAAGTGTGAGTTGAATAGTGATTATTATGAATCAGCAGAGAAAATATTCCAGCATGAAATTACTGTTGAACAAACTAAAAGCGGAGATGTTGCGTATCAACTAATCCGATTGCAAAAATGTTCAGAGATTATCAGAACTAAGGTAAAGGAAAGAATTAAGGGAAAGCGTCTGGATTTGAATGAAAATTGGCGGCAAAAACTAGACGATAAAATTCTTTCTGAACAAGTCAAACGATTTGGTCACGGTTTGGAAATGGACGAGGATGAAGAGCGGGCAAGAATAGAAAAAGCTGCCTGCCTCCATGAATTGGCAAATGCTAGGTTCTCTGTTTTGGTTGGTCCGGCCGGAACAGGTAAAACAACACTACTTTCTGTTTTAGCTCAACATCCTAGTATAGAGACAAAAGGTGTTTTACTGCTTGCACCAACCGGAAAAGCAAGAGTTCGGATGGAAGAAGTTATAAAAGGAACAAATATTAAAACTGCTACTCTGGCTCAATTTCTTAAAGCGTTTAAAAGGTACTTGCCGAATTTGCAACAATATGTTTTATCTAATCAGTTTTCCGAAACGGGTTTTGAAACAGTAATCATTGATGAATGCAGTATGCTGACTGAAGAGATGTTAGCCACTACGTTAGATTGTTTCAGAGGAGTAAAGCGTTTTATACTTGTTGGCGACCATCGTCAGTTGCCTCCCATCGGCGCAGGAAGACCATTTTTCGATATTATCAATTTTTTAAAACCTGATAATGATGAAGGTTTGTTTCCTAAAGTATCGCCAGGATATTCAGAACTGACCATTAGAAGAAGACAAGGTGGAACGAATCGCGAAGATCTTCAGTTGGCAGAATGGTTCAGCGGCAATGTGCCTGAGCCTGCAGCCGATGATATTTTTCAAAAGATTCTCACTAATAACAACTCTGAATTTTTACGTCTGGAGAAATGGGAGAATGAAAGTGATTTTGAGACGGTTTTTACTAAGGTGTTACAGGAAGAGTTGAATATTACTGATGAAAAGAGTTTTAATAAACAATTGGGCTCTCCGGATGGTGAATTTTTCAATAGTACCGGAAGAGCAAACTATTTTGATGCAAGTGCAGCAGTAGATTATATTGAAAAATGGCAGGTGCTTTCTCCTGTCAGGGAAAGAGTTTTTGGAGTACAAAACATCAACCGAAGTCTGCATCAGAAATATCGCAATGTTAGTGTAAATACTGCTGTGTTTGGGAAGAAAGTCACTAATTGGGACGGCAATGAAATCACTCTTAAAAATATCCCTAAACCTTTAGGATTAGAGCAAATTGTTTATGGGGACAAAGTAATTAATCTTGGTAACCATAGCAGAGATGATATAAATCCGAAAAATGGTTTGGGCTACCTTGCTAATGGTGAAATAGGGATTGTTGTAGGTCAGTATAAAAGCAAGGCTGACTACAAAAAATATAAAGGTCAGCCACAAAATGTGGAAATAGAATTTAGTAGCCAAAAAGGATTCACATACACTTTTAAGTTATGGGAATTTACCGAAGAAGGGCAATCACCTTTGGAACTGGCTTATGCGTTAACAGTGCATAAGGCACAAGGTAGTGAATTTAAGAAAGTGATCTTTGTGCTGCCAAATCCTTGCTTTTTATTAAAAAGAGAAATGCTGTACACAGCCCTTACACGTCAGACCGACAAGGTAATTGTTTTATATCAAGGCAACATATTCGATATTAAATCCCTGTCATCACCAGTTTACTCAGATACGCTAAGTCGGATAACCAATCTATTTGAAAAGCCGGATATGGTAGAAATAGATGGAAAGTATCTGGAAAAAAATCTAATACATCAGGCAAGTGATACAAAAATGTTGCGTTCGAAAAGCGAATTGCTAATTTACCAACGAATGCTGGATAAAGGATTGAAGCCAATGTATGAAAAGCCTCTGATAATAAAGGAAGTGGAAAAACTTCCGGACTTTACTTTAGAGAATGACGATACTGGAATAAATTACTACTGGGAGCACTGTGGTATGCTCCACGATAAGGGTTATGCAGAACGCTGGGCTAATAAATACCAATGGTACAGGGATAATGACATTCTTCCTTTTGAAGAAGGTGGCGGAACCAATGGTACTCTAATTATCACCGAGGACAAGGCTCATACAATTGAGGATGGCACAACTCGTGGTGCAATTTCCATAATTGAAATTGATGATATGATTAAAAAGATTTTTGATAGATAAACCATGCACGAATCCCAGAAAAATAAAGCGATGCCCACATAAGGAGTATTCATTTAACTTTTGTGTAATTAACACATAAATTTGTTTTAAAAAATAAGATATGGTCGATTTTAGTAAGAAATTAAACAAAGGAAGTATAGACAAGAAGGTAAACCCTCTTGAAATATATGATACACTTGACAGAAGGAGTCTTGCTGGGCCATTGCGACCTGCGCAAAAAAATATCTTAGAAAACTGGTTCAATCATCATGTCGCTGACAGAGATTTAATCGTTAAACTGCATACTGGTGAAGGGAAAACATTAATTGGTTTACTAATATTACAGGCAAAAATTAATTCAACAGGTAAACCCTGTCTTTATATTTGCCCAAATAAATATTTAGTTCAGCAAGTCTGCTTGGAAGCTAAAAAATTTGGTATCCCTTATTGCATTACTATAAATAGTGACTTGCCGAATGAATTTTTGACAGGAAACAAGATATTAATTACTCATGTTCAAAAGGTTTTTAATGGTAAGAGCATTTTTGGCATTGATAGCAATTTCATTGAAACTGGATGTGTTATCCTGGATGATTCACATGCTTGCATTGATTCAATAAAAAATTCCTTCTCCATAAGGATTAACCACGATAAAGAACTTTATACTTCTCTGAAGACATTATTTGAGGATGAACTACGGAATCAAGGTGAAGGCAGCTTTTTGGATATTCAGAATGGAAGTTATAACACCATCATGCCTATTCCTTATTGGAGCTGGATTGACAAAAAATCAGATGTTGCCCTTCTTTTATCAAAACATCAGGAAGATCCTGAGATTCTTTTTGCCTGGCCTGTTTTAAAAAACTCACTAGAGCATTGTCAGGTAATGATTTCAGGAAATGAAATTGAAATAACACCTTTTCATGTTCCCATCCGCAATTTTGGCACATTTTCAAAATCTGACCAAAGAATATTAATGTCAGCTACAACACAAGATGATTCCTTTTTCATCAAAGGTCTCGGATTTTCTCTCGATTCTGTTAAAAACCCGCTTGCCTTTTCAGAACAAAAATGGTCTGGCGAGAAAATGTTATTACTGCCATCTTTAATTGACGAAACAATAGATCGTGAACTCGTTGTAAACAATTTTGCAAAGCCATTTACCCGAACCTACGGAATTGTCTCGTTAGTTTCAAGTTTCAAAAAAGCAGAATTATATAAAAATTTAGGTTCTGTAATTTCGAAAACAGAAGACATTTTTGAAAATATAGTTGGGCTAAAAAAAGGAAACGTTAATAACACACTAGTAATTGTTAACCGCTATGATGGAATTGATTTACCTGATGAATCATGTAGAATATTAATCCTTGATTCCATGCCTTATTTCAGCTCGCTTGCTGATAAATATGAAGAACAATGTAGAAGTACTAGCGATATAATAAATATCAAAATTGCACAAAAGATTGAGCAGGGGCTGGGAAGAAGCGTTCGTGGTGAAAAAGATTATACTGTAATTTTACTAATAGGTGCTGACTTAGTTAAGTTTGTAAAGAGTGTAAGAACTAATAAATACTTTTCTGCTCAAACTAAAAAACAAATTGAAATAGGCTTACAAATTGCCGAAATGGCAACTGAAGAAGTTGGAAAAGAAAAAAGTTCATTTTCTGTTGTGACCTCTCTAATTAAACAATCTCTTCAACGCGATGCTGGATGGAAAGCGTTTTATAAAGAAGAAATGGACAAGCTTACGGATAATGAATCAAGAAGCGATATTTATAGCATTTTGCAGATTGAGAAAGAAGCAGAAGAAGCAAGTTTCAAAGAAGATTATGAAACCGCTTGTAATAAAATCCAGCTCCTTCTTGATAAGCATATAACAGATGAAAACGAAAGGGGATGGTATTTGCAGCTACTTGCCCGGTATAAATACTGGATAAGTAAAACGGAATCAAATCAAACTCAGAAGGCTGCATTCCATTCTAACCTACAATTATTGAAACCCAAAGATGGTATAAGCTACAAAAAGATTGAGTATATCAATGAGAATAGATTGAAGCGAATAAAGGAATTTATTAAAAATTTCAAGTCATACGATGAACTTTCGTTGGCTGTTGATAGCATTTTGGATAACTTGTCTTTTGGTGTGGAAGCTGAAAAATTTGAAAGAGCAGTGTGGGAAGTTGGTAACCTTATAGGGTTTGTAAGTCAACGTCC
Source organism: Bacteroidales bacterium (assembly GCA_038322655.1). GTDB lineage: Bacteria > Bacteroidota > Bacteroidia > Bacteroidales > UBA4417 > UBA4417. The sequence continues at coordinate 16,919 of JBBQGD010000013.1, read as the reverse complement.
TGATAAAGAATTTAGAAAAGGGCCTGATAATTTGTGGTGTGGTGTTGACAATAAATATTTCATGATTGAATGTAAAGATGAAGTTGATGATTCACGAGATGAAATAAGTAAACATGAAGCTGGTCAGATGAATTCTCATTGTGGTTGGTTTGAGTCTGAATACGGAACTATTCCAGCAAAAAGGATATTAATAATTCCAACAAAGAATCTATCTTATTATGCAGATTTTACGCATGAAGTTTCAATTATGCGTAAGGGTAAACTTAGACTATTAAAGGGAAATATAAAGTCTTTTATAAAAGAGTTCAAGCCATTTTTTATAAACGATATTAGTGACGAAAAAATACAATCGTTCATTAATACTCATAGATTAACAATTGACGATTTGGAACATGAATACACTGAAAATTATTTCAAGAAAACAACAAGAAGCTAAATAAACACCTTACTCCTGGAGCTACATATTCAGAAAATGGGATAATGGAAGTAAGCAGCATAATCATGAATGATATTTCTCATTGTACGAATAGTAAACTACTAAATAATAAATTTTAGCGTATAGACTCATGTACGAATCCCAAAAAGAAAAAATGCTGCGTCTCGACGAGTACACAACCGTTGAGCAACCATTTCTTGAACAATTGAAGGAAGTTGGATGGGAAATCTTTGAGCTGAACGAAGCCAATAAGATCAATGATCCGGCCAATTCGATGCGTAAATCTCTTCGGGAGGTAATTCTAAAAGATGTACTGGCTGAATCGCTTGTTAAAATCAATCCATTCCTGAAAGGACAACATGATCAGATAATCCAGGTCATCAAAGAGATTTCCGATGATCTGCCTAACGACCTCCTGGCTGCCAACGAACGCGTGCTTCACTTACTGCTTCACAATACAAAGGTATCAGAAAACAGGCTAACAGGTACTGCCAATCCGGTTGTTAAATTCATCGACTTCGACACTTTGCCGAATAACCGGTTTATGGCTATCTCTCAATTCAAAGTATCCATTCCCGGAAGCGATGGCCATATAAAACCGGATATTGTTTTATTTATCAACGGCTTGCCTGTCGTAGTTGTCGAATGCAAATCCATCAAAGCGGATGAACCAGTTCCTGAAGCTATTGATCAGATGATGCGTTATGCCAACCTCCGCGGTACTTCCGACATGGAGGGGAACCCACGCTTGTTTTTCTACAATCAGATCATGATAGCAACCTGCAGGAATCAGGCTAAATTCGGTACTATTACCTGCATGAGCGAAAAGCACTATTATCCCTGGTATGATCCATATCCTTATGGCCTCGATCAGATACCGACTTCGTTACAAACATCCCCGCACAACCAAAACCGGTTGATATATGGCATGTTATCCAAAGAAAATTTGCTTTCCATTATTCGCTCATTTACCGTTTTTTCAACAAATAGTGAAGGTCAGACTATAAAACTGGTTACCCGCTGGCAGCAGTTCCGGGCAGTAGCCGAAGTGATGGACCGACTGCTGAACAAACCTACCCCACGTGAACGCAGCGGCATTATCTGGCATACACAGGGTTCCGGTAAGTCATTAACAATGATGTACCTCGTAAGGGCTATGTATCAGAACGAGGAACTAAAGAAATGGAAAGTTATTTTTATTACTGATCGGGCGCAGTTGGAAAAACAACTTAGCGAAACAAGTACTTCCATCAGCTTTGATGTGAAAATGGCCGATTCCATCGAAAAAATGAAGGTCTTGCTGCGAAATGACAATTCCGACCTGGTGATGACCATGATCCATAAATTCCAGCACAACGACAGGAAAATACTAGGTATTGACAAAGCTGATGATGGCTCTAAACTGGCAACAGTCAATAAAGACGTAAAGTTCCTCGACTTACTGAATCCCAGCGAAAAAGTACTGGTATTGATTGATGAAGCCCATAGAAGCCAATACAAAATTATGGGAGCAAACCTCGAACGGGCTTTGCCAAATGCCACCCGTTTGGCTTTCACAGGAACACCCATTGATAAAACTGAACGAACGTTTCAATACTATATTCATAAATACACACTCACCGATGCACGTCGTGATGGTGTAATCGTTGATATTATTTATGAAGGCCGCACTCAGGAGCCCGACATTTCGGATAAAGAAGGCATGAACAAACGCTTTGTTGATGTATTCAGGGATTATAAACCTTATCAATGGAAGCAAATCATTGGTCATAATTCTCGTAAAGCGTACCTCGAAGCTAAAGAGATCATCAAAGACAAGGCTTCAGACATGATGGAGCATTATACGTCTCATGTGATGCCTAATGGGTTTAAGGCACAGGTTGTATCAGTCTCCAAAGTTGCTGCCATTCGTTACAAAGACAATATTGATGCTGCAATCATTGAAAGAATATCCTGGTATGAAAAAAATCAACCGGATTGGCCCCATCTTGACCGGTTAAAAAATCTTAAAGCAGCTGTAATTATTTCGGGTACACATAACGACCGGCCGGAAATCAAGAAATACTCCGATGATAATTCGTATAAAGAAAGTAGTGAAGCCAGTTTCAAACTACCCTTTGGTTCTGTTGACAAAGACCGAAACCTCAATGGTGATGTTGGAATCCTGATTGTGGTTGATATGTTGCTTACAGGCTTCGATGCGCCTATCGAACAGATTCTATACCTTGATAAAAAGATAGTTGCACACAACCTGCTTCAGGCCATTGCCAGAGTAAACCGCTTGCACGATGGCAAAGGAAGCGGTTTTGTTGTGGATTATATTGGTGTGGGTAGTCACTTGCACGAAGCGCTCAACTACTTCAAAAACAAAGAAGACCTCGATGAAGTTTTAGGGGCCATGAAAGAACAGGAGGAGAATTACAATGGCCTGGTTCATGCGCATAAGGAAATTTGGGAACTGTTTAACTCATTTGGTATTGACGACATTTCTGATATTGATCTGATTTTCGATACTTTTTATGATGAGAAAATACGCTTCGATTTTCTAATCAAATACCGGACTTTCGCTGCCTATCTCGACAAAGTTTATCCAAGTGCAAAAGCCCTGGATTTTGAAGCAGATTTCAGGAGATTTTCAGCAATATGCGAATTGGCAAACAAACACTTCCGCGATGGCCGGATGTCAATGAAAGGCATTCCTGATAAGCTCAGGACCATTGCTGATCAGTATCTTTTGTCAAAAGGAATCAGCACTAAAGTAAAGCCTATTTCCATCATGTCCGATGACTTTGCAAAGGAAGTCGGCCACCATGTTAGGACTAAAACTAAGGCAGCTGAGGTAGAGCATGCAATTCGTCACTTTATCAATGTCAACATCAATGTTGACGAGGAATTGATGTCATCCTTTGCTGAAATGATGGAATCCATCTTTCTTGAGTTTCGCGACAATTGGCAGCGGATTTATGAAGAGCTGGAGAAACTGAGGCAGAAAATTGTGGCAACCATGAAAGAAGAAGATGCGTATGGTCTGAACAACAAGAAAGAATTGCCCTTTTTCCATACACTCAAAGATTCGATTTTTGGAAGCGTTAATGCGGAAATATCTGAAGATGATACTACATTTTTACTTGAATTAACTCGTGAAGTGTCAGTGATTATTGTCAGAGAAATCAGGCTTCCTGATTTTTGGGACAAAACTGCCGCCAAAAACAGGCTGCGACAATTCCTTATCGAATGCATTATCGCATTCTGTATGCAAAAACCTATACCAATCAGAACTCTTGTAATGCCTAAGCACCAGCAGTTGACTCAGCGGCTTATGGAAAAAGCAGAATCAAAGAAAAACAGCATTCTCAATGACAGGTAATCAAATGGATATTGAATATCGGATCGATTATTCTGCAAAACGAAAATCGGTTTCAATCATTGTCGAGCGTAATGGAGAAGTGGTAGTTAAAGCCCCTTTAAATTACGATCCCGAAAAAATTGCTGTATTGATGGAGCAAAAGAAAATGCTTATTTATTCCAGGATCAATCACCCTCAAAAAGTTAAAATCCATAAATCAAACCCAAAGCTCATTCATGGCCGTTCAATTCTTTATCAGGGAAAGAATTGCAAAGTATATGTCGATCATTTATCCGATGGCTTGTTTCAATTTAATACCAATTTCTCTATATCAGTAGATATTAAGGACCAGTTCGATGATCTTCTGAAAAAATGGTTACAGGAAAAAGCGGAAGAAAAATTAGTTCAGAGAGTTAAGCTTTACGCTTCCCGTTTAGGCGTCGAATACAACAAAATACTGATTACCGATCTTCAGTTGCGCTGGGGTTCATGTACCCCTAAGAATAATATCAATCTGAATTTTCGCCTTATTAAAGCGCCCCCATTTGTTTATAATTATATTATCGTCCACGAATTGACTCACTTACTTGTTTCCAATCATACGCCTGAATTTTGGCAAATGGTTAAAACCTGTTTCCCAAAATATGAAGAGGCGCGTGAATGGCTTAAAATTTACGGAGATAAACTTTTTGAAACCTAAAAACTATGTCATCTCAAAAACTCCATTTCAACATCCTCACTTTCGATTGGCCTAAGGAAAATTTGATATTTTATTTCAGTAAAAACGATGACGGATTTTCTTCCCGCATTCATAAAACTCTTTTTCCTAAGAGTATTTCATCTATATTTCCGGATATTCACTCAGAGAAACTGGAATTTCTTTATACTACTTACACTTATAAAAAGGAAGGTTTCACTCCCTTAGAAATAGATGCCAGTTGTGAAAATCCAGACCTTATTAAAAAATATTATAACCGCCAAATTCATCATTACTTTAGGAAAGTCAAAAAGCTAATAGTAAAGAGAGGATTTATTGGCGAAAATCAGATATGGACACTCTCTAAAAAAGTAACCAACGACACATTTAATATTTACGAAAAATTCTCCTTCAAGGTTCAGCTCTGTACAGTAAGTCAGTTTCCTGAACTGCTTATATCGTACGATGGAAAGGCCAGGGTTTTAAAAGTTCCCGTTTCTGAAATAGTGAAATCAGTCTCTCAATCAACCTTTATTAATGTTATTTATAAAGGTAGAATCCTACATTTCGATGATTTGCTTAAAGAAATGGACCTGGATTATTCAAAAGCATACCCCATAATTAATCCTAAACTCGAAGATGCGTTAAGCATTGAGTCTGAAACAATTCAAAAAAGCAATCGATACCGATCATATTTTGGAAAAGTTGATGAACTGAGAAAATACTTGTATTCAAAACCAGATTTCAAAGAGTTAATACCTCTTAATGAAGAAAATTTCTACTCAGTTCCTGGCGAATTGATTTCATACATAGAAGATAAGAGCAATGACTTAGCCTTTTATGAGAAAGCAAAAGGAAGAACTCCCAAAAGAGACTTCCGAATACTAAAGCCATTTAAGAAGTGTCCGCACCAAATTGTTCATCTCTTCTTCATTTATCATGAAAATGATGAAGATACAAAGGACAAGCTGAAAGATAATTTCGAGAATGGAATATCCTTTTACAAAGGATTAACAGAATATGCAGGTATACTTTTCCATACTGACGAATCTTCTTCAATTCCATTCAGTAATAAGTTAAACCCGATTCCGGAAATTAATCAAGGTATTGAAAGACTTGATTTTAGTAATCCGGGAATCAAATATCTGGCAATTTATCTTACACCATTTACAAAAGCTGAAACAAGTAAACAAAAGGTCCGAGTCTATATTAAGGTGAAAGAAATGCTCTTGAATCGTAATATAGCGTCTCAATTTGTTGAACCGGCCAATGTGAAAGAAGAAAAGGATAACGAGTTCGTTTATAGCCTTACCAATATGTCAATCGCTATCCTCGCTAAGCTCGATGGCGTACCATGGCAGCTTGGTTCCGATTTTAAAAATGAGTTAATCATAGGAATTGGGGCTTTTAAGCATTTTGCTGATCAGGTTCAATACGTCAGTAGTGCTATTAGTTTCGACAATACTGGCCATTTCAACCAATTTGAATACTTCATGAAGCATGAGGTTGATCTGTTGGCAGGGTCTATTGCCGCCAAAGTCCGTGAGTTTAAAGATAATGTTAAACCACCGGATAGAATTATAATTCACTTTTATAAACAGCTTAGCGAAAAAGAACTTGCTCCGATCGAAAAAGCGTTAATGGAACTTGAGTTTCCAAATCCCATACCAATTTTCATTATCACAATCAATAAAACAGAAGCCAAAGACATTTTTGTTTATGATGCCTCCTGGCAACATCTTATGCCTATAAGTGGCACATATATCAATATTGGCAATAAGAAATATGTATTGTGCAACAATGCCAGGTACAGTAATTTCTACAACCCTAAAGATGGGTTTCCTTTTCCGGTTAAACTATCAATTGATTGCACCGTGCCTCAATTACTTGCAAATGAGGAAACAATAAATGAACTGATCAACCAGGTCTATCAATTTAGTCGGTTGTATTTTAAAAGTGTCATGCAACAAAATTTGCCTGTCACCATCAAATATCCGGAAATGATCGCGGAAATCGCCCCTTACTTTGATGGTACTGGTATACCTCCATTTGGTAAAAATAACTTGTGGTTCTTGTAGGCTATTTGATGAAATATGAAACACAGTAAAGTTTTAACCAATGATGGTAAAGGTTATTATGAGATATTCGAATCTTCAGATTTTGAGTACGTTAACCCGCTTGAGTACTATGCTGATTTTTTCATTCAACATAGGATGTCTGTTGAAAAGGACATACTTATTTTAAAGAAGCTTCCTTTTTCAACGTCATCTATTCAAGAATTCCTTTTTAATAGGGCTACAGATGCTTGGAATGATATGTATTTGATTATAAGTAATACGGAAATTCCTACTAATCTATTATCCGTTTTAGGAACAAACAAAAAGAAAAATCAGATAAAATTCCTCAAGGGTCTATCAATTAATTCATTTCAACTCTTAGGGTTTATTTTCAAAGCATGTTCAGTAAATGGGTTTTCATACAGCCAATACAAAGTAAAACATCATCACAAAGGAGTTAATCCATCCGACTTACCGATAATTATAGATACTTCAAATGAAAAAATTGAACATATAGGTAATACTAAGCTAACAGATAGCGAATTAAAGCAGGTAGTAGATCACAGAAAAGTAGTTGTTGCAAAATTTCTTGATAAAGGAGAAGAATGGCATTGTTTATATACAACTTTTAAAAGCTTAAGAGGGGATGAAAAAAACTGGAAGAATGGTCAACCTCATCTTCATTATATTTCAAGCAGTTTTGGAATATCCAGAAAAGATGTTCTTGAAAGTCTTAGAAGCAATAAATATCAACTCCCCTCAACACCTCATATTGATCTAATCGACTACGGCAACAAGCCAGTAGGAGTATAATATTGTTTATCAGATTATTAATATAGAGAACAGCTCTAATACTAACAGGTACTTAAATTGCATGCAGAAGCATTCGTCAATCCACCTATTTTTATTATGACTAATCAGTTATCTTTACTTACTTTGCATTTAGCTAACCATAAACTGAGAATTTACATCGTTCCTCATGGATTCTATCCTGTTTTTTGATGCCGAAATTGAACCAAAAAGCCGGAAAATTCTGGATATCGGTGCTGTTAACGAAAATGGAAGTTCTTTTCACTCAAACCATATTTCCGATTTCGTCTCTTTCCTAAAAGGCACATCCTATATCTGCGGGCATAATGTTATTAAACATGATTTAAAATACATTCAAAACGCTGTTACAGATGCAGGGATAAGTCCGGCAAATGTAATTGATACATTGTATTTTTCTCCGCTCATGTTTCCATCCCGGCCCTACCTTGCTTTGCTAAAGGATGATAAACTTCAGACAGACGATATAAATAACCCTCTGAACGACTCAATAAAGGCAAGGGAGCTTTTTTTTGATGAAGTCACCGCTTTCAATAGCCTGGATGAAAACATAAAACTAATCTATTACATACTGTTAAAGGATTTAAGTGAGTTTCGTTCGTTCTTCACTTTCCTTGCTTATGCACCTGTAGCTTTACCAATTATACAACTCATTAAAAACACATTTCGGGATGAAATCTGCGAACAGTCAGATTTGTCCAAAATGGTTGCAGAACACCCGGTTGAACTAGCCTATTGCTTATCACTCATCAATGCCCGTAACCGTTATTCCATTACTCCTCCCTGGGTATTAAAAAACTATCCGGATGTTGAAAGGATAATGCACATGCTCCGGAATAAACCATGCATTACCGGATGTGAGTATTGTAACCAGGCATTGGATATACACAGAGCGTTGAAAAGATATTTCGGGTTCAGTTCCTACCGCACTTTTGCAGGAGAATCCTTGCAGGAAAAAGCCGTTAAGGCTGCGGTTGAGAATCAATCACTATTGGCCGTTTTCCCTACAGGTGGCGGAAAATCGATTACTTTTCAGGTTCCGGCCTTCATTGCCGGTGAAACCACCAAAGGACTTACCGTGGTTATCTCTCCCTTACAGTCTTTAATGAAGGACCAGGTGGATAATCTCGAAAAAATTGGTATTACGGATGCAGTTACTATTAACGGCCTCCTGGATCCTATCGAAAGAGCTAAGTCATTCGAAAGAGTGGCCGATGGTTCTGCATCTATACTATACATTTCGCCGGAATCCTTGCGTTCAAAAACGATCGAACATCTTTTGCTGGGCAGGAAAATTGTCCGCTTCGTTATCGATGAAGCTCACTGTTTTTCTTCATTGGGTCAGGATTTTCGTGTAGACTACTTGTATATAGGCGACTTTATTCAATCCATTCAGAATAAAAAGAATCTGGAGGATAAGATTCCGGTTTCCTGTTTCACCGCCACCGCAAAACAAAAAGTAATAGAAGATATCCGCATTTATTTTAAGGATAAACTTTCTCTTGAATTAACCTTGTTCACATCAAAAGCATCACGAACAAACCTTCATTATCAAGTCTTTGAAAAAGGGGATGAAGAAGCCAAATATGCCACGGTAAGGGATTTGATTGAAGAAAAGGATTGCCCCACTATAATTTATGTTTCCCGCACACGAAAAGCGCACGACTTAGCCGAACGACTATCAGCAGATGGATTCCTGGCAAAGCCTTATCATGGGAAAATGGATTCAAAAGAGAAGTCTGGAAATCAGGATGCTTTTATTGCTGGCGATATTGAAATCATGGTTGCAACCTCCGCTTTTGGGATGGGTGTTGACAAGAAAGATGTTGGAATGGTCATCCATTACGAAATCTCTGATTCTCTCGAAAATTACATTCAGGAAGCAGGTAGGGCAGGCAGGGACGAAAGTATCACTGCCGATTGCTATGTACTATTCAACGAGGAGGATTTAAGTAAACACTTCATTTTATTGAATCAAACCAAACTCAACATCCGGGAAATCCAACAAATATGGAAAGCTATCAAATACATAACACAATTCCGGTCACAAGCATCGCAATCGGCTCTTGAAATTGCCAGAAAAGCAGGTTGGGATGATGGCATTAACGAAATTGAAACAAGGGTTACAACAGCCATTTCAGCACTCGAAGAGGCTGGCTATTTGAAAAGGGGTCAGAATGTTCCGAGAGTATTTGCAAATAGTATTCTTACCGATACGGCTCAGGAAGCAATTGAAAAGATTCATAATTCGACTAAATTTTTGAGTGAAACTCAAAAGATGAACGCGATTAGAATTATGAAGAAATTATTTTCAACCAAAAGCCGTAAACATGCCAATGATGAAGTTGCAGAATCAAGAGTAGATCACATTTCAGATCATCTGGGTGTTGTTAAAGAAGAAGTAATTGCCATAATTAATCTGCTTCGGGAAGAAAAGATTTTAGCTGATACAAAAGACCTAACGGCTTTTATAAAACAGGGTGAAAACTCAAACCGTTCACTTTCAATTTGCGAATCGTATCGCAAAATAGAGATATTCCTGTTAACCCAAATTGAAGAAAAGGAAATTACATTTAATCTCAAGGAATTAAATCAACTATTTGAAAAACAGGAAGGTGTTGAGGTTACAGTACACAAATTCAAAACAATTTTAAATTTCTGGTCAGTTAAGCATTGGATTAAACGTCAAATGCTTGATTCTTCCCGAAATCATGTTGTTGTATTGTGTCTTCATCCTAAAAATGCATTAAGCGAGAAGTTGGAGAACAGGCATATTCTTTCCAGATTCATAACTGAATATCTGTATGAAAAGAGTAAGAAAACCCCTACTGATAACAATGAATCAGAAGAAGTATTTATCGAATTTTCGGTTCATGAACTTAAAGCAGCATATGAGAATCAATTTGATATGTTCAAAAAGAGTATCTCTATCGAGGATGTGGAGGACAGCCTCTTTTACCTTTCAAGAATTGAGGCATTAAAGATTGAAGGAGGTTTTCTGGTAGTTTATAATAAGCTCACTATCGACAGGCTTGAAAAGAACAACCGGGTTCAATACAAAGTAGATGACTATCAGAAATTAAGTCAATACTATGATAACAAGGTCCAGCAAATTCATATTGTTGGTGAGTATGCAAAAAAAATGATCGATGATTATAAGGAAGCCCTGATTTTTGTTGATGATTATTTCCGACTTAACTATACTTCATTTCTTAATAAATATTTCCCCGGAACCCGTCAGCTGGAAATCAAACGAAATCTTACGCCAAATAAATACAAGCAATTATTCAATTCCCTGTCAACCACCCAAAGGGAGATTATTGAGGATAAGGATTCAAAATATATTGTTGTTGCAGCCGGTCCAGGAAGCGGGAAAACAAAAGTTCTTGTTCATAAACTTGCTTCACTTCTTCTTATGGAGGACGTTAAACATGAGCAGCTTTTAATGGTAACCTTTTCAAGAGCTGCTGCAACTGAGTTTAAAAAGAGACTGATCGAGCTTATTGGGAATGCAGCATGTTTTGTCGAAATAAAAACTTTTCATTCCTATTGCTTCGACCTGTTGGGAAAGGTCGGAAGTCTCGAAAAATCTGATCAGATCCTGCGAAACACCATTGAGAAAATCAAAAATGATGAAGTTGAAATAAGCCGCATTACTAAAACTGTGTTGGTAATTGATGAGGCGCAGGATATGGATTTGGATGAATTTACATTGATCAATCTCTTGATGCAGAAGAATGAAGAAATGAGGGTGATAGCCGTTGGTGACGATGATCAGAATATTTATTCCTTCAGGGGATCAGATTCAAAATATTTAAACCAATTCATCACCGTCCACAATGCCCGGAAATTTGAATTGATTGAGAATTTTCGCAGTAAAAACAACCTGGTAGAATTAACCAATCAATTTGTCAATACTATTCAACATCGTATAAAAGATACGCCGGTTGAGGCTGTTGACAAGGAGAATGGCAAGATTAAAATTGTTCGATACAGTAGTTCCCATTTGATTGTTCCTTTAATAGAGGATGTACTTTCAACCGATCTTTCAGGTTCAACCTGTATCTTAACCAGCACCAACGAAGAAGCATTCCATATCACTGGCTTGCTGATCAAAAACGGAATGCGGGCAAAGCTGATACAAAGTCATGATGATTTCAATCTTATTGATCTTTTTGAAGTTCGCTTTTTCCTGAACCAACTTAAATTGGATGCTGGTTTTTATATTATTCCTGATGAAGATTGGGGCAACGCAAAAAAAGCTGTAATTGACCGTTTCAGAAATAGCACTAAACTAGAAGTCATAATCAACATCATAAAAGATTTTGAAGAGACGAATCCACGAAAAAAGTTCAAATCCGATCTTGAAGTTTTTATCCTTGAATCAAAACTCGAGGATTTTTTCAGTGAAAACGGTGAAACCATTTTCGTATCCACCATACACAAAGCAAAAGGCAAAGAGTTTGATAATGTTTTCCTGATGCTCGACAATTTCGACAACTCTACAGAAGATAAAAAACGTCAGCTTTATGTTGCAATGACAAGAGCTAAGCGTAATCTGACAATTCATTATAATGGTCATTACCTTGACAATTTAGCCGTTACAGGACTGGATAGAACCGAGAATCGGAACAGTTTTCAACAAACAAATGAATTTTCACTCCCTCTCACGCACAAAGACCTCTATCTGAGTTATTTTGAAAGAATACAATACCTGGTTGATCCTTTAACCAGTGGTGAGAAAATTTTTATGAACGAAGAAGGATGTCAAAACGCCAAAGGCATTACTATTCTTAAATATTCAAAGAAATTTCAGGAAAAGTTAACTCAAATAAAGGAAACCGGATTCCATCCAACCGAAGCACACGTAAGCTATATTGTTTATTGGAAAAATAAAGAAACAGAAAACGAGGTTAAAATAATTCTGCCTGAATTGATATTTACAAGAAATGATTAGAAATATTAATTTTTGCTATCTTTCTCTTGTAGCATTTTATTGATGAAATACGCATTAGTTAGATTTAATAGGGGACTCTTTAAGAAAGTTATTTTCTAACAGAAATGATTAATTTTGCGTAACAAATCCAGCATTTTTAGACGTGTTGTTTTAACTGGAATAGTGGCACAGAATCATCGGATTAATCACAAAGTAAAGCATATGCATTTAATAGTATTCAAAAACCACAACCATTAAAAATCTAAAATTTTGAGACTCTACATTATAGGAAATGGATTTGATATTTACCATAACATAAATTCTAAATATTCTGATTTTAAGGAATATGTGGAGAATAATGATAGTCAATTATTCGCCGCTCTCGATAACTATTTCAATTCAGATGAATTGTGGTCTGATTTTGAAGAAACTCTTGCATATATTGACACCGACACAATACTGGATGAGGCTAGTAACGATTTATTATCATATGCTGATGATGAATGGAGTGATGCATACAACCATAATTATCAATATGACATTCAAACAGCAGTAGATATCGTAACTGTCCATTTAAGGAATCATTTCACAAATTGGATACTGCAAGTACAAATTCCTTTCAATCCCAAATTAACTCTTGATAAAGAATCGAAATATTTTACTTTTAACTACACCAACACATTAGCAAGTAATTATAGAATTGACCCTCAAAACATTCTATATATCCACAACAAAGCTATTGACGATAATTCACTCTTAATTCTGGGCCATAGTCGCATACCTATAGAGGATGAGTTGTTCATTACAAATAATGATGAAGATACTGACGTTAGAGTCGCAGAAGGAAACGAAATACTTGATAAATACTTCGCAGACACTTACAAAAATACGGACACTATAATTCGGGAAAACCATGATTATTTCACCAAATTAAATGATGTTACTGAAATATTTGTTCTTGGCCATTCAATTTCTAAAGTGGACATTAAATATTTTGAGGAAATCAATTTACATGTGCACCCTAATACTAATTGGACAGTAAGCTATCGTTGTATTGAACAAAGGGAAGAAAATAGAGCCAAAATTCTTTCGCTTGGAGTGGCCGAAAATCGAATCACGATGATTACATTCGATGAATTAATGTAAATCAGTACACAATCCACTTTCCTTTTCCCAATTTTCACTCATCTTTTTTGTTTCTCGACCAACCAATTTAGCATAACATTTTATAATGATCAATTTAAAGAAATCCTCAAATAATAATTAATATTCAGTCTTCCTTTTCTTAGTCATGCTAACATTCAACGACATAGACACGCCATACATTAATGCACACTGCAGCCATTGCAATGTTGTAACAGTCTTCTCCGGGAAAAAACGTTACAGGCTCACAGACGAAACCCTCCCAGTCCTCATTCCTGAGTTTCAATGCCAGGATTGTGGCAAACTCATTTTTTCATTACCAGATGATTCAGAAAGCAATGATTTTCTTTTAAAACGATGTGATTGTAATGGCCAATTTCGCCGGGATAAGCCTCTCTTTTGTCCGAACTGCCACTTCAATCAAAATACGTAAAACATAATTTGTAGTATAAATCAAGACTGTTTAAATAATAAGTATGATAAAAAATCAAGATACGATCAGATTATATGTAAATAAATGGAATGCATATAAAATAGAAAAGAGATTGGGCAAATTTCCTGAAGCACAAATAAAGACATCAGAGCAAAAAGAAATAAGTGATGAATTAGGGCGTATATTATTACAAAGTTCAATAAATACAGCATCTTTAGAGATTTATTATTCTTCCAGAGCTTTTGACCCTTCGAAGAAAAATTGTGTTTTCTTCGTTGATTGGGGATCATTCTTATCTCTATGTAGTGAAGCAGAAATCCATTTTTGCATAGATTATATCTCAACAATTAATGAATTTGATTTTCTATTAAGTTTTGATATAATTGATAACCTTATTAAAATAAATGAAGACATTTGGGGTATTCTTGCAGTAAATCAACGAGATAATTTATCGATTTTTCTTCGAAATTACAGCGATATATTTGATTGGCAATATCTTTGGAATTGTACAGGTATTAAATTAAATTCACCTATTATCCTTGAATTTAAAGAATATTTTGTAAAATCTGATATGTTAATTGATGATAAAAGAGATAATTATCCAAAAAAGAATAGTAGATTTTCATATAATCTTGCTGGAGCTTGTAATGTTGATTGGTCGTTTGAGTTAATCTCAAATTTGAAAAATAATCTGGATTGGGATCTATTAAGTGGAAACAAAAATCTATTATTTACAAAAGAAATAATAGAGAGTTTTATGAGCAATTGGAATTGGGAAAAGCTTAGTAAAAGTAATAGTGTTTCATTTTCCAAAGATTTGATTCTTGAATTTGCAGATAAGTGGAATTGGAATTATCTAAGCAAAAACACAAGTATTAACTTTTCAAAAGAATTGATTAAAGAATTTGCAGATAAGTGGGATTGGAAAGCTTTAGTTTCAAACGAATCAATATATTGGACTTCAGGGTTGATAAGAGAATTTAAAGAGTATATTCCAATTCATTATTTGTGTATGAATAGAAATGTTGATTGGGAGAATGTAATTAATAACTCACTTTTCTCCTTTAGTGGTTTTAAAGATATTCCATGGGATATAGTTTCTAACAATCCGGGGTTGAATTTTGACTTGATAAAATATGAATCACTACTTCATTATCTTATCCCTAATAAAAAGGATATTCAAGGAGGCAGGATATTTGAAGTTACCGATAAATATAATTTCAAGCCAATAGACAGAACAAAAAAGTATGTTTTTAAATCCTCGTTCAAGTATGGAACTTATACAGAGTCAGCTCCAGGTTTGAAATTATCTATTAAACCCTGCCTATCTTCAAATACTGGTATTAATTGGACTGATGAATTAATATCACATTTTTTACTTAAACTTGATTTTTGGATTATCGCTTTACGTGGTAAAATATCGGCAGAATTAGTTATGAAATATGCAGCATTTTTTGATGAGATAAGATATTGGTCTTCTAATTATATTAAGCATTCCGATTGGGGTACTTTTGAAGAATATCATTTTCATAATGGTTGGCAAAACTTATTATATAATCCCAACTTTACTTTAACTGATGAACTATTAGATTGGGGGGCTAGTCGAAAGGTAAGGATTATTGAGCCTTACGATATAGGTGAATCGCCAAATCATACTGATCCCGGCACAACAACATTAATAAATTCAAAAGGTAAATGGGTTACTGTTGATCAACTCTTAAGGGGTATTAAAAACCCTTTAAAGATGGATTACTCGTCAATAGGGGAAATTATATACGATTAATTTCATTTAAATAGAATAGCAATATTGAATTTTCTATTCTCATTTTACCTTCCCACGCAGCCAGTGCCGGATGGCTCCATGTGCTTTTTCCCGTCACGGTATTTGCAGAAAAAAGCAAATACACCGAGGCGCGCCAGGAAAAAGCACACTCCACCGCCGGAAGCTACTTTACATAATGTGCGCTTATGGTCTCGGTAGAAAGCCCATAAGCACATTATGTACAAGGGCTAAAGCCAAGTAGCCACTGCCTGCTTACCTACCCACATCCACCCACTTCCTAAGCGGTTGCAGGCAATTCATTCACTACCTCTCTCCAATCCTCATTACGCTTCGTTCATTTCACTGCATTCAGTCTGGCAGGTTCGGTCGTTCGTGCCTCACTCCCACGCATAATACAGCAGATGCTCATCCTTCGCATCCGCAGTAATCAAAAATGCTTCACCAGCCAGCCTTCATTTCGTTCCATTACACTTTGCTACATTCGTCTTTTCGTTCGTCCGTTCATTTCATGCCCTTCACTGCTCACACAGCAGCAAACAATTTCGGTAACCTGGTACTTTGCCACCACACATACCCGCTCCTTTGCCCGGCCAGACGCTTGCTCACACACAAAAATCTACGCCACAGCGTCCGGCCAGGTCTGCAGTCGCTTAGCTACAAGTACCTGCTTACCTCATTGTCAGCTGCTAAAACCCACCCACTTACAGTTCGACAAGAAAGTACAAGCCGTTAACAAGCAAATCCAAGTCAGTTCTACAAGTGACGAGCCATGTTTACATGAAATTTGAGTTATAAGCGGTATTTCTTGCGGCGCTATCGCCCTCTGGTTGGTCGTTCCAGCGCAAGCCAAAGGCGTATGGTAAAGTTCAGTCAGACAAACTATCCTATTTTAACTATATTAATCCCTGCCTGCTGCCCAAGCAGTATTTATTCACCGGTAATGCATTGCTTATTTTTAAAGGTATTACCGTCTCATTTATACTGCCCCACGCTGACCATATCCGGGTTATCTATCCTTTTTTTCAGATACTTCACCTCTTTATTTTATCGGTGCTTGGTTATTCATTGTCTTCGTTCAAATTATTTTTGATTTGTGGCTAAAGAAGATGATTTTTTTACGAAAAGAAAAAGGGAAAAGAAAAAAAAGAAACGAATATAAAGTAGCATTCCAGCAAATTCAAGTACAGCCTTGCAGCATCGCACATTCTCATTCGTAGGATAATATCGCGCTGCAAGGACTGCCCTTCGGGTGCATTCATT
>JBBQGD010000012.1:0-33394 GCA_038322655.1 Bacteroidales bacterium | reverse complement strand
GATGCGCTGTGAAACCATGCCAGTTTCCTGCCAGGTAAATTGAACGGCGGAGCAGCAAATATTTTATCGAGAATGGTCCAGTATCGTTGTCTGCCTTTAACCCATAAGGCTGCCTTCTTATAAAAGACAGAAGAAAGCCGGATCGAAAACCCATAGCATACAATCAAAAAAGAATAAATTTGCTGCATTATTCAGTAATCAGTTGTTAATCTGTTTGTTATAGCCAAACGATAAAATTATTTTAAAAATCAGGAATGCTTTAGCCCATATTCATGCTTTTGCCATACTGCAATTTGGATTTCCGATTTTAAATGCAAAGATACAAATCCAAGGAAGCCGCCGGTTTGTTTTGAATATATTTATCAAAGTTGAGATTTAGTGATTTTTTAAGCATTTAATTGTTTCAATTACCAAATACATGCTAACAATAAATATCTTTGCAAAATAGTATACACAATAATTATTATTTCAGAATATGCGAAAGATTTCAATGGTCGACTTAAAGTCACAGTATGAAAAGATTAAACCTGAGATTGATAAAGCTATCAGTGATGTAATCAACTCTACCTCCTTTATTAATGGACCGGCCGTAAAAGAGTTCCAGGCAGGACTGGAAAAATACCTTGGTGTAAAACATGTGATTCCTTGTGCTAATGGCACGGATGCATTGCAAATCAGTATGATGGCATTAGGTCTGAAACCTGGTGATGAAGTTATTGCTCCATCCTTTACATTTATAGCGACCGCCGAAGTTGTGGCAGTACTTGGACTTACTCCTGTACTTGTGGATGTTGAGCCTGATACATTTAATATCAGCCCCGAAGCGATTTTAAAAGCGATCACTCCACATACAAAGGCCATCGTTCCTGTTCACCTTTTCGGACAGACAGCAGATATGGACGCCATTATGGATATTGCCAAAAAACATAACCTGTTTGTTATTGAAGACGCTTGCCAATCTATAGGATCGGATTATAAGAATGCCTCCGGTGAATGGAAAAAATCGGGAACGATCGGACATGTAGGATGTACCTCATTTTTTCCATCCAAAAACCTGGGGTGTTACGGTGATGGCGGCGCCATATTTACCAATGATGATCAACTCGCTGCTAAACTACGTTCAATAGTAAATCATGGTATGACTGTACGTTACTATCATGATAATATCGGGGTTAACAGCCGTTTGGATAGCATACAGGCAGCTGTGTTGAATGTGAAACTGAAGCATCTGGACGAATATGCTAAAGCCCGGCAGCAGGTTGCAGATGCCTACGACAAAGTATTTAAAGATCAGCCTGAACTTACTATTCCAGCCCGATCTTCCCGTTCGACCCATGTTTTTCATCAATATACCTTACTGGTTAAAGGTGTCGATCGCAACAAATTACCTGAGTTTATGGCAACAAAAGATATCCCGGCCATGATTTATTACCCGGTGCCTATCCATTTGCAAAAAGCATACCTTGATCCGCGTTACCAGCCAGGCGATTTTCCAGTTACTGAAGAACTGTGTCATTCAGTAGTGTCATTACCGATGCACACCGAAATGGATGCGGAACAGTTGAATCATATAACTTCGTCAGTGCTTAAGTACCTGGAGATTGCCAGGAAATAGAAAAAATAAAATAGTGTCTGTCTTTACGGCCATACTTTAAAGTTAAATATTATGTGTTTAGCGTTATTCATAAAATCTTTAAAAAATGAATAATCTTTAACATTTAATAAAAAATGAAAAAGGTTGAAAAATATAGGTCAAGGACATTTATAGATTTTGTTTAAAATTCAAGCTTATAGTTATGACTGAAAAAGGATATTTTGCTCATTCATCCGCCATCATCGACGAAGGATGTATAATTGGAAGCGGGACGCGCATCTGGCATTTTTCTCATATTATGCCGGGTTGCATTATAGGCGAAGGTTGTAATATCGGACAGAATGTAGTTGTTTCGCCGGATGTGATACTGGGAAAAAATGTTAAAGTTCAGAATAATGTTTCCATTTACACCGGAGTAATATGTGAAGATGATGTTTTTCTGGGTCCATCAATGGTTTTTACCAATGTGATTAATCCCCGCAGTGCTGTTAACCGAAAAAATGAATATGCACGCACTTTCGTCAGAAAGGGTGCCACAATTGGGGCAAATGCCACCATTATTTGCGGAATTGAATTAGGTGAATTTTGTTTTATAGGCGCTGGGGCTGTGGTAATCCGATCAGTTCCTTCGTATGCTTTGGTAGTTGGAAATCCTGCCCGCCAAACCGGATGGATGAGCGAATACGGCTATAAACTGAAATTCGATAAGGATGGAATGGCAATTTGTCAGGAGAGTAAAGTAGTTTACGAACTTAAAGATGGATTAGTCCGTAAAACCAGTTAAAGACTATTTGTCAATTCTGGAATTGTTAAAATCTTAAAACTTATCATCCATGGAATATATCGCCCTTTCATCACGTTATGAACAAATGCAGTACCGACGCTGCGGGAAAAGCGGGCTTAAACTTCCTGTGATATCACTTGGGTTATGGCACAATTTCGGTTATGCCGACCACTATGATGTTGCCCGTCAAATTGTGTTAAAAGCTTTTGACCGGGGAATTACCCATTTCGACCTGGCTAATAATTACGGACCTCCTCCGGGTTCAGCTGAAGAGAACTTTGGCCGGATGATGGAAAATGATTTACGTCCATACCGCGATGAGATGATTATTTCAACAAAAGCCGGCTACCTGATGTGGGATGGACCTTATGGCGAATGGGGATCAAAGAAATACCTGGTTTCCAGTGTTGACCAGAGCCTGAAACGCATGAAACTGGATTATGTGGATATTTTCTACAGTCATCGTCCTGATCCGGATACGCCACTCGAAGAAACCATGGCTGCGCTCGACCTGATAGTAAAGCAAGGGAAAGCATTGTATGCAGGAATTTCAAATTATCCGGCTGATCTTACCCACAAAGCTGCTGAAATACTAAAAAAAATGGGAACGCCATGCCTGATTCACCAGCCTTCGTATAGTATGTTTAACCGCTGGGCCGAAAATGGATTAATGGAAGTGCTTGAACAGGAGGGAATGGGTTGTATTACTTTTTCACCACTGGCCCAGGGCTTGCTTACGGATCGTTACCTTAATGGAATTCCTTCTGATTCCCGAGCTGCAAAACATGTTTTCCTGAATGAAGACAGGGTTATACTGATGTTGCCCCAAATTAAAAAGTTAAACGAAATTGCGGTTAAGCGAGGGCAAAGTCTTTCGCAAATGGCAATAGCATGGTTATTAAAAGATAAACGCGTAACTTCTGTTTTGATTGGTGCAAGTTCGGTTGCACAACTCGAAAATAATCTTGGGGCACTTGGAAATATTAAATTCAGCAAGCAAGAATTAGATTCTATTGAATCAGTTTTATCCGGGGAATAAAACAGATTAACTGCTTTTCAATCGCTCAGCACCTGGCTGATTTTCTCTTTTTACCGAGTAGATTACGGGCATGCATCTTTTGGATGTATAACGTTGCAACAGGAATTTTGCATGCAGTTCCACCCATATCTACTTGCACTTTCCCTATAGTTGAAGCAACATGAATTGCTTCGGTCGACAAATGAGTGCAATACCCGACTACTGCAATTACAAAATTATTCATAGAGCGGCGCACTAAGTTTTTTTCTGTATGAATGGTTCTGGAAATTCTTTGGAGTAATTGGTTAAAAAGTTTTTTATCAATTTCAGTATCATTCTTAATTGAAGCGATACTTGCTAATGTCGACCAGCCTGACGTCGCTGTATTTTCGCTCTCAGAGTCAATCCACTGCAAAGCAAGCTCAAGGCCATAAGGGCTTTCGGAAGCAACCCAGGCAACTGTAAATTCGCTGAGCATATACCAATAGGCTTTTTCAGCCCAGTTGTTCAGATCTTCTCGGGTCATTTTTATTGGATCTGCAATTAATCCAGCCAGGTGCATTGCATCAGAGTTTCCGGTATTATACAATTCCAGTGAAAGCGGGTAATCCGATTTAATTTTCTTTTGAATCTTTTTCAGGTCTTCCACTTTCACTCCATAAAATGGTTCACGGGCACCATGTTTTACAAATACATTTTTAATGCCCTCATTTCCAAATTACTGAAGTTGCTGCATGATATCTTTCAGAGTCATCATCTTCAAAGATTGTTTCCAGATTGAGTAACATTATAAACATGCAAAAGTTCAAAAAAACACCCTGTCACTTTGTAGAATCATGGTCTTTTTACGAATGAGATATTTTGGTTTATCAGTCAGTACGATGGTATATAGCGAAAAAACCATTGAAAGAAAAAATTTTGGAGACGCATTCACAGATAATAAACATATTGCAGGTATTACTAATTTGGCATGAAATGAAATTGAGAACGGTTCTGGTCATTCTGGAATAGGCAAAGGACCAAAAGATATATAAAAGCTTATATCTTATTAGGTGATTCTTCTCTAAATATTTTAGGACCTGGATGTGTATTTAATTTTATATTTTCAAATAACGAATCTTTTAATTATATTGATAATATTAACTATCATGCACGCATTGACATTCAGTATAATGCAAATTTTGAGGTTAGAAATGGTACAGTTGTAACTCTAATAGCAGGTAACTCTATAATTTCAAAATCGGGTTTTAAGGCCGAATCGGGTACAATGCTTGAAGTTACCATCGAGCCTTGTGATAACGGAATGGGATTAAATCCAACTTCTTTACCAATAAATGAAAATAGCGGACAAGCTATTTTTAAAAAAAAGTGAACAAATAGTTGATCCTGAGTTATTTAGTATTTTCACAAACCCAACAAATTTAGATTTTTCAGTTTCTTATATTATAGACCTGGAATCGCCTGTGAAATTCGTATTATCAGATAGTTCAGGAACTAAAATAAAAACATTGCTGGATTTAGATAAACAAACCGAAGGAAATCATTATTACACTTTCTCAATTCCCGATCTGAAAACAAGTGCTAACTTGCTAGTATTTACTAACGGCCAAAAAACTCTTATTAGTAAAATTGCTAAAAATTAAAGTAATGAAGGCATTAATTTTTATAGTACTAACAATAAGTCTTGGAAGTTGTAAAGAATCTTATTGCCCCGCTTTTCCAGTTCATTTAATCGATTATTATCCGTATTCAAAGGGTGATTTAGTTCAATTTAAGAACATGAATAGCGACACTCAAAGTATAAAAATTCTTACCAATTGGGTTTCTGATGGCTATTCATTCGAACGGAACTGTAAATGTTCTTAAGGAGCAGATGCAGGTTTTGATTCTGATATGAATACACCTTTATAATTAGAAATTAATGGTTCTATTGATATATCTGATGATACTAAAGTTTCACTAATAAATTGTACTATTTCTGATTGGAAAATATCAAATGATAACTTTGAGTTTCGCATTGGCGGTCTAAATCCTTTTTCGAAATCTAATGATCGATTATTTGGAGACTCAATACTCTTTGAAAAAGATGAATACGTTAGATTTAATAATGAATTTGTAATAAAAGGTCAAGGTATTGTTGAATTTTGAGACAAGAAACAAAATTATACTTGTATAAAGATTGAATAAAAAGTGTCCCTTAGTTCGCATTTGTCGGCTTATTTTCTGAATTGTGCATATTAATTGGTATTCTACAGAGAATTTAGTTCGACTTTTCCTGAAACTGGTAATCACAAAAACAAGATTTGAATCAGCCTTTGCAAAGGATTAAAACTGTAAGTAAATGAACGGCAGTATTTCTGATGATTTGATCTGTATTACTGTAAAAAACGTACCTATCCGGTATTCAATTCCTAATACAAAGGGCCACTTTGCCACCACTTGTTAAACATGGTTCCCGATATCAGAAAATATAAAATGCTATGCATTGCGATAAATACTGATAACAGGAACATAAAGAACCTGTTGCTGACAATTAAAGTTTACCTGGGGTTGTATACAAACCTGTACAAATTTTTGAAAATCAATATGCTACATATTTCTGGTAGCTGTCAATAATTGCTCTGTATAAAAGCAAACCTTGCACTTTGTATCCTTGTTCGTTAAAATGAACACCATCGTTTTGCATCAAATCCGCTTTCCGCCATTCGGTGCATGATCCAAAACCACCCGTTATAGTATACAAGTCCCAGTAGGCAATATGCAAAGAATCAGTACTTTTTATCAAAGCCCTTTGAACTGCTTCCAGGTAAGGATTCTCAAATTTTTTATGAAAATAATCATCCGCCGGAGTTGCTATCAATAAACAAGCTTCGGGTATTACGGACCTGATTTTTTGCAACATAGTGCTGACAGCTTTGGTTATATCCTCTCCGCTTATCTTTATATCGGCACCTTCGTTAGTACCAAGGGAAATAATAATAAGATCAGGTTTCAAAACCTGTAACTGTTTAAAAAACAAAGCTGAATTATTATAGTCGTTAAAATGAGCTCCATTTATTCCCACACCATTATATAAAACTCCCGGTTGGTTGTTTTGAAGAATTAATCCATTAATAGTTATTGATCCTTGCGCCGGGTCCGTTTGCTCTGCCATAATTCGGACAAAATTAGTAGGCTGCTGAAACAGGACTGAGGTCGTAGTTTCACCCGGCTCCATTGGGATGGCCGACATCAGGTAACCGTTTTTGGAGTCGGAATCAATAATCCTGCAATCAAATTGAAGTGAATCCTTTGTGTGAATAAGAGTTACCTGGTCGAAAGCATAATCCAGGTCATCCTGGTTAGAAGTTGTAATGTCGAAATAGGCCCCATTTTCATTTGAACGCATTGATATTCCAGAAACCCCCGGCAAAGGATATTGGTTGTGACTGATTATTGTTGCTACTGTCCATTTCACATTTGATGATGACATGCAATCAGCAGGCTCGTTGGTGCCTGCAACACGAAGTGGGAATACGAGTCCCCGGCCTGCATTACCAAATGCGAATTGAAAATTTTTTCGGACTTCTTGTGTCAGAATATCAGCCTGGATATGTGAGTCACCAATATGCAGAATACTAACCTGTTTAGAATCTCCATTTTCGAGTTTTAATAATTTATCGAAAAACGGTGCCAGGTATTCTGAATTTACCAGGGTATCGAAATCGTAATCTATAAAAGGGTATTCTATTACACCAAGGGTATCGTAATCACTAGCCTGCCCTTTAACTCCAAGAGAGACAATCAATAATATAATAAGTGGTAAAAATCTATTTCGCAATGACAGCATTACTATTCCTCCTTTCCTCATATTTTTCTCCTCTATAAATAAATCTCCGGGACAATGACAGACCGGCTTCCCGCCCATGGCATAATTGAATTACGCATAAATCTTGTTTACCAATGCTGGTTTTAAACTGGCAAAACCTGACATTGAATTCCCGCACGCCATCACCCCAAAAACGTTCCGGATAAGCAGTTTATTGTCAAAGATAATCTCCTCCTTTGTAGGGATAAACCAAGGTAAATCTTACATGGTAAAAATTTCCCCCTGGCACTGGTGGCTTCCGAAGAAACCGATAAAAGCAAAACATGTGTTTCAGAGAAACCTCTTACAATTTGTTGATAAGCTTTCTCATCCCTTTAAAGAAGCATGCAAAAATAGGAACTTTTGTCTGATAGTCTGAAATCATTTTTAAGATCAATCAAAATGGGAATTTTTTCCCTCGATCGACAGGCAAATATTAAAATCGCATAAATCTGCTCCGCTATCTTTTGTAAAATAATTACCAGACAATTTAGCCGGATAATTTCCACATTCTTTACTTTTACAGAAAAATAAGAATTTTATGAATAATACCGAATTCAGGGAATGGGCTCATCGCCTTGCCGACCGCATGGCTGATTATTATGAAAACATTGAAGAATACCCTGTGAAATCAACAGTGAAACCAGGTGAAATATTAGCACAACTTCCGACTGCACCTCCTGCTGAAGGTGAAGACATGACTAAGATCATGAATGATTTCGAAAACATCATCATGCCGGGGATCACACATTGGCAAAGTCCAAATTTCTTTGCTTATTTTCCTGCTAACGGAAGCTATCCCAGTATATTAGCCGAAATGCTGACAGCCACATTAGGTGCGCAGTGCATGGTATGGGATACTTCTCCGGCTGCAGCTGAATTGGAGGAAATGGTAATGAACTGGCTCAAATCCATGACAGGCCTACCTGAAAACTGGCATGGAGTAATACAGGATACAGCTTCCACCTCCACCCTTGTAGCAATTTTGAGTGCACGTGAACGGATTGCAAATTATGGTATCAACGATCTCGGATTTAATGGAATTGAGAAATTACGGGTTTACTGTTCATCCGAAACCCATTCGTCAGTTGAAAAAGCAGTAAAAATTGCGGGCATCGGCAGGAAAAACCTGGTAAAAATTCCTACAGATGCTCAGTTCCGGATGGATGCAAGCAAACTGAAGAAAACAATTGCCGATGATTTAGCCTTAGGATTCAGGCCTTTATGTGTGGTGGCAACCTTGGGTACAACAGGTTCAACATCCGTTGATCCGCTGGGTGATATTGCCAAGGTTTGTGAACAGGCAGGTATTTGGCTGCATGTAGATGCGGCTTATGGCGGTTCAGCCTTATTACTTCCCGAATATCGCTGGATGATTGATGGTATTGAAAAAGCGGACAGTTTTGTGTTTAATCCGCATAAATGGATGTTCACCAATTTCGACAGTTCCGCTTATTTTGTAAAAGACAAGGAATCGCTGATACGCACGTTCGAAATATTACCTGAGTATCTGAAAACCGCCAGCCGTGGCCTGGTAAACGATTACCGTGACTGGGGAATTCAGCTTGGGCGCAGGTTCAGGGCGCTGAAGCTCTGGTTTGTAATCCGCTCCTATGGTGTAACTCAGCTCCAGGAAAAGATCAGGGAACATATTAAAATTGCGCACTGGTTTGAACAGCAGGTAGCTATGCATCCCGATTTTGAGCTTTTGGCCCCGGTACCGCTCAGCCTGGTTTGCTTCAGGTACAAACCTGAAAGTTTTACAGGTCATGAAAACCTGAATGGTATAAATGAAGGTTTACTCAGGGAGCTTAATGATACAGGGAAGATTTTCCTTACACATACCAAACTGAACGGGCAATATACACTCAGGATGTCAATTGCAGGAACACTCACTACACAACAACATGTTGAAAAAGCATGGAAGTTGATCAGGGAAGTTGCCCCAGGATGTATCTAAAATCCGGCCATGTTCCGGAGATAACAAAAATTATTTTGTATTTAACTAATTAAAATACAGAATCTTGTACAAAATAATAAATTTATTTCAATATTAAGTAATTATTAAAATTACTTTTATAATCATAAATGTTTTATTTTTGCACTCAGAAAATTAAAAAAAATGGATTTAGCCTTGTTTAAATCCTGATTTTTTCAAAAGATACGAAATGAAAACCAACAACGCTTATCAATTCTTCTTCTTTTTTTATTTTACGCAGAAGCCGGACTGATACGTTATTGCCTGAAAATAAATAATGTTAAAGTCCCGGATGATTCGGGACTTTTTTTTTGACACAACTATGACACCTCCTCTTAAACAAAACATTATCAGCGTTGCCATACAGGGCGGATTCGGAGCCTTTCACGAACTTGCCGCCAGGGATTTTTTTGGGAATATTGCTATTGAAATTGTTCCTTGCGAAACATTCACCGACCTCTTTAATGAACTCCAGGATAAAAAAGCAGATTGCGGTATTGTAGCCATGGAGAATTCCGTTGCCGGCAGTTTACTTCAGAACCTCACTTTGCTTCGTGAAAGCGGTCTGACTATTATGGGGGAACAATACCTTCGTGTAGTTCAGAACCTGATCACGTTACCGGGACAAACCATTGACGATCTCAGGGAAATCCACTCCCATCCTATCGCAATACAGCAGTGCGCTGTTTTCCTTAATGAATTACGCCGCAAAGGAGTGAAAATTATTGATTCCGTTGATACTGCGCTGAGCGTAAAGTGGATAAGGGAAGAGAACCTGATGGGTGTGGGAGCTCTTGGCAGCGAACTGGCTGCAGAGATGTATAGTATGGAAATCCTGAAAAGAGAGGTTGAAACCAACAAGCGTAATTTTACCCGTTTTCAGGTTATAACCGAAAGTGATGCAGTAAAAGAACTGGAACAAATTGCCAACCAGACAATTAACAAGGCTACTTTGTGCTTCTCACTTCACCACGAAGAAGGCCGCTTGTCGCAGGTACTTTCGGTGTTATCATTTTACAAGATGAACCTTACGAAAATCCAGTCGCTGCCAATTATTGGGGTTGAATGGGAATATTTCTTTTACATCGACCTGGTTTTTACCGATTATACCCGATATCAGCAAGCACTGGAAGCAGTAAGACCTTTAACAGAACAATTACAAATACTGGGAGAATATCAAAATGGACAACGGCCAAATGAAAATACAAGCATCGAAGAGAACTGAGCTGGTACAGGAATATTATTTTTCGCACAAACTCAGGCAAATAGATGAGATGCGAAAATCAGGCCTGGATATTATAAACCTGGGAATCGGAAGCCCGGACCTCCCTCCGGACACTGCGGTTATTAAAAAATTAAGTGAAGCAGCAAAGCTGACTAATGTACATGGTTACCAGAGTTATAATGGCATTCATGCTCTGCGTAAAGCTTTTGCTGATTGGTACCTGAAATATTTCATGGTCGCGCTAAATCCTGACAACGAAATATTGCCACTCATCGGATCGAAGGAAGGTATTATGCATATCAGCATGGCCTTTGTGAACGAAGGGGATGAAGTACTGGTGCCAAACCCGGGATATCCAACCTATACTTCTGTTTCTAAATTAACCGGCGGCAAAGTTCGTTTCTATAACATAGATGCACAGCATAACTGGTTTCCTGACCTGCATGAACTGGAAAAAACCGAGTTAAGCAAGGTGAAGATTATGTGGATTAACTATCCGCATATGCCAACTGGGAAAAAAGGCAATAAAAAGCTGTTCGAAGATCTTGTGGCATTTGCTCATAAACACACCATTTTATTATGCAATGATAATCCTTACAGTTTCATTTTAAATGATGAGCATTTAAGTTTATTATCGGTGGATGGTGCAAAGGAAGTAGCATTGGAACTGAATTCAATGAGCAAATCACATAATATGGCCGGCTGGAGAATCGGAATGGTTGCCGGGCATGCAGAATATATTAAGAGTATTGTGAAAGTGAAAAGCAATATGGATTCAGGCATGTTTCAACCTATGCAGCTTGCTGCCGTTGAAGCATTAAACAGTACTGATAAATGGTATGCAGACAATAACAAAATCTACGGCAACCGGCGTAAACTGGTAGAAGAGATAATGCACAAACTGAATTGCGACTTCGATGCCTCACAAAGCGGGTTGTTCTTGTGGGGGAAAATTCCTGCAAACTATAAAAGCGGCGAAGAACTCACCGAAGAAATCCTTCATAAAACTCATGTTTTTATAACACCCGGAATGGTTTTTGGTGACCAGGGGAATGATTATATCCGCATTTCGCTGTGTGCAAACGAACAAATGCTTAACAAGACAATTGACAGAATATCAAAAATTAATAAAGATTTAATAAAATGAAAGTTTGTATCATCGGTATTGGTTTAATCGGGGGTTCGCTTGCTATCGACCTTAAACGACGCAATTTTGCGAGCACTGTTATCGGTGTTGATAACAACAAGCATCACCAGAATATAGCCTTACACAGTGGGTTGGTCGATAAAATTGACACCCTTGAAAATGCAGTCAAAAAGTCGGATCTTATTATTTTGAGCACACCGGTAAATGTAAACAGGCAATTGTTACCCGAAATACTTACCCTGATCGAAGGCACAAATAAGGTAGTTACCGATATGGGTTCGACCAAATCCGGAATGGCTGAGGCAGTAATCCATCACCCGGGTCGTGGACGGTATGTGGCTTCGCACCCCATGGCAGGCACTGAATTCTCAGGCCCGATGGCGGCCATCGGCAAATTATTTGATTACAAGCATGTTATCATCTGTGATAAAGAACTTTCGGATGGTGATGCCATCAGAACCATAGTTGAAATGTACAATATCCTGAACATGCGGATATCCTATATGGGCTCTACGGATCATGATGTGCATGTTGCCTATGTTTCGCATATTTCACATATCACTTCTTTTTCGCTGGCTTTGTGTGTACTGGATAAAGAAAAAGATGAAGAAAATATACTTAAACTGGCTGCCGGCGGTTTTGAATCTACCGTGCGTCTTGCAAAAAGTAATGCTGAAACCTGGGCGCCCATTTTTCTTCAGAATTCCGAATACATCATCGAAGTATTGGATAATTACGTTGAAAAGATGAACCTTTTCAAGAAACATATCCTCGAGAAAAACATAGAAGGTCTCACAGAACTTATGAATGAAGCAAATAAAATACGGAAAATATTGAATTGAGGTGTTAGTGGTCAGGATTTAGGGATTAGGGGTTGAAATCTCAAATCGTCCTAATTTTCTACTTTAAACTTCAGGGAAAAGGAATAATCTTGCTTTTGCCATTAACTTTTAACCAATAACCAATAACCATAAACGATTACACATCATGGAAACAAAACTTCAAATTGAACCTTTAGAAAACTGGAACATATATAAAGGCAGGCCG
Organism: Bacteroidales bacterium; assembly: GCA_038322655.1. GTDB lineage: Bacteria > Bacteroidota > Bacteroidia > Bacteroidales > UBA4417 > UBA4417. The sequence goes on along the minus strand of JBBQGD010000012.1, from coordinate 20,754 downwards.
TTGCTGATCTCAGGGCCATGCAGCGCCGAAACAGAAGACCAGGTAATGGAAACGGCACGCCAGCTTGCAGCTCTGAATAAGGTTGATGTGTACAGGGCCGGCATATGGAAACCCCGGACAAGGCCTAATGCTTTTGAAGGTGTTGGCACCGAAGGCCTTAAGTGGCTTAAACAGGTAAAACAGGAAACCGGGCTTGCTACCGGCACTGAAGTTGCCACCCAGACTCACGTTTATGAAGCCTTAAAATTTGGTGTGGATGTGTTATGGATCGGCGCCCGTACTTCAGCAAACCCTTTTGCCATGCAGGAAATTGCTGATACACTGAAAGGAGTGGATGTAATGGTATTTGTAAAAAATCCTATCAACCCGGACCTGGAACTCTGGATCGGTGCTATTGAGCGTCTGTATGCTGCCGGTATAAAACGAATCGGAGCTATCCACCGCGGGTTTTCGGCCTACGAAAAAACAGCATATCGTAATCAACCCAAATGGCAGATCCCAATCGATCTACGTATGCGTATACCAGGCTTGCCATTGATATGCGATCCAAGTCATATAGGTGGTGCCAGGGCCTATCTGTTTGAAATTGCACAGGAAGCCATGGACCTGAATTATGATGGCCTGATGCTCGAATCGCATATTGATCCGGATAATGCCTGGAGCGACAAAAACCAGCAGGTTACACCTCCTGCATTGCTCGAATTGCTAAACAAACTGATCCTACGCCAATCCGTTTCGAGCGATAGTAAATTCCTGGATAAACTCAGTATACTCCGGGGCCAGATCGACAGGTTTGACGAACAACTTCTCGACCTGCTGGAGCAGCGTATGAATGTAGCCGAAACTATCGGAAAATACAAAAAGGATAACAACATCACAATTTTACAAAATATACGCTGGGAAGAAATTATAAGAAAGGTTGCTGTAAAAGGACTGAGTAAAGGCCTCAGTGAAGAATTTATCGAACAGATGTTTAAAGCTATTCACCAGGAATCGATTAAACATCAGATGGAAGTGATGAATACGGCAAGCTGATAAAATCCAGCTATCAACTTCACTTAAGCCCGGGTACGAATATCAATCGTACCCGGACTTTGTTTTTTTTAGTTATTATGCTGCATTTTTTTGATCATGCATCTGTTTAAGATTGTATCTTTGGATATTGAACTAAAATAAAAACAATAACAATCCGGGAAAAATATGAAAAATCATTCTATCAGATTCCATAGCCTAATAAAGATTGTACTTCCTGCATTTTTCGTTATTCTGAGTATCAGCAGCTTCGCTCAGGATCGTATTACAGGACACACTTTTGCTACCCGCTCCGAAGTAATCGGCCAGCATGGCATGGTTGCAACAAGCCAGCCACTTGCAACTCAAATCGGCCTTGATATCCTGAAAAATGGCGGTTCTGCAGTTGATGCTGCAATTGCAGCGAATGCAGCTCTCGGGCTTATGGAACCGACCAGTTCCGGTGTCGGAGGCGATCTTTTTGCCATTGTTTATGAAGCTAAAACAGGAAAACTCTATGGCCTGAATGCTTCCGGGCGTTCTCCAAAAGCGCTTACGCTTGAATATTTTAAGGAAAAAGGATTAAAGACCATTCCGCCGCTTGGACCTTTACCTGTAAGTGTTCCCGGCTGCGTTGACGGCTGGATTGAACTGAACAAGCGTTTCGGTAAACTAACGATGGAGCAGATTTTAGCGCCAACTATAAGTTATGCCGAGAATGGTTTCCCGGTTTCTGAACTGGTAGCCTACTACATGGGCAGTTCGGTAGCATCACTTGGCAGCAGGTTTCCAAATGTACTTGACACATATACCGTTGACGGGAAACATGCACCGCAAAAAGGTGATATTTTTAAAAACCCGATGCTGGCAAAGACTTACCGTAAAATTGCAAAAGGGGGACGCGATGCTTTTTATACGGGCGAAACAGCACACACCATTGCTGATTTCATCAAGGCGCAGGGAGGATTTTTAAGCTATGACGATCTCGCCACGCACCATTCGGAATGGGTTGAACCGGTTTCGACTAATTACAGGGGGTATGATGTGTGGGAATTACCTCCTAACGGTCAGGGAATAGCTGCTTTGGAAATGCTCAATATCCTCGAAGGGTATGATTTTTCAAAAATCCCATACGGGAGTTCGAAGCATATTCATTTATTCACCGAATCCAAACAGCTCGCATTTGAGGACCGTGCAAAGTATTATGCCGACATGCAGTTTGCCAAAGTTCCGGTACAGGAGCTTATAAGCAAGAAATATGCAGATGAACGCAGGAAACTCATTAATGAAAACAGGGCAGGCATTTACAAAGCAGGTGACCCGATGGAAGGTGGAACTATTTACCTTACCACCGCAGATAGTGAAGGGAATATGGTTTCGCTTATTCAAAGTAATTACCGTGGAATGGGTTCAGGAATGGTGCCTCCGGGATTAGGATTTATGCTTCAGGACCGGGGCGAACTTTTTAGCCTCAATGCTGATCATGCCAATGTTTTTGCTCCGGGGAAACGACCGTTTCATACCATTATACCTTGTTTTATTACAAAAAACGGTGTGCCTTTCGTGAGCTTCGGTGTAATGGGAGGTGATTTTCAACCTATGGGACATGTACAAATTGTGATGAACCTGGTTGATTTTGGGATGAACCTGCAGGAAGCCGGTGATGCACCTCGTATAAGTCATAGCGGGGGCAGCGATCCTACAGGAACAGGCGCCCCGGAACGCGGAGAAATTGACCTGGAAAGCGGGTTTGATTACCAGGTAGTGCGTGACCTCATGCAAATGGGGCACAAAGTAGGTTATACCTTTGGCGATTACGGGGGCTACCAGGCAATTATGTATGATGCTGCACGAAAAATCTATTTCGGTGCCTCCGAATCACGAAAGGACGGCCAGGCGGCAGGATATTAAAAAATTAGGATTTTAATACCAATCAGAGTCCGGGATTTGCTCAGGAGAGATACTTTACAAATCTTCAAAATGACACTTTTGTGCTATTGTGCACAGATGACAGGTGAATTAATTTTGGATTAGCAATAAACTGATTAGTAATCAAACCTTATCGCTATGAAAAAACTGTATGTGATTTATCTTTCGGTAATCATTGGAGCTGGGCTTGTTTTTGCAAGTGGCTGTTGCACTCCGAATGCAACCATCGGCAGCCAGGCAGTTGCTTTGCGGCCACAGGAAACGAGCATGTGGTGCTGGGCAGCCAGTGGGGAGATGTGCATGGAATTTCTCGGAGCAAGCGTAACCCAGTGTGATGAAGCGAACAAACGCTTTGGAAGAACAGATTGCTGTAATACTCCCGTCCCTAACGCATGTGTAAACGGAGGATGGCCCGAATTCGACAAATATGGATTTACTGCTACTTTAACCTCTGATGCAGCACTGAGTTGGGAAGATCTGAAAAAACAAATCTACTGCGCTAAAAAACCATTCGCTTTTTCATGGCATTGGACAGGTGGCGGCGGGCATATGATGGTAGTAACAGGTTATGCTGTGATAAATAATGTGAACTACGTAAGCATTAATGATCCGTGGGCTCCGAATGTCGGCAACCAGCGGTTTATTACGTATGCCGAGTATGTTAGCGGTTCGGACCATACACATTGGAACGATTATTATAACATAACTAAAAAATAAGGAGGACCCGGAAAATGAAAAAAACGATATTCATTATCATCATGACCCTGGCACTTACAGCAGGACTGGAAGCCCAGAACAGGCTCGACCAGGCTAAGCAGGAAACGAGTACCTTCCTTAAGTCACTTTCTGCAACAGTTAATGCTGACAATTATAAAATGTTCGGGCTGAGTTCGCCTGAAGACATAGGTCAGTTGGAAGCCGGCCAGGTATTTATGTCGGGTATCATTCCCCTCGACAAGCTGAAAAAATACGAAGGCGGTGATGTTAAATCACTAATAACCAACGTGAACAGGGTGTCGTGCACTGTAATAAACCGTCAGACTCAGCAACCTGCCGGAATTGTGGACCTCGAACTTGAAAAAGATCGGTATGTGGTAAAAGGATTTTCAAATTCCGATATATCTTCCGCTATCGGTCAGATCAACAAAGAACTGTTTAAACAAAATTTCTCCATTGTACGGATTCCTGCCCTGAATACTTATTTCGGCTCATTTACTGATGCTGCCGACAATAAATTGAAATTTGTCAGCCTGCAGAACAATCCTTCACTCGACACAAGAATAGGAGAAATACGTCCTGCTGAAGACTTTCTGAAAAGGCTGGTTCCTATGGCAAATGAATATAACGGATTACCCTGGTAAGCGGGGTGCTGATTAAAGCCAATGACTTCTCATGCACAAATGTATAAGTTCGGTAATATTATGCGTTAACGTCTTCTCCATGCAATTCCGTTTGTGATTTTTGACCGTGTGAATGCTCAGGTTCAGCCTGTTGGCAATCATTTTGCTACTTAACCCTTCGAGGCAAAGTTTAATGATCTCTATTTCCCGCTGCGACAATTGAGATGTGTCGCTCTTGCTGTATACCCTAGTCCAAACCTTTTGATATCCCAGGTTGGCCTGATGCCGGGAAATGGAAAGGATCATAGATTCATCGGTTTTAAAATCACCAATATCAGTGAACACTTTCAGGTTCAGAACCGGGAAATGTCCATCCTCAGAAATTGACAAAGTACCTTCCTGGAGAAACTGGGATGTGGTTCCATCTTTACGTATATAGCGGTGATTGAAGGACAGCCGGTAATCCGGATGCTGATCAGCAGGAACCTGCTCCATAAACCTGAGTATATCGGGAAATACCTTTTCACATAAAAGGGCTTTATCCTCGGGATGAATATGCAATGCCTGGAAATCGAAAACAGCATCTTGTGATTCATTCTTAAAACAGGTCTTGTGCTCAATGCATTGATCATGAAAACATACAAACTGCCTGCCTGAATAATCAATCTGGCATTTTCCATAAGGTGAGGTTGTATTGGCATCACTGTATTTCAGGCTCTGAGTTTTTGGACCCCGGAGAATCGCAGGCTTTTCTGAATCATTCCTGTTATCTCTATCGTAAATTCCGGCATAATTAAAAAATTCATCTTTGTTCGTCATGGTTAATTTTCTTTGTTGAATGCAATTAAATTTGAATACTTTCAATTGAAAAACCTGTCAGTAAACGAACCTAAAAGCTCATAATCCGAATTCCATATAATGAATCTTAAAGATTAAAAAACAAGTAATCTTTTGATATGAACCGTCATAAAGTTTACGAGCAAAAATCAACTACATCGGTTGACTTGAAAAAAATGAAATACAACATGCGATTATAGAGTAAATCTAAAACAAGCATAAATTAGAAAAGTTCACCTTTCAGGAAATATCGGGTATAAAAATGACACTTTTGTGCTATTGCGAATGCCATGTTTCAGTATGTAATTTTGATATAATAATATAAAAACAGGATCAAACTAATATTCAGATACTTTCAGGAATACAATAACAATCAGTATAACTAAAGAAAAACACACCAATGGGCATATTTATTAGACGACGGTTAGCCATGGGATGGCTTCCCGACTATCCGGATTTCAGGGACCTTACTATTGATCATGATGCTGTTTCCCTCAAAATGAAAGGACTAGGGCAAGATGACTCAGTCAAAAAGATGATTGCAAAAACAGGCGCATCAAAACCTTCAAAATCAGGTTTGCCGGCATCGGTATCGCTGCTACCCTGGTTCTCACCTATTGAAGACCAGGGCAACCTGGGGTCGTGTACGGCAAATGCCGGCGTTGGACTGGTTGAATATTTCGAGCGCCGTGCTTTCGGCAAGCATACAGATGCATCAAGGTTGTTTCTGTACAAAACAACCCGCAACATGATGCAGGAAAAGGGCGATACCGGTGCTTTCCTACGATCCACCATGGGAGCTATGGTGTTGTTTGGACTTCCTCCCGAAGATTACTGGCCTTACAATGAATCTGCATATGACGATGAGCCCTCTGCTTTTTGTTATGCCTATGCACAGAATTATCAGTCCATCAGCTATTACAGGCTCGACCCCCCGGAAACTACAGCTCCTGAACTGCTGAAACAAATCAAGACAAACCTTGCAGCCGGGCTTCCATCCATGTTTGGATTTACTGTTTATAGCTCCATTGCACAGGCAAATGAATCAGGAGAAATCCCTTATCCTGTAAAAGGAGATAAAATCGCAGGCGGACATGCTGTTGTTGTGGCTGGTTACGACGATAAAATGAAGATTAAAAATACCAGTGCCGGGGCAAAAGAAACAACCGGGGCTTTCCTTATCCGCAATTCGTGGAGTACCGCCTGGGGCGATAACGGCTATGGATGGCTTCCATATGATTATGTGCTCAAAGGCCTTGCCGATGATTGGTGGTCACTGCTGAAAAACGAATGGGTGGATTCGGGAAACTTTAAGGCTTAAAATTAAACATAAAGGGCTTTAAAAGATTTGCTGATTCATATCCGAAAATTAACTGATTTTCTTTTGATTCATAAGTATACCAGGGGTTTTCAAAGGTAACCTGAATCCGCAGATGTGATTTGAACAGGTCAGATTAAAACAGGGCTAATGCATTGAATACATTAGTCTTTTCCTCATTTAACAATTATAACAGAACCTCAGTATGATAGTTACAAAACTGAAACCTATAGGTAATAATAAAGTCTCTAAAAGAATTCTGAGCCTGGTTACGCTCGTCATTATGCTGAATTGTACGAACTGCGTAAGTATTTCATCATTTGACCAGTATGCCTATGCACAGACAACCTCAGTTAAAGTTGATGGATTAAATATCATGGACCTGGCAAAAGATGATTTCAGCATTCACCAGGCAGAAGTGAACGAATACCGGACCAAGTTGCGGAAAGTTTATGAATATGAGAAAAACAGGCCAAAAAATGAAATTACCATCAAATTATGGGATAAACTCCTGGATCCAAACGGGCATTTGCTTGGTGGTTTTTTGGACCGGTGGGAAAAGGAAACAAAATTAGGCGAAACATTTATTACTGAGGAAAAGAAAGTGGTGGATAAAGCTTTTGACCAGATTGCGGGCCTTGAAAGTAAAAAAATTAAATCCTCAGATATCTCCAATTAATAATTCAAAAGTTTAAAATTATGGCAACAGTTAATTTTCAGGAGATACTTGATATGCTTAAAGATGAAGCTGTCAAACTTGCAATGGCAACATTTAAGGACTTTAAAAATGAAGCCAAAGCTGATGCATTGAACCTGCTTGATGAAATAAAGGATAATCTTAAAACATGGACACTCCAGGTGGCTGAAGGGAAGCTTACCAGGGCCGATTTTGAATTTTTAGTATTGGCACAAAAAGAACTGGTTGAAATGAATGCTCTGAAACAAGTCGGATTTGGATTAATAAAAGCAGATGAATTTAAAAACAGTTTGCTGACCCTTGTATCAAATACAATACTGGGTTTACTATAAGTATATAGATCCCTATAAATAAGACATTTAGCCGTAATTGAACTCAACTGACACTCCTTGCACTAAGTTGACAATTTATAAGTAAGACCACGACAGATTCCTTTTTCTTTATTTTAAAAATAAATATCCTCAGCTAAATGAAACGAATCGCGATTTTTTGTGATGGGACCTGGAATACTCCTGATAAAACTGAAAACGGCAAAAACTGCCAGACAAATGTAGTTAAGATGGCCAACGCACTTAGTACAGTTTCGGCAGATGGAACGATACAAATATTGTATTACGATACGGGTATCGGCAGCGAAGGCCATATGTCGAAAAAGGTTTTTGATGGCGCCACCGGATATGGCATTTCCGACAAAATAATCCAGGCCTATCGCTTTATCATACATAATTATGAACCCGGCGATGAGTTGTTCCTGTTCGGATTCAGTCGTGGAGCTTTTACAGTGAGGAGCCTGGCTGGCTTGATCAGGAATTCAGGGGTTTTAAAGAAAGAGAATCTTAACCTGGTTCCCAAGGCGTACATCATTTACCATTCACGACATCCAAGGTTCCAACCCAGGGAAATTGAAGCAACGCTCTTTCGAAAAACGTATGCCGTTGATCAAATTACACGGATAAAATTTATTGGCGTCTGGGACACGGTAGGTGCGCTCGGCAATCCGCTTTTTATGAAAAGCCTGCTGAGCAAACGCAACCAGTTTCACGATACAGAACTATCTTCCAGTGTGGATTATGCATTTCATGCTCTTGCCGTTGATGAGAAAAGAAAAAACTTTGTGGCAACCTTATGGCATCAGCAATCCCATTCGGTGGGCCAGGTGCTGGAACAGGTCTGGTTCCCCGGAGTGCATTCAGATATCGGGGGAGGCTCGCCCGAAACTGAATCAGGATTATCGGATATCGCCTTACGATGGATGATTGAAAAAGCCCAACGTTGCAACCTTAATTTTGCCGGCATCGTTGTGAATCCCGATCCTATGGCACAACTGCACGAGTCGTACGAGGGTTTTTACAAGCTGCAAAAAAGGCTCTTTCGCCCTATAGATCTCGCAGATCCTAAACAAGGAAAAACAAATGAGTCACTGCACCCATCGGTAAGGGAACGATATAAAAATGATAAGAACTACCGTCCGCAGAACCTGGAAGAATATTTTAAACGGAATCCATTATAATAACAGGAAGGGAAATGATTAAGGGCAAGTGAGTGCCGGGTGCTACATAAAATTGATTTGAATAATTACTATAATATTCTGTCTCCGGATTATTGACCTCCCGGCACCGGGCACCCGTCATCCGGCACTTTTAAATAAGCAATTCAAAACTTTACAATTGGGCAAATTCATTTAAACCTGATAAACCAAATACCAATCATACCATGCCAGATCCGATTATTGATCCGAAAAACGAAGCAGACAGCAAAGTGTCATTTCTTGATAAGGCTATAGCAGGCCTTTCGAACCTTACCGTCCTTGAAGTAAATACGCTGGTGGGCGACTACTCTTTCAACAAAACCGATGACATAAATACATCCATTGATGTTACAAGTGCCAAGGACCGTATGTGTTCGCAGATAAACCTGGTGTCGGGCGACATAACCACAGCCATGACCGAAAAGTTCGTTACCGATTACAAGGAACTCCGCGACTATCATGCTACCCGCGAAAGCCAGGGACACGACATTATACTGAAAAATATAGAGGTTTTGGGAAAGATCGTAAATGCTATTAAAGATTTCACTTTTGAAAAAACACCGGCTCAGTCTTTACCGCCGAAACCTTAAAACACGTAAAGGATGACAGGCTTTAACGCGAAACTCGAAGATGAAATAATCTCAACGCTGTATGATTTAACCCACCTTGAAATCAATATCATCGTCAAGGATGAAATGACTGCCACCAAGGCTCCCAGCAGTCCCAGACTGATAGTACACGCTCTGGCGACAACGTATTATACAAAGCTGATCCAGTTAGGCGAAAAATACCAGAAATACCTGGGACCACCCGTGGAAAAGGGTGCCGCTAATCTATTCAGGGGGATAGAAGTGCATCTCGGCTCAGGGTACGAATCGTTTCATGAACTGATCCATAGGGCCGAAAGCGCCGCTTTACTCATCAGGAACAATAAAGTCAAACTCCCTTTTACTGAAAATGAAGTTGAGGCCGATATTATGATGCTTAACCGGATAAAAGCCATTTCTAATGATATCAGGAGCATCCTGAAAATGGTTGATACCGTAAAAGGAGATCCTGTTGAGGTGAAAGAAAATCCTCCTGAGAAAAGAGATACCTACTTATTCGACATGAAAGAAACAATTGCTGAATTCAGGACCATGCGAAGCAACGACGCTGATAAGCTCGAACTGATCCTGGATCTGCGACAACTGATGGTAATCAAAAAAGCCAATGATATAGGTATTGAGAAAGTTGTTCTGCAAACCGTAATCGGAATGGATGGCGATATAACTACCCGGATTGCACAATCCTTTGCTGATCAGCCGGTACCCTTTATCCAGACTCTGCATCATGAGGCCATTGGCATTTCGGTTGATTTCTGGAAAATCCTGATTAACGTGGTGGTTGAACTGGGTAAAAACTTTCTCGGGATGCTTTCTAAAAACGGGTAAGCGCTATGGTAATGAGATTTGCTAATGCTTTCAGCGCATATAAAGAGTTTATTAAAACCGGTGGAGTTCAGTGCACAGCCGAAGGTGATTATGTGCTACTTGATGTGCGTGGTAATTTAACCGGTGATATCCTTTTGTTTATCGGCCCGAAAAATAAAGCTGTTTCCGATACGGCGGATATCAATAAACTGATACGGATCGACAGTGCGTTATTGAAGCAGCATAAGGTAGTTTTCAAATCCCTTAGCCAGAAATACAAAGGGCTGAGCCTGCTGCCCGAAAGCCTGGTGTGGATCATAAATACAGTCATTTTTGTATTGTATGCCGATCTTAATTCCAACCATATTCGTGAATCATTAGAAAGCGGTATTACCCTGAAATCAATTTTAGTACTGCTGCCATTGGTACTTATTCCTGTTATTACTCCATTGTTAGGAAAAGTGGCAGGGTTTAAGTTAGCAAAACCTGTTTTGTCGCTTATCACTTGGATTGTAAGATTTTTACGCAGGGTCCGAAACAGGAAAGTTTCGTAAACATATAAAGGAGTTAGTTGTTTTGTTATAAGGTAAACAAAACTTAAACAGAATTGCATCCAGTTTATGAAACGAAAATTCTATATAATAGGCCATAATCCCAATTCAGTTAAGAAAGTAATACAATGCCTGAAAGACGGCGCCAATGCCATTGAACCGGATATCAGGTATTTACCAAAGTATGACGAATTTTTTTTTGTTTACGATTTTTTAACATTAAACCGAAGAAAGCATACACTCCGCGACTATTTAACCAGGCTGTCGAAAGCGCTGAATCATGAAGGCCTCGATTTGGCCCTGCTGGCATTCGATCTCAAATCTTTCCGCACAAAAAACATGGGACAAGATTCAGTTGTTTATATGGAGGAATTTTTTAAACAACTGAACGAATTTCTTTTAAAAACCAATGATGCAGTTCCTGTTCTGCTTACGGTGGGGAAACCTGAATTAAAACAATTGCTCCTGGCAGCCAAACCTTATTTAACTGCCAGCCAGGCTATTGGCATTGACCATGAAGATGATCCCCAAAGTGCTGCTTACTATTTCTCGAGGCAGAGTATGCCGTTTACAGTAGCGAACGGCACAAGTTCCCCTTTTGCTTCGCCCCGGAAATTCAGAACCAGCATCAAAGAAGCACTCGATCTGAAACTACTGCTGCGGGAACTTAAACTGGTTTATACCTGGACCGTAAATTCCCCAAAAACCATGCGCTATTACCTTAACCTGGGTGTGGACGGAATGATTACCGGCCGGATTAAAAAGATGAAAAAACTGCTGATTAAGGAATATAGCGAAACACATGAATTAGCGACATCAAGGGACAATCCTTTTGCATAAGATCATAGTGAATGTTGTGCTGGGTGACGGGTGAAGAGATTGTTTTGAAAAATACCTTGTGTTACAGATCCGACAATCCAAAATGCTTATCGACAGGCACTAAGCACTAAGCATTTTGCACTTTGAAGAATAATTTTAGTGGTACAATTGCATATTCTCTTTTATTCTATATTTGTTGCACAACAGTGCAATTGCCGGCAGGAGATTTTGAAATAAAATTATCAAGTATTTTGAAGAAGGCAGCAGCAAGAAGTTACGGGAGACTTTAAGTTTAGACTATTTTAAGGATACTCCTTGAAATTAAACCCTTTTTATCACCAGCACAAATTCCGGTTAAAATGTTTGTAATGTTGTTCCTGCCCTACAAATAGGGAAAGTGTGAATTATTATCTCTGACATAAGTTAAATTCAACTTTTAATAAAATACCTGCTCCTATACATGGGCAGTAATTCCACCTTTTTAAATATAGAAGTGGTATCAAAAACAGAATAAAAATAGTGTTCAAAAAAACAGAAAATATTGATTATATTTGAAGAGAAATGGGAACATAACTACCAGCCAAAATCGGGAATAGTCAATAAAATCTAAATTGCTGTATATGAAAACTCCTCATCAACTAATTGATCTTGTACCAGTTCCCACTTTCTTAATCGATAAAACCAGTTTAAAAATTGATTATAGCAATAATAAAGGCTTGATTTTAACTCATTTAAACGAGCAATCAATAAAAAAATGCAAAATCAGTGATTTTATCGGCAAAGAATTCATTGCAGTTGGTGAATACGAAAATTGTAGTTTCAAAATAAGTAACCAAACTTATAATACTGGTAATCTTAGTATTCAACCATTTGATAAAGAATACCTGATTGTTTCATTTTGGAGTTTAGGGAAAGAAAGTGATACTTCTATGAAAATATCTGAAAACGATGATTCTATAGGAAGTTTTCACCTTACCAAAGCATTCAATGACATTTCAACGGACAGCATTTTCATTATGCAAGATGGGATAATCAAGTATGCTAATCCGAATCTGCTTCAGGTTTCCGGTTATAAATTATCGGAACTTATTGGAATAAAATTTACGGAATTTGTTCCTCCCAATGAGCTGGAGAAGGTTTATTCGATTTTTGTGGGGCGGGAAAAGGGTGAAAACACACCTGTAAAATATGAATCCAGTGCAAAACTCAGGAATGGGAAATATATTGATGTTGAGGTATCAGTTGTCACTATAATTTTCAATGAAGAGCCGGCTTACCAGGTAGTACTTAGGGATATTACTAAACGGAAAATAGCGGAAAGAAAGTATCGGAATATTGTTGATTTTGCACCTATCGGTTTTTATCAAACTTCTAAAAAAGGGGATTTTCTTTTGGTAAATAACGAAATGGTAACTATTTTAGGCTTTGACAGCAATGAGGATTTAATTAAAAGAAATATTTCAGAGTTCTATTTTTCAATTGAAGAAAGAGAAAAATTAATTAAACAATACGATACAGCACTATGGTCAGAGGTTAAAAATGTGGAAATAAAATTCAAAAAAAAGGATGGAAGCCCGATATGGGTTTTAATGACTGCCAGGGCGATAAAAGATGAGAATCAAGAAACAATAAGTTATGATGGATTTATAATTAATATTTCCGACCGTAAAAAGAAAGAAAATGTACAAAAAATATTGCTCAATCTTTCAAAAAAATCACTTCTGAATATTGGCTTAAAAGAATACCTGGGATTAATTCACAACGAATTAAAGCACATAATGAAAGCTGAAAATTTTTATGTGGCTCTTTACGAAAAAACTACCGATACGTATACTTTCCCCTACCACGTTGATTTGTTCGAAGACTACAGTAGTGATGCTCCGGTTTTTTTACATAACACATTAACTGATTTCGTCAGAGAATCTAAAAAAGGTCTGCTTGTAACTAAAGCGGTAGAGAAAGAATTACACGAAAAATATCAAATAAATGTATTAGGTATATCTTCGCCCGTTTGGCTAGGTGTTCCATTAATTGACTCTTCCACTAATGAAGCAATTGGAGTACTTGCACTACAGGATTATAACGATGCAAAAGCATATAATGAGGAAGACTTGCAAGCTTTGGAAATAATTGTGAGCAGTGCAGGTTTATTTACTGAAAGGGTAAGAAACAATGAAAAGCTAAGAGCAGCAATAATTGCAGCAGAAGAAGGGGAGAAAAGATATAAATCTCTTTTTTACGACAACAAATCGGTGATGATTATAATAGATCCCAAAACCGGTTATATTGTTGATGCCAACAAATCGGCCTGTGATTATTATGGCTATTCCTACCAGCAGATAACTAAGCTTAAAATTGACCAAATCAATATGCTTCCTGAAGAAGGAATTAAAGTTGAAATGTACAAATCGCTAAATGCACAAATGCAACATTTCAACTTTAAGCACAGACTCGCCAACGGGGAACTAAGGGATGTGGAGGTATACAGTGGTAAAGTGAGTGTTTCAGGGTCTGATTTACTCTATTCAACTGTTCACGATGTTACCGAACGTAAATTGGCTGAGGATAAAGTATTTAAATTAACGGCTTCGATTGAGCAAAGTCCTGTAAGTATTTTCATAACCGATTTAAATGGTGTTATCGAATATGTAAATCCATATATTCCTGAACTAACCGGATATGATTATAACGAACTTATAGGTAAAAGACCAAATATTTTCCAATCCGGAGTTCAAAGTAAAGCATTTTATAAAGAGCTCTGGGATATAATATTAACTGGTCAGAGATGGGAAGGCGATATATGCAATAAAAAGAAAAATGGAGACTTTTTTTGGGAACATGTAGTTATTTCACCTTTAAAAAACAAAAATGATGAAATAATAAATTTTATAAATATTTCAGAAGATATTACAGATAGAAAAAGAATGATTGATGAGCTTATACTTGCAAAAGTTAAAGCCGAAGAAAGCGATCGTTTAAAATCGGCATTCCTGGCTAATATGAGTCATGAAATAAGAACTCCTATGAATGGTATTCTTGGATTTACCAACTTGCTCTTAAATCCGGATTTAACTGATGAAACCAAAGAAGCCTATATCCAGATTATTCATCAAAGTGGAGAGCGCATGCTGAATACGGTTACTGATATAATTGAAATTTCCAAAATTGAAGCCGGTATTGTGGAAGTAAAAAACTCACCTCTGAATATCAATGAAAGTATAAAAAGTTTAGTAGCCTTTTTTCAACCTCAGGCACATAATAAAGGATTGGTTCTTAGTGTAGCGAAGGAATTACCAGAAAAAGAACGTACTATTTCTACTGATTTAAGACTATTTGAATCGATAGTTACCAATCTTATTAGAAATGCCATAAAATATACCGATAAAGGGGAAATCTCAGTTAGCTATGAAATTAATAATGGATTTATCCAATTTTGTATTCATGACACAGGTATCGGTATTCCTGAACATCGGCAGAAAGCAATTTTTAACCGTTTCGAACAAGCAGATATAGCTGACGTAAGAGCTTTTCAAGGTTCCGGCCTGGGACTCGCCATTGCCAAATCGTATGTTGAAATGATTGGCGGGAATCTATGGGTTGAATCCGTTGAAGGAAAAGGTTCACAATTCTATTTTACAGTTCCGTTTTTATCAGAAGCTACTGAAACTGTAGTAAATACTATAATTGAAAATGATAATAAAGAACGTATTAATCAAATTAAACTCTTAATTGTTGAAGATGATGACGTTTCGGTAATGTTATTAAGAATATTTTTAACAGATGTTGTAGAAAACATTATTTATGCTCAAACTGGGGAACAAGCAATTGAACTGTGTAAAACCAATACCGATATTGATATAGTATTAATGGATATTAAAATGCCTGGTATTGATGGATATGAAACTACCAAAAGAATAAGAGAATTTAATAAAGAGGTGATTATTATTGCTCAAACTGCATATGCAATGGCCGGAGACGAAGAAAAAGCAATTGAATTTGGCTGCAACGATTACATTACAAAACCAATTGACAAAAATGAGTTTCTAGAGAAAATCAGGACACACATAAAAAGCAACATTTAATACAGCGTGAAAAAGTTGAAAAGAGTTGTATTTTGTCGTTTTTAACATCGTTCTGCATCTTGCTTTAGGACAGGCTACACATCCAGGTAAATGCTATGGGTTTGACGAAGACACTTTCAATTAAACTGATAATAATTGTTGGTTCTGTTCTAGAACAATGTAGGTCAGAAATTACAAAATAGCAGTGTAAAGAGTATGGTGCATAGTGCTTGGTGCATGGTGCTTTGTGCATAGTGCCTGGTAGTCTGCAATCAGGATTTGGCATACGTATGTTTTTCAAATCAATTTTATTAGGCAGTCATTCCTAAGCACTGAGTACCATGCACTATGCACTAAAAAATTAATTAGCCACAATCTCTTAAAACAGAACCTAATTGTTTTGCTATCCTCAATTCGGCATTGTGAAAAAGGGAAACAGTTTTATTGTACCCCGCCACCGCGACCAACGTCAGGCAGCCCTTCCGCTAATAGTGGCCGCTATTACTGCCCATGGATTTAGTACCGAGAAATATGGAGCCACTTTCTGGGAAACCACCAAAAATAGTTACAATGAACTACTGAGTCAGGCAGCCGGTGTCGACGGAAGCGTTTCGGACCAGGTAGGCGCCAAAAACCAGTTGCGTAAGGAGATTGTAAAAACACATAACGCCATTATCAATGTACTCCGGGCAACTACCCCGACACCTATAAAACGGTGATCCGCGAGTGGGGATTCCAGAAAGAAAAATACTAAATAAGATGGACGGTGACCGGTCCGGGTGCGGCATATCACTGCGCCCGGGCTTTTTTTTATTAATTGGCAACTAAAGCTAATAAGAATAGAAGTATATTTGAAATGGTAAAAAAAAGTATCTGGTGGCACGGAATAGTTATTTCGCCAGGGTACAAACCCGGCCGGCAGCAAGAAAAAAATAAATGAGAGTGGGATAAAATTGATGTTATAAACTAGTTGTGCATAATTTTAGGACGACACGGATTAACTATAAAATTAGAATGAAATATTTGATTTGCTTGATTTTTATTTTCACTGCTCTGACTTCAGAGTCACAGAATTTTGATAAATATACCTATGATTTATATTTATTTTACTCGTGTGATAGTTCGATAATTAAATCAACATCTTATTGTATTACAAAAATAAAAAGAACCATGTATTCTAAATCTAAATACATCCCTGATTCAAATGGAACATGCATAATTCCTGAGAAAGGATTGTATAATCTACAGACATACTCGCCTTCGGGAAATCTGAATAGAGACATTGATATTAATTCAAATAGAATCGACACATTGATAATACCGCCAATTTATCTTTCATCGACTTCCCAACACATTGGACCGACTTATTATTATTATGTTCATTGCGGTGAGAAATGCCAAGGAAGATATGAGATATTCAGAGGAACTGGAGAATTATGGCAAAAAGGTAAATTTAAAAAAGGACACCTCGGCAAACTGACAACATATTTTATAAATGGACAGATTGAATCTAAGAAAAAGGATGGATTTTTAAACGACATCATCCTTGAATATAATGAAAGTGGAAAGTTAATTGTGAATTTCAGATTCTTCCTATTTTATTCGAAGGTTACAATTTTTGATTCAACAAATGATAAATATATTTCACAAGGATCTTTTGGACACTATTAAAAAAAACTATGCACAACAAACGCTATAGCAAATGCGGGTTTGCGTGTTCGTTGAAACATTTGAAATCTTTACATACATTTGTGTTGGCAGACAGCTGAGCAACAATTTATTCCCGCACTTGCCATAGCGTAACCGTTGTGTGCAAGGTTAGAAAAAAATCCAACAATATGACAGACAGGAATTTACATCGAGTAAAATTGTTAGGAATAATATCTATCAAGCCCAAAATTGAGCCGATCGAAATAATACTCGAAGAATCTGATTCACCGAATTTTCAAATATTTAAACTTCATTACAAAACATCAATTTTTGACAGATTTTTAGATGAATTAAAGGGCAATTATCATCTAGAATCATCCTGTTTTATCGAATTCGAAGTACCCATTAAAGAAATCCCAATATCTTCTTCAATGGAACCTAGGCTTGTGATTGAATTGATTGGGAAGATAAACAAAATCATTGATTCAATAAGATATTCTTATTCCAATGAATACCCATTGGTAAAAATTCATTTGAGAAATATCGGAATTGAAGATTTTTTGTTTTATCGGATTGACATTGATGGTAAGCATGAAATTTCAAGTGCCAAAGACAATTTTACAAATAAAGAAAGAGAGCTGCTAAGCATAAAAACAATTCAAAAAGATGTACCGTTCGAATGGTCAACACTGCAGAAAGCTATTGACTTATTAGAACGAGGATTATATGAAGAAAGTCTATTGATATCTTTTTCAATACTTGATTACTGTGTCCAAAAGACTATAAAATCGAAATTGACACATTTGGATGAAAAAGAGAAAGAAGAACTGTTGAGGCAAATCAAAGAACATCGAATAAAAACCTATATTGGCCCATTATTAAAATCGTTAACTGGAATATCAATTTATGACCAGAAACTCACAGCGAAAAAAGTTGATAAAGTCAATTCTCTAAGAAACAGCATGATACACACTAGTGAAAAATGCACATATCATGAATCATTAGAATCTCTTAAGACAATTCACTTAATAATTAGAACTCTTAATCTGAAATTTAATCAAGATTTCAAAATCCCATTGACTTTCTTGTTTATAGAACCAAAATAAACCCTGCACACAACAAACGCTATAGCAAATGCGGGGTTTCGTGTTCGTTGAAACATTTGAAATCTTTAAATACATTTGTGCTGGCTGACAGTTGAGCAACAATTTATTCCCGCACTTGCCATAGCGTAACCGTTAGCATTAAATTTAGAAATCACGGCAAATTACGGATAATCAATATATTAAGACTATTTTTCGTTCATTGAAAGCCTTTCCTGACAGAAACTCGATTTTGACAACGCAGAATTCTCTCCAAGACAGTTTTAACTTTCGGCTTGACTGGCTCGGCGAATTCCTGGCACGAAAAACTCGGCGCGACAACTTTGCTCGACTTTTCGGTTTGACTGCTTTGCCCGACAATTTTGAGAATCTGAAAGGAATTTCCCGGAAAGACTTTCAATGAATTTTTCTTGTCAACTCAGAATTTAGAATAAATTTGACTCGACTGAAGAAAAGAAAATCTAATGCTAACAAACGCTATAGCAAATGCGGGGTTTCGTGTTCGTTGAAACATTTGAAATCTTTACATACATTTGTGCTGGCAGACAGTTAAGCAACAATCTATTCCCGCACTTGCCATAGCGTAACCGTTAGCGGTAATGTTAAATTGACAATTTTACTTTATGAAATTAAATCGAGAAACAGGAGAATTAACTTATAATGACAAGGTTTATGACCTTGAAGAAGTTGAGCCTCATCTGATGTTGGAAATCGACATTCAAGAACTAATGACTATGACATTTTCACCTGTTAGTTTTCTAAACGATTTAATAATTCAAACTCATAGCCCTGACGGTTTCGGGACATTTTTGTTCCACGAACTTGAATTTTACAAAACAGAAGATAAAATTGAAATTGTTTTTGGCTGCAGACAACCTAATAAGTATTGGGAAGGCCAATACGGGCTTACAACCTTTCTTGTAGCGTTAGCAGACGTAGTTAAAGACTCAATTCATTTTAACTTTGACCCAGAGAGTCTTGAAATTGATGATGATTGGAAAAATTTAGAAGTAACCATTCAACTTGAAGATGAATTTCAATTTGGCGAAATAATAACTAAGTATTCAACAATTCTAAAGGATTTAATAAAACAGACAGAACGAATTTTATCAGGTGCAGCTTGGAGAAAAGAGTATGAGACTGACGAAAAATTATTTTGCACTGAAATAATATTCCCTTTGCTCCGTAAAATGGATTTTATAGATGTTCGATTTAATCACGGTATTCGTGAGTATGGCAAGGACTTTACTTTTTCTGAACTTACTAAATTCGGCAACCTAAGACATTTTGCAATACAAGCTAAAGCTGGAAATCTAAGGGGTAATGTTAATGCTGAGATAGACGAAATTATAGGACAGCTTAATGACGCTTTTGCAATGCCTTACTATGAAGTAAGTGCAAATGAGACAAGAAATATTTCTATATTTATAATTGCAATTAGTGGACACTTTACTGAAAACGCAAAAGACAAGATAATTCAAAAAATTCCACAACATTTTAAAGGTTGTATTTACCTAATTGACAGAGATAAAATTTTAGAACTAATAGAAAAATATTGGAAATGAACATAAACACTACCGCTAACAAACGCTATAGCAAATGCGGGGTTGCGTGTTTGTTGAAACATTTGAAATCTATATATACATTTGTGCTGGCTGACAGTTGAGCAACAATCTATTCCCGCACTTGCCATAGCGTAACCGTTGGCGGTAATGCTAAAAAAAACAGAACAACTATGAAAGTATTTTTGAAATTTAAACATTGGCAACTCTTCCTAATATGGATTTTTACAGATATTGTTTTCATTGCGACTGTAAATACTCCGGTTTGGATTTTGACAACTGTATTATTTGGAATTGCGATAATCGGTTGGATTTATTCAATTGGGAAAGTAATTAATAACCTTAATGCAAAAAACAGGATTGAGAATTACAAGGAAGATTTATGGTTCATTCTTTATCTTATTTCTATGATTCCATTTGGATACCTTTATAAAAATTTAGATTCTGCGAAACCTTTAAATGGATACTTTATTTTTGGGGCAGGATTACTTGGATTCATTTCAATGATAAAGCTTGTCAATTTCTCAGCAAAGGCTTATACGCAATATGAGAGCAAAAAGGATTTAAAATTTGGTGATTATTCCAGAGAATTCTTTCTGATGGTAATAATGATTATTGGCATCTGGATAATTCAGCCAAAATTGAACAAGATAATTGATGAAAATAAAGCACATACCGCCAACAAAGGCTATAAATAATGGCGGTTTACATACATAATTGGGAGTTTTGTCGCCCGCACCAGCATTGGTGTTGGTTGACAGTTGAGAACCACGCAATCCGCCACTATTCATAGCCTAACCGTTATGCGTCACCTTAGAAAAGCGGAAATCCGACATTTATCGAAATTTTAAAGTTGCTATATTTGGAAACATTGACTATATTTGCAGGAAAAAATAAATGCAAAAGTTTCAAACCAGATTTTTAGAAGAAGCCGAC
>JBBQGD010000011.1:0-33520 GCA_038322655.1 Bacteroidales bacterium | reverse complement strand
TGACAGCATTGCCGTAATCGGAATATACACGCATGAAGAAAAGGAAATCCGATTGTATGGGATTGATGCTCCTGAAACCAGAAGGGGGAGAAAGCTTCGCGAAGATGAAGAAAAGACCAGGATAGCAGGGGAGATGCTCCGGTTTATGGGAAACCAATCAAAAGAATTTGTTCTTAGATTATGCCCACCTGGTACTAGGGTGACTTTATATACAGAACCTGGCAACGAAAATGATTTTTGGGGCCGTCAGCTTGCTTATGTAATCCTTCCGGATGGTTCATGTCTAAATGAATTATTGATCGCTGGAGGGTATGCAAAAGCAACTCCTGAGTATTATTGTAGTGAATTGCCATTATACCAGGTAATGAATTGGGAAGCTAAACTTGGAAAGAGAGGTTTGTATGCTCTTGGAGAATTTTGAAAATATAATATCAATCTAAAAGCATTGTAAAAACATCTGGAACACCAGTAAAATAAGCAAAAATCATAATGTTTCCCATATATTTCCCACAAAATGAAAATAGCGCTGTAACTTATTGGTTATCAGCGCTATTATATGTGTAAAAGTGATCCGCTTGGGATTCGAACCCAAGACCCCATCCTTAAAAGGGATGTGCTCTACCTACTGAGCTAGCGAATCATTCTCGTTATTTTGAGGGTGCAAAGGTACATTTTTCTTCCAATCTTGCAACTTTAAATGAAAATATTTTTTTTGTAATTGGAATTCAGATATTTACATTTTTTAGCTAACCCTGTTATAAAAGAGATCATGGCAATAACCATTCATTTATTCAGGATTTTAATCGCAAATCATAGGTTTCATTAGATTGTTAACACAAATAATTTAATGAAATAATTCTTAAAACCTGAAAATCCCTTTTCCTTCGCGTATAATATTTACTTCTCCGTCAGTGCAATCGAGCACGGTTGATGGGATATTCCCTCCAAAACCTGCATCAATTACCAGATCAACATTATTTGCAAATTTCTCATAAATTAATTCGGGGTCGGTGGTATATTCAAGAATTTCGTCATCATCATGAACAGAAGTCGACATAATAGGATTCCCAAGTAGCCGGACAATTTCAAGTGTAATAGGATTGTCAGGTATACGGATTCCAACTGTTTTACGTTTGCTCTGGATATGTCTGGGGACGTTATTGCTGGCATTTAAAATAAAAGTGAAAGCTCCGGGTAGATTTGCTTTCATGACTTTAAAAATATTATTCTCGATGGGCTTGCAATAATCTGATAACTGGCTTAAATCGGAACAAATAAATGAGAACATTGACTTTCCAGTCTTTATCCCTCTTAAATCACAAATTTTTTCAACAGCCTTATTTTTAAATATATCACAACCAATTCCATAAATTGTATCCGTGGGATAGACTATGATACCACCGTCCCGAAGGCATTCAACTACTGTACGCAACTGGCGTTCACTTGGATTGTCGGGATGTATTTTAATTAGCAAAGCCATATCTGAAGATTTTAATCTTTATTTCAGGTCCATCTTTGGAATTAAAACAAATCAAATACAACAAAGCTGAATGAAAATGTTTTAACAGATGATTTAATGCAAAGTTAGACCTTTTAATGAGTGTCTGCTTGCTTTTTTATGTTATTTGATATTTTAGCTGAGCTTCGTCTGATATCTGTAATTAAATTTTAAATAGCGTTAATTTTTTATAGTTATCTTTAAATCAGTATATTGAAATGTAATATCTCACTATGTTTAGGGCATAAAAAACGGGTAAGCTACTTATATCGCACCGCTCAACCATTTACCCTTGCTACATTCCTGTCCTGGGGGAGTTCAATAGGAGCTGGTCGTATAAGACTTACCCGACTGCAAATATACAACTTTTTATAGCGTAAAAAACATCTTGCATATTTTTCGCGGTCATAAACCAAGTTTCTTATCTTTGCACTTAACCAACTTTAAAAATATTCGCCGTATGGAAACAAAAAACTCTCTATTCATTTCAGCTTTAAAGACTGGCCTCATTATCGGAGCTGTTTCAATTGTACTTTTTTTAATCATGTATGTGGCTAATATCAAGCCTGTAGGTATTATGATGCCTATTCTTATCGGCTTGGGTAGTATAGCGGTCAGCATAATACTATTTGTTGTATTATTTAGAAAGTACAGAACAAGCATCGGCGGATTTATTTCTTTTAAAAACGCATTTCTTTATGCTTTTATAGCACTTGCAATTTCTGTGATTGTTTCGCAATTATTCACATACCTCTTTGTAATGGTAGTTGAACCAGAATACTATAAAAGTATGATGGAAGCACAAAAAACCTGGATGGAGAATTATCTTTCCGGTAAAATGACTGATGAACAAATAACTCAGCAATTAGATAAATTAGACGCACAATATTCTAAAATGGGTACTTTTTCAGCATTTCTGAAAAATTCATTAATCAGCATTATTGTAAGTGCTATAATAGCCTTAATTATAGGTGCAATAATGAAAAAGAATCCTGATGTTTTCGATAATACTTCAGGAGGGGTAATATAAATTTGTTTATGGACATTTCGGTAATAGTGCCATTACTCAACGAAGAAGAATCTCTGCCCGAGCTTTGTCAATGGATTGAGAGGGTGATGCTGGCTAATAAATA
The DNA here is from genome assembly GCA_038322655.1 of Bacteroidales bacterium. Taxonomy (GTDB): domain Bacteria; phylum Bacteroidota; class Bacteroidia; order Bacteroidales; family UBA4417; genus UBA4417. The sequence continues at coordinate 30,889 of JBBQGD010000011.1, read as the reverse complement.
CTCGTACGAAATACTGCTGATTGATGATGGCAGCTATGATAAGTCCTGGGATGTTATTCAGCAATTACATCAGAGTGACCTTAGGATAAAAGGTATAAAATTCAGAAGGAACTACGGCAAATCTGCTGCTTTAAATACAGGTTTTAAAGCAGCTTCAGGCGACGTTATAATTACCATGGATGCTGATTTACAAGATAGCCCGGATGAAATTCCGGGTTTATTTTCCATGATCAAAGAACAGGGTTTTGATCTTGTTTCGGGTTGGAAAAAAGTGCGTCATGATCCTTCATTAACAAAAAATATTCCTTCAAAATTGTATAACTCCATGACCAGCCTCATGTCAGGAGTAAAGCTTCATGATCATAATTGCGGTTTAAAAGCTTACAAAAAAGATGTTGTTAAGAGTATTGAAGTTTATGGTGAAATGCATCGCTACATTCCTGTTATTGCAAAATGGAACGGATTTAAGAAAATAGGGGAGAAGGTGGTTGAACACAGAAAACGGAAGTTTGGTGTTACCAAATTCGGGGCTAACCGCTTTATTAACGGTCCGCTTGACCTGATTTCGATCATGTTTGTTTCGAAATTCGGGAAAAAACCCATGCACTTATTCGGGATGCTTGGAATGTTGCTTTTTCTGATAGGATTTGCAATTGCTGGTGTGCTGGCTTATACAAAATTCTTCCTGGCAGAATACAGAATGACAGATCGGCCTCTCTTTTATTTCGGATTGTTAAGTATGGTGCTTGGCACACAATTATTCATGACAGGTTTTCTTGCTGAAATGGTGTCACGTAATTCGCCTGAACGGAATCATTACTTAATCGAGACTGAACTTCTCTAAAATATTCTGACATTCAATTTGTAAGTCTTTAGGATGGAAAAACGCAATGTGATCATAATTGGTACAGCATATCCATTCAGGGGCGGAGGAATGTCAACATACAACGAAAGGCTGGCAAAGGCTTTTCAGGATCATGGTGATAAGGTTACTATTTATACTTTCAGTTTACAGTATCCGGGTTTCCTTTTTCCAGGAAAAACACAATATTCCACTGATCAGCCACCTTCAGGTCTGGATATAAAAGTCGCTGTTAATTCAATAAATCCATTCAATTGGATCAAAGTTGGCCGCGAAATAAAAAAGCTAAAAGCCGACATTGTTATCATACGCTATTGGATGCCGTTTATGGCACCCAGCCTCGGAACTCTGGCTCGGATTATAAGGCGCAACGGACATAGCAAAGTTATTGCAATTACGGATAATATTATTCCTCACGAAAAGATGCCCGGTGGTAAACTCCTATCAAAGTATTTTGTAAAGAGTTGCGACGGATTTATTGCCATGTCGCGTGCGGTTCTGAATGATCTTGATGCTTTTGATAAAGTCCGGCCCCGAATGTATTCGCCACATCCCTTGTATGATAATTTTGGCGCCTCCGTTTCAAAAACACAGGCTAAAATACAATTAGGGCTTGAAGAAGGAATACATTATATCCTGTTTTTTGGTTTTATCCGCGAGTACAAAGGACTTGATCTGTTAATAAAAGCTTTTGCTGATAAACGTTTCCGGGATTTAAAAGTTAAACTTCTGGTTGCAGGTGAATTCTATATTGATGGAAAACCTTATCTCGAACTCATTGATAAACTCGGGCTGAAGGAGGAAATCATTCTTCGGACTGAATTTATAGCAAATGATCAGATTGTAAATTATTTCTGTGCATCAGATATAGTAGCTCAGCCATACAGAGATGCCACGCAGAGCGGCGTTACACAAATTGCATATCACTTCGAAAAATCAATGCTCACAACCAATGTAGGCGGTTTATCCGAAATGGTGCCGGATGGGATAGTCGGGTTTGTGGTATCTCCTGAGGTGAATGAAATAAGTGATGCTTTGTTCCGTTTTTTTAACGATAATAAAGAAGGAGAGTTCTCAGCTAACGCCGCAAAGGAGAAAAAACGTTTTAGCTGGGAAATTTTACTTGAATGTATTGATTCAGTTGTTGCCACATCAAAATCAAAAGATAAATCTAAACCGCAACTCATAACTCATAACTCATAACTCATAACTTACCAATCCATGTTAATCAGAAGTAAAGCTCCTTTAAGACTAGGCCTTGCAGGTGGTGGTACAGATGTATCACCATACTCTGATTTATACGGTGGAGGAATTCTGAATGCAACTATCAACCTATACGCCTACGCCACAATAGAGCCAACCAATGATGGCAAGATCTGTTTCGAAACGGCTGATGGAAGCCAGATAAAAATATACAATACTGATTCTGAGATAAAACCAGAAGGAATATTCGATATTCATGCGGGGATTTATAACAGAATTTTAAGAGAGTACCATAAAAATAATTTATCTTTCAGACTAATAACGTCACTTGATGCTCCTCAGCAGTCAGGCCTTGGTACATCGTCAACTTTAGCTGTGGCTATATTAGGCGCATTCGTCGAATGGCTCAAACTTCCGTTAGGGGAATACGATATTGCTCAACTGGCATATGAAATTGAACGTATTGACCTGAAAATGGCAGGAGGAAAGCAGGATCAGTATTCGGCAACGTTCGGTGGTATTAATTTTATGGAATTTTATAAAGATAAAGTTATAGTCAATCCATTGAGAATCAAAGATTCATATCTTGATGAGCTTTCGCACAACCTGGTTTTATATTATACGGATACCAGCCGGCTTTCGTCACAAATCATACAGCAGCAGCAACAGAATGTATTGAATCGGGATGAGATTGCTATTGAAGCCATGCACCAGCTCAAAAAGCAGGCGATTATGATGAAAGAGGCTCTTTTGCGTGGGAACCTGGACGAAATTGGGAAAATTCTTGATTATGGCTGGAAGTATAAAAAACAGATGGCTTCAGGAATAACTAACCAGGATTTGGACGAGTTGTACAAAACTGCCATTAAAAATGGTGCAACAGGAGGCAAAATTTCAGGTGCCGGCGGGGGAGGATATATGTTTTTCTATTGCCCCGGAAATACACGTTATCGCGTTATTGAATCTCTGAAGCAATTTGGCGGAAAAACTGAACGGTATGAGTTTACTCCCTGTGGACTGGTAACCAGGACTTCCTAGAAACCCGAAACTTCACTTATTAAAGAAACTAAACATGGACATGGAATCAAAAATAAAATCAATACTTCAATCATCTATAGACCTTAAAATTAAAGTTTTAAATGATCCTGATTTGCTTGAAATCGTACAAAAAGTTGTAAATCAGATCGTCCATTGTTACGAAAATGGCGGGAAAGTTCTGTTTTGCGGAAATGGGGGAAGTGCTGCAGATGCGCAACACCTTGCTGCTGAATTATCGGGCCGTTTTTATTTCGACAGGCATCCTCTTTTTGCAGAAGCATTGCATGTTAACTCATCGTATGTAACAGCTGTAGCAAATGATTATGGCTATGATGAGGTTTTTGCAAGGCTCGTGATGGGCATGGGGAGTAAAGGTGATATACTGATTGGCTTAAGTACTTCGGGGAATTCAATAAATATCCTGAGAGCTTTCAGCGAAGCCAATACTTTAGGTCTGGTCACAATTGGATTTACCGGCCAGGATGGCGGTCAGTTAAAAGAAAAATGCACCTTCCTGCTTAATGTGCCATCTAAAGATACTCCACGAATTCAGGAAACTCACATTACTTTGGGTCATATCATCTGTGAACTTGTTGAAGAAAAGCTATTTAAAGATTAGTTTGCGGATGAATACAAAAGAAGCGATTGTACTTGCAGGCGGATTGGGAACCAGGCTTAAAACGGTTTTGCCTGGTATTCCAAAATGCATGGCTCCGGTTAACGGAAAGCCTTTTTTAAAGTACGTTCTCGATTATCTGATAAGCCAGGGAATTAATAAAGTTATACTATCGGTAGGTTATCGTAAAGATCAAATAATCAACTATTTTGGAGATTCGTATAAGTCGTTGACAATTAAATATGGTATTGAAAATGAGCCATTAGGAACAGGTGGCGCTGTTAAACTTGCTTATAATCATTGTATTCAGGATCAGGTTTTTATACTTAATGGAGATACTTATTTCGTTCCTGATCTGGAATTGATGGCAAAGCTACATATCCAATCAGAAGCTGATATTACAATTGCTGTTAAACAGTTGCCCGAAACTGGAAGATATGGATTAGTACATGCTGATTTGAATGGCAGAATAACTGACTTTCGGGAAAAAGAAAAATCAAAAGGGAGTGGATGGATAAATGGTGGTATATATCTAATTAACAGACAAATAATCAATGATTTTTCGAAAAAAATATTTTCAATGGAGAATGACATCTTCAAAACATGTTTCTCTGAGCTTAGAATGCAGGCATTTAAAACGGAGGCTGAATTTCTGGATCTGGGAATTCCCGAAGATTATACCAAAGCCCAATCAATGATAGTATTTAAGGATGAGAAATAAACTATCAATAGTACAAGGTTGGACATTATTTCTGGATAGGGATGGTGTTATAAATCAGCGCATTCCGGATGATTATGTTAAAAATCCGGATGAATTTGAATTTATTTCCGGTGTATTGGAAGCATTGAAAATAGTTGCAAAATATTTTAATCCAATAATAGTTGTAACTAACCAGCAGGGGATTGGCAGAGGATTAATGACAGGTTCTCAGTTGGATATTGTCCACAAAAAAATGATGCAAAATGTAGTTGAAACTGGTGGTCGGATTGATGCAGTATTTTACAGTCCGGATCTAAAAAATACACGCAGTTTTACCCGTAAACCAGCTGTTGGCCTGGGATTGAAAGCCAAAAAGCAGTTTTCTCAGATTAACTTTAAACGAAGTATTATGATAGGCGATACATATTCCGATATTCTTTTTGGCCACAGGCTTGGAATGCTCACAGTTTTAATTGGAACTGATAAAGACATAGCTTTTCAAAGTGCCAGTATCCTGGATTATTCATTCCCTGACCTGGTTTCGTTTGCTGAATTCGTTCAGGAAAATATTTCTGAATGAAGTTAGATAATAAATATAAATAATTGATTAACAAAACTATAAATACCCAAAATTGACACCTACTCTAATATTCATCAGCTTCCTGGCATACACCATTTTGCTCTTTGCAGTAACCTGGGTAACTACCCGAAAAGCAAATAACGAATCTTTTTTTATTGGAAATAAAGCTTCGCCCTGGTTTGTGGTAGCTTATGGAATGATCGGGGCCTCGCTTTCAGGCGTTACTTTTATGTCGGTTCCCGGTTGGGTTGGAGCAACACAATTCAGTTATTTACTTGTTGTTGCCGGTTACCTGATAGGTTACACAGTTATTGCTACTGTTTTAATGCCATTGTATTACCGGCTTAACTTGACGTCAATTTACTCTTATCTCGAGCAAAGATTCGGTTTCTGGTCGTATAAAACCGGTGCGTTTTTCTTTTTGTTATCCCGGACCATTGGAGCCTCCTTCCGGATGTTCCTGGTAGTTAATGTGTTGCAGGTATTTGTTTTCGATGCCTGGAATATTCCATTTATTGTTACTGTAAGTATTTTTATTGTATTGATCATTTTATACACATTAAAAGGAGGTATAAAAACCATTATCTGGACCGACACTTTACAAACCACTTTTATGCTTTTAGCTGTCGGGCTGTCTATTTACCTGATAAGTAAGGATTTGCAGTTTGATTTCCGGCATTTAATATCTACTGTCTGGAAGAGCGATTATTCCGACATTGTTGTAACCGACTGGCACAGCAAACAATACTTTCTGAAGCAGATACTAAGCGGCGCTTTTATTGCCATTGTAATGACCGGTCTTGACCAGGAAATGATGCAGAAAAACCTGAGCTGCCGCAACATTGGTGAGGCTCAGAAAAATATGTTTTCATTCAGTATTGTACTTATTTTTGTAAACCTGATGTTTCTGTTCCTGGGAGCTGTTTTATACATTTATTCGACAAAGCACGGAATTGAATTACCAACGCGTTCCGACGATCTTTTCCCGATGATTGCAATTAAATACCTGGGACCACTTGCCGGCCTGGTATTTATAATTGGTTTAATTTCAGCAGCATACCCGAGTGCCGATGGTGCACTTACATCATTAACAACTTCATTTACCATCGATTTTTTGGGTTTAAATAAAAGGGATGATCTGAATGAAGAACAAAAGAAAAGATTACGTTACAAGGTTCATATTGCATTTGCTGTTCTTCTTTTATTTGTGATCGTTCTTTTCAGAGCTATTAACGACAGGGCTGTTATTGATAAACTTTTTACTGTTGCCGGATATACGTATGGTCCGCTACTTGGTCTGTATGCTTTTGGATTATTTACCAAATTCCAGGTGAAAGATAAATTAGTTCCTTATGTTGCCATCCTATCTCCAATATTCTGTTTCCTGCTTAGTGATTATTCAGTTGAACTTTTAAATGGATACAAATTTGGTTTTGAACTATTGATTATCAATGGTTTATTTACATTTACCGGACTCTGGTTCCTGAGGATCAGGAATAAAATTGTGGAATAAAAAATTATCAAAAATAACATCCGGTTAACCTTTTAATACTTGAATTAATGGGTAATTTTGTGATCACGAAATAAAACATATTATACAATGTCGAACATCCGTTTTAAAGCCCTTGAATTAGCCATTTCGCGCCCTAAGCGCACAATTGAAATGCATGGTAAAGTTTCTGACTATTTTGGAGAAAATACTTTCAACCAGTCAGTTATGCGTCAGCATTTGTCGAAAGAAGCATTCCAGCAATTGCAAAATGTAATTAATAAAGGTGAAAAAATCGACAGGCGAATTGCCGACCAGGTTGCCACAGCGATAAAATCCTGGGCGATATCCAAAGGTGCCACACATTATACCCATTGGTTTCACCCGTTAACAGGGGCAACGGCTGAAAAACATGATTCATTCCTTTCGCCGACTTCCGAAGGTAAAGCTATTGAGCATTTTGGCGCCGGCGAACTGATACAGCAGGAGCCAGACGCATCAAGTTTCCCCAGCGGTGGCATCCGCAATACGTTTGAAGCACGCGGTTATACGGCATGGGATCCAACATCCACAGCATTTATTATGGACGACACTTTGTGTATTCCAACAATTTTTATTTCCTACACCGGCGAGGCTCTCGACTATAAAACGCCTATGCTCAAAGCTTTGCATTCGCTGGATAAGGAAGCAACAGCAGTTTGTAAATACTTTGATCGGAATACATCAAAAGTAATTGCTACTCTAGGGTGGGAACAGGAATATTTTCTTGTAGATACTGCCATTTATCATGCAAGGCCTGATATGGCATTGTGCGGACGAACGCTCTTTGGTCATGCTTCGGCAAAAGATCAGCAACTTTCGGATCATTATTTTGGTACGATCCCAGAAAGCGTAATGGATTTTATGCGCGAGTTCGAGTACGAAGCTCATTTGCTTGGAATTCCCGTAAAGACGCGCCATAACGAAGTCGCTCCCAGTCAGTATGAATGTGCCCCTGTTTTTGAAGAAGTCAATATAGCTGTTGATCACAACCAATTGCTCATGCATATCCTTGAAAAAGTAGCTAAACGGCATCATCTCACCTTACTCTTACACGAGAAGCCTTACCAGGGTGTAAATGGCTCAGGAAAGCATAACAATTGGTCGCTGATGACCAATACCGGCGAAAACTTATTATCTCCCGGCAAAACACCAAAAGCCAACCTCAGGTTCCTCACTTTCCTTGTAAATATCATAAAGGCTGTTGATACTCATTCGGGACTTATTCGTTCAGTTATTGCTTCAGCAGGTAACGATCTTCGGTTAGGAGCTCATGAAGCACCACCGGCAATTATGTCGGTATTCATCGGGTCGCAATTGTCGCAAACTTTGGATGAAATTGAGAAAAGCAATGTAAATGCTAATTCATCTGAAGGTGTACAGGCTGAATTTTCACTTAATCTCCCAAAAATCCCTGAAATATTTCTCGATAATACTGATCGTAACCGTACTTCTCCGTTTGCGTTTACGGGCAACAAATTCGAATTCAGGGCCGTTGGCTCCTCCGCAAATTGTGCAAAACCAATGATTGCTTTAAACCTGGCATTGGCTGAACAATTAAAAGCTTTCCGTTCTCAAGTCGATGCTTTGATACAAAAAGGGGACAATAAGGATGACGCCATTTACAAGATTCTTCGTCGATATATTAAGGAATCAAAACGTATCCGGTTTGAAGGAAATAGTTATGGAGAAGAATGGATTGCTGAAGCCACAAAACGTGGTCTTGCTAACATTCCATCAACACCCGAAGCATTAAAGGCCATGACTGATGAAAACGTGATCCGAATGTTTGAAGAACATGATGTGCTTACAAAACGTGAAGTATTGGCCCGATATGAAATTGATCTTGAAAACTATATCAAGAAGATCCAGATCGAATCGAGGATCATTGGCGACCTTTCGCACAACCATATTATTCCCACTGCAATCCGGTATCAGAATACCTTGGTTGAAAATGTAAAAGGACTTAAAGAGGTGCTTGACATCAAGACTTTTGTCAAGCTTTCGAATAGCCAGATGCAGAATATCAAAGAGATTTCGGAACATATTTCGATTGTAAGGCAATTGGTTTCAGAAATGATAGATAAACGAAAAATAGCAAACCGGATTGACGATACGGTTGCAAAGGCAGAAATTTATAATACTGAAGTACTGCCATTTTTTGAGAAGATCAGGTATCATGTTGATAAACTGGAACTGTTGGTAGATGATGAATTGTGGCCTTTGCCAAAATATCGTGAACTACTGTTTATCAAGTAGTTGATTAGTATCTTTTCGTTACTTCTTTACCTACTTCATGTATTTTCGCTTTTAGGCCATAGGCTGATTTCTTTCAACATTGATAGAGCGTGGTCTGTATCTACGTGTTCCCAAATTATCCACGGGCAATAAATGAAAATTTGACCCGTTTTAATACATTAGATAATTTTACTGTACTTTTGAAATACCAATATCAGCAGTTATGATAAAAAATATTTTTATAACTGCTTTGCTTATGTTTTGTGTTAGCGTTTCCAGAGCACAAATAAATGTGAGTAAAGTAGGAACATCTGCAATTACGTCTGAATTTAACGGATTATTTTATTCCTTGCCACAAACGGTTATCCAGGTAGATATAATAGTAAATAAAATACAAAAAGTGAGAGGACCTTTTGCTGAATATGCAGATCAAATGCTGGGTTTATCCGAGGTTACTTCTGTAAATAGCACTGAATATGGACTTAATGATATCAGGTTGACTTCATATAGTGAACCAGATCCGTCAGAATACTATTTTATCCAGATGCCATCAAAATCAAAGGATAGGAAAGCCATTGAACTGTTTTTGTCGAATGAAGGAGTTATTTCAGGAATCGGAACTTCAAGTCAGGAAAAAGTCAATAAGAAACAACGCTTCGAAGACCTTTCTCCTACAAGTATTGATATGCCTGAAATTACAAACCCTAGTGTTTTTGAACGGACTGATACAGTTATCAAGCGGATAAGCCTTGACTCAACCATTATAGAACAGAAATTTTTCAGAAAGACATCCGCAGCTAAATCGATTGAACAAAAGGCCCGCGAAGCTTCAGAGTTTATCCTCAAACTCGACGAGAGTATGTTCAATCTCATTAATGGTTATCAGGAAGTTAATTACGAAAAGGGAACCATGGAGTTTATGTATAACCAAATGAACAGTATGAAAAATGATTATCTTGAGTTGTTCAAAGGTGTAACAAGCACTTCGAAAGAAACTTACACGTTTTATTATGTAGTTGATAAAAATAATCCAAGTGAAACATTATGCCGGTTTTCAATAAACAAAGGTATTATTCCCAAAACTGCAACTTCAGGTGATTTTGTTCAGATAAATGCTAGCAGTATCAATCATACAAAATCGTTAAAAACAGAAACTGCAAAGCTTAATTCCGGTCAGCGGGCATCACATGGACTTTATTACCGTATTCCCGATAAAGCCAACGTAACTGTAAATGTTGGGGGGCAGCTGATACTTGAAAGCAGGTTTGTTATCAATCAATTTGGAGTAGTTACATTTTTACCTGCAACAAGTTTGCAGAATATTAGCATCGATAACAATACAGGTACACTCAGACGTGTAGTACTGGAGTAGCTCTTTACATGTATCACTATTAATACTGACTTTCAATTACTAATGAAATTTAAAGAGATAGTTATCAAGGCAATGCGCGTTTCGCTTATTCCAAGTATTGAATGGAAAGCAATCAGAGACGAACAGGAAACGCCCAAAGAATTGATGTGGAACTTTGCTTTCCCAATCATTATTTTTAGTGCAATAGGACGTGATATCGGATTATTTTTTATTGCAAAATCTGTGCTTGGCTATTCGTTAAACCTTGCTTTATTACTGTTGTTTAATCTTATATCTTGGGTTGTTATTCCATATCTGTTGATTATACTTGCAGCTGCAATGCTGAATTTCACATTGCCTAAACTTGGAATTGAAACAGATTACTTTCGGATTCTGAAATTAGTGGTCTATACTTTTACCCCACTTTTTATCGTAACATTTTTTGTATACCTGCACCCATTATTGAGGATTCTGATTCCGATAGGCATATACATTTTTGTTGTTTACATCCTGTATATTTTCTGGTATGGCGTTCAGGAAATGTTTGATATTTCACTTGAAAAGAAATTGCGATTTATTGTGATCACAATTGCTGTAGGATTCGTTATGATTTTTCTGGCCCAGCATGTTTATGGTCTTTTATTAGGCTGGGTGATGCCGGGAATGGAAGCCTATGTTAAATAAATTTATCCAAGCGCCTTCTTTAATTTAACAAGTTCTCCAAGCAAGCTATCCATCAGGTCAAGCCGGAGCATATTTGCTCCATCTGATTTGGCTATAGCCGGATTAGGATGTGTTTCCATAAATAATCCCTCAACCCCTGCAGTTACTCCAAGTTTGGCCATTAAAGGAATAAGATCAGGTCTTCCACCGGTAATCCCGGCAGGTTGGTTGGGTTGTTGAAGTGAATGTGTAACGTCAAGTATTACAGGTACTCCTACTTGTTGCATCACAGGAATATTCCGGAAATCAACTACCAGGTCGGTATATCCGAATGTTGTACCCCGTTCAGTGAGCATTACATTATTATTTCCGGTTTCCCTGACTTTTTCAACTGCAAAATGCATGGTTTCTGCTGACGAAAACTGACCTTTTTTTATATTTACAACTTTCCCTGTTTCTCCTGCAGCTATCAGCAATTCGCTTTGCCTGCAGAGAAATGCAGGTATCTGAAGTACATCAACATAGTTCGCCGCCAAACGTGCATCATTTTCACTATGGATATCGCTTACAACCGGAATCTGGAACATTTGTCTTATCCTGGCAAGAACTTCAAGCGCTTTTTCGTCGCCAATGCCAGTGAAAGAGGAGCTTTTTGAACGGTTCGCTTTTCGGTAGGAGGCTTTAAAAATGAAAGGAATCTGGTATTTATCCGACAGTTCAACCAACCTGCGGGCAATTTCAACCGGGCTTTCGGTATCTTCAACCACACACGGTCCTGCTATCAGGAAGAAATTTCCTGAATCTGTATATTTTAAAAGAGGTATTTCGTTGATTATGTTCATGTTCTTTACGTTTTTCATTTTAAGAATGTATTTAATAGCCGTACTTTTCGCCCCAATTTTTCTTCAGTTTCTCGCGGGCTTCGTGTTCCCGTGCATTATTCCCGGGATCGAACAATCTTATTCCTTTAATTTTCTCGGGTAGAAATTCAATATTTACAAAATTGCCATCATACTGATGAGCATATTTGTAATCCTTGCCATATTCTATATTCTTCATAAGCTTTGTAGGGGCATTTCGAAGATGCAAAGGTACCGGAAGGTCTCCATGTTGCTGAACTGCCGCCAAAGCGTCTTCAATTGCCATATAAGAGGCATTGCTCTTTGGCGAACAAGCCAGGTAGATAGCTGTTTGTGATAAAATGATGCGGCTTTCCGGGAAACCGATTTTATTGACTGCATCAAAACAATTATTTGCCAGCACCAATGCCGTTGGGTTTGCGTTTCCAATATCTTCGGATGCCAGTATCACCATACGCCTGGCAATAAACAGCGGATCTTCACCGGCAGTTATCATTCGGGCAAGCCAATACACAGATGCATTAGGATCACTGCCGCGCATGGATTTAATGAAGGCGGAAATAACATCGTAGTGCATTTCACCCGATTTATCGTACAGCGCAAGGTTTTGCTGAATGATACTTAATGTATTCTTGTTATTAATCTCAATTGGTTTCCCTGAAGTAAGCAACGATGCAACAATAATATCAATTGCATTGAGCAATTTTCGGGCATCACCACCGGAAATCCGTATCAAAGCTTCATGTTCAAGTATTTTAATTTTAATATCATGAATACTGCCAAGTGTTTCAACTGCTTTCTTCATAATTACAAGAAGGTCATCTTCTTCAAGGTGCTTTAGTATGTAAACCTGGCAACGTGAGAGAAGTGGTGATATCACTTCGAAAGATGGATTTTCAGTCGTAGCACCTATTAAAATCACAATACCTTTCTCGACAGCTCCAAGAAGTGAATCCTGTTGCGACTTGCTGAACCGATGAATTTCGTCAATAAAAAGTATGGGCTGTGATGCATCTTTTTGGGCTGTGTCAATCACTTCCCTGATATCTTTTACACCTGAGTTTATCGCACTTAACGTATAGAACTGCCTTCCGGTAGTATTTGCAATGATAAGCGCCAACGTTGTTTTACCTACACCCGGTGGCCCCCAGAAAATCATAGAGTGTACTGAGCCTCCGTTTATCAATCTCCTGAAAGCAGTTCCTTCGGACATCAGATGGGGTTGTCCGATAAATTCATCTGCATTTTTGGGTCTGAGAAGTTCAGCTAAAGGTATTTGTATGTTCATTCCGGTTGAAAATTTATTCTAATATAGTAATTATTTGCGATTTAAGCGAGTTATTTATTCTGTTTTTGAATTATGGCGACTTTTGGGGGCATTTCGTTTGGGATAACTCAGGTTCGTAAACCTTCCGATATTCTCCTGAATTGCAGATACTTCAAGACCATCAAGTGATGGAGAAAACGCCTGGATTTCAGAAGCTCTTTGTTCAGGATAAATAATGATAAAGTTTTTATTTTCATAATGCCGTTCAAGGTCGCGTGGCATGTATTCTAAATAATGTGAGTATGACAATGTGCGGCGTCTGGCAGCAATTACAATCAACAAATCCTGGTTATTGACCTTTTGAGCATTATCAACCAGGGGATGTGATGAATCCGAAATCAAGTAATCAGTTTTAATGTTTGAGTTGTCAACGCTTAACGTTTTTCGTATAACAGAAAGAGATTTTTCGGAACCGGTAAAAAACAAAGAAGAACTTGTTCGGGCTGCAATAATCTTAAGGACATTTAACATTGAGATATAGCCGGCTTCGTAATCAGCATTTTCTGAAATTACAACAACAACATGCCTGGTCGTAATTATTGGAACAGAAACTTTGACTACCAATACCATCTGTTCTGTACTTCCAATCAGTTTTTCAATTATACTTCCGAAAAAGAAATTAGTAGTGGTAATTTTTCCATTCCAACCCAACACAATTTTATTTATCATTAATTCCTTTGCCGCATGTGAAATCCCATTTGCAACATTCAAATCCACTCGTGAAACATGAATTAATTTGATGTCAGCAGCAGCGGCATGTGAAATTGCTGTTTCAAATGTTTTGTTGTTTTGAAGTATCTGGTTTTCTGCAAATGCATCATCGGGAACAACTGAAAGCACATGTAACGGAGACTCCGAATTTGATTCTTTTATAAGTATGGCAAAATCAATTAAACCCTCAATTGTTTCAGGATTTGAAACAGGAACCATGATTCTTTCAGGCAGGTCGGGCTTTACCGGATTTTTTTGCGATTCAAGTATGGCAAGTTTTCGTCCGGCTCTTTCGGTTATAAACGAACCTAAAAAACAAGATACAAGGATGATAAGAATAGCTCCGTTTAAAACATCCAATCCAATCAGTTTAAGATTATATCCCACTATGACAATCGAAATAATTGCTGCGGCTCGTGAAACACTCAAACCGAAAATCAGCTGTCGTTCAGTCTTAGTAAATTTATAAAACAACTGCATAATTAAGGCAGCCAGAAACTTACTGAAGATTGCTACAACTACCAGTGCAACAGCTAAGAATAATGATCCCAGGTCTGTAAAAATAAAGGTCAAATTAACCATCATTCCAACACTGATCAGGAAAATAGGAATGAAAAAATTATTTCCAATAAATGAAATACGGTTCATTAATGCCGACGTATGGGGAATAATACTGTTCATAGCCAATCCCGCAAGAAAAGCACCAATGATAGGTTCAACTCCAGCTACTTTGGCCAGAAGTCCTGATGTAAACAGTATTGCCAGCACAAAAATATATTGTGAGCCGCTTTCACCTTCAAGATTTTTAAAAAACCAGGCGCTGATTTTAGGAACACCCCACAGTATTATGAAAGAAAATGCTGAAATCGAAAAAATTATTCGTATTAAAAACAGGAAAGTGTATGTACCTTCGGTTGTGGCTGAAATAAAAGCAAGTACAATAAGAGCTGCTGTATCTGCAATTATTGTGCCTCCAATAGTAGCTGTTACAGCTTCACTTTTGGTGATTCCCAGTTTGCTTGCGATAGGGTAGGCTATAAGTGTGTGGGTTGAAAAAATAATTCCTGTAAGTATTGATGCTGAAAGATTGTAAGATAAAAAGAAATGACCCATTATAAATCCGGAAATAAAGGGTACAAAAAAAGTTAGTGCCCCGAAGGTAAAGCTCTTGTTTTTGTTACGTATTAAATCGCGTGAGTTCAATTCAATACCTACCAAAAACATTAAGTAAAGCATCCCGGCTGTACTGAGCAGTTTAATGCTTTCTCCAAATTCAACCAGGTTTAATGTGTGAGGACCGATAACAATTCCGGAAACAATCAGGCCTACAATTCCCGGAATCCTGAATTTTTTAAATATGATTGGTGCCAGAAGTATAATGGTAATCAATATGGTAAAAACAATAACTGGCTCATTAAAAGGAAGTTTAGGTAGATTATTTAGTGACATTCTGGTACCGGTTTTAATAAATGCAAATATAACCCAATTGAATGAAACAATAGTGCCTGCTAATAATCCAAAAACACTTAGCCTTTAGCAATCAATTGAAAAACAACAATAATTTGAAGTTAGTTTTTGGGTAAAAACAAAGAAAATCATAAGCTTTTTTTTACTTGTACACACAGAAATTGTTGTTATTAACAGATTTTAAAGGATTGTTAATATCTTTTTTGAAATTCCATGATTCATAATATGCTGTATATAAGCATAATATGCGATATGTTAAAAAAACTTAATTTTTTTTTAACTAAAGTTTGATTTGTATTAAAATTGCTTGTAATTTCGCACCGTTTTTTAATTAAACTTAGATATGAAAAAATTATTTGCAATGTTTGTGATTGCTGGTATGGTAGGTTTTGTAGCTTGCGGACCCAGTGCAGAAGAAAAAGCTGAAAAAGCTCGTCAAGATTCAATAGCACTTGCTGATTCATTAAGTAACGTAGCTGCTGAACAAGCTCGTTTAGCTGACTCAACAGCTATGGCTGCTGCTGAAGCTGCTCATGCTGATTCAATTGCTAAAGGCCTTATCAAGGAAGTTAAGTAATTCCGACCTTGGTTGACATTTAAAAGAGGAGTGCTTTGCACTCCTTTTTTTATTCCCTTTCTTATCTTTGTATAAATAATATGTCCTTTTAATTCGATTTATATAATTTTTTCTCATGAAATAGCTGTTATTTCATAATACCATTTGTTCCTGATAGCTATCGGGGTGATATTAAACTTTATCAAGTTGAATCTTTAGTTCATAATTATCTTTAAAATGAGTAGGAAGTGAGTAACTTAGCGGTTTAATTAACTCCTTTAAATAACTCAATACATTGATAATTTCAAACCTGCGTTGCACGAACACCTGACACATAAAATATATTATAAAAGATGAAACACATTACAACATTTGAACTCAAAGAAAAAATTGAAAAAAATGAGTTGTTTCAATTAATAGATACGCGTGAAGCAGATAAATTTGCTGAAAGCCATATGGAAGGGGCAATTAATATTCCTCAGATTGATATTCCTGATATGAGTCATATGATTTCCAGTGACATACCCGTTATTATATACTGTCTTTATGGTGTTAAGAGCCAGGCTCCCTATTTGTACCTGACAGAGAAACTGAAATTTAAAAATATTTATGTGCTTGAGGGTGGAATATATCAGTGGGCTACAGATATTGATCCGACGTTAATCATCATTTGATAATTTTCTCAGCCAATATTTATTCCTATTCCTAAAACAATCCTGTATAAAGTATAAGCAGCAACTGTAATTAGGACGAGCCTTTTACTGATCTTTATTTCTTTTTCTACCTCTTCAAAATAAAATACAGGATAACGACCTATTCCCCAATATAAAGGCATAAGAATAAAAAACGGGATAAATAAAATAAGTGTTTCATATAATGAGAGAGGATATTTTATTATTTGCAAAAAAAAGGTTGATATGATGTAAGGTATTATAAACTGATCTCGCCTGAAGGCAGGACGCATTTTGGGTGATAAAAACTGAAAATAAATATTTGCTGAAAACAAGAAAGCTTTCACCATGGCCATTCCTATAGCTATAAGTATTAAAAGTCCAATAAACAATAAGAGCATTTTAGCGGTATCCGCTAAATACAGATAACTTAATACTATTCCAAATCCTTCGAAATTAAAAGCTCCTATTATAAATGAACCAAAAAGCATGGAAACGGAATGAACAAATCCCCAGAGAAAGAAAAGCCTGAGCAGTCCATTAAATTCCATAGCCTTAATTATTATAACCAGAAACGAAATCGAAACCAGAAATAAAATAATATTACCTGAAGTATAAATTACCTTAACTGCATCAAAAGTCCACGAATCAGGCATGGCATTGAAGCTCATCTTATTGTAATACAGCGTGGTGGAAATATTAAAAATATCGGAAGCAACAGATGTAGTAAATTGAAACAACAACAGAACCACCAGATACGAAAGCATGTAAAAAGCAGTCGAATTAATGATAATATTTAATGATTTGCGTTTTTCAATTTGCATTTTTGGAGCGATGTATTAATGACAAATCTATGACTTTACCATAAATAAAAAAAAAGCCCGGTCGAAAAAACCAGGCATTTGGAAGAGTAATTCTTTCTTGTATTTAAAGATTTGAAATATCTGCAAAAGCAGTATTTGCATATTCTCCGTTTACCAATTTTGTATTTATTTCTTTAAATGCATCAATGGTATATTTAACATCCTCCAGTGTATGGTCCGCAGTAGGGATAAGCCTTAGCAGAATTACGCCTTTCGGAACAACCGGATAAGATACAATGGAACAAAAGATATTATATTTTTCACGCATTTCGACAGTAATATTTGTTGCTTCAGGAATAGTACCGTTAAGCAATACTGGAGTTACCGGTGATTCGGTATTCCCGATATTGAATCCGGCTTCACGCAGTCCGCTTTGAAGGGCTTCAACAATAGTCCAAAGTTTTTTCCTGAGTTCCGGTTTGGTACGAACCAGTTCGAGCCGTTTCAAAGCTCCTATTACCATAGGCATTGGCAATGATTTGGCAAATATCTGTGAACGCATATTGTGTTTCAGGAAATCAATTATAGGCTCGGTTGAGGCAATAAAACCGCCGATTCCAGCCATAGCTTTTGCGAATGTACCGAAGTACATATCTACTCCGTCCTGAACACCAAAATGCTCATCGGTTCCGGCTCCGCTTGGTCCCATGGTGCCGAATCCATGAGCATCGTCAATCAGCAAGCGAAAATTGAATTCTTTTTTCAGTTCAACGATTTCCTTTATTTTTCCAAGGTCGCCTGACATTCCATAAACACCCTCAGTAATAACAAGAATTCCGCCACCGGATTGATCAGTAAGCTTGGTTGCTCTTTCAAGCCCTTTACGTAGGTTTTCCATATTGTTGTGCGGATACACAAAGCGTTTGCCCATGTGCAGGCGCATACCGTCAAGTATACAAGCATGTGCTTCGCTGTCATAAACAATCACATCATTACGGTCAACCATGGCATCAATTACTGAAATCATGCCCTGGTATCCGAAATTAAGCAAAAATGAAGATTTTTTATTAACAAACGCAGCAAGTTCACGCTCAAGTTGCTCGTGAAAAACAGTTTGACCACTCATCATACGTGCTCCCATTGGATAAGCCATGCCCCATTTAGCAGCGCCTTCTGCATCAGCTTTACGCACTTCAGGATGGTTAGCTAATCCAAGGTAATTATTCAGGCTCCATATCAGACGCTCTTTGCCTCTGAAAATCATCTTGTTGCTTATTTCGCCTTCAAGTTTTGGGAACATAAAATATCCATCAGCTTGTTTGGCATACATTCCCAGTGGTCCGAGATTACGAACACGTTTTTCAAAAAGATCCACAATTCCAGTATTTAAATTAATATTTTTTTTCGTGGCGCAAAACTACTAAACTTTCTAAGAAGGAAGATTGTTTATTAAAACAATTTACTGAATGCCTCTAAAAATATTGTAAATTGCAGTCATGTATTAATGCTATGAATATCATCCAGCCTATTGCAGTTTTTTGGTTCAGACGCGATCTGAGATTATTTGATAATACAGCACTTTTTAAAGCTCTTACTTCGGGTTTTAATGTATTGCCTATCTTCATTTTTGATAAAAAGATATTACAGAATCTCAATCCTGACGATAAACGCGTAAGTTTTATTTACCAGGCAATTCAACATTTGAACAAATTACTTTTACCTTATAAAACATCCATACAGGTATTTCATGGCAATCCGGTTGAAGTATTTGAACACATCTTATCCACCTACTCCGTAAACAGAGTTTGCGCTAACCACGACTATGAACCCTATGCTATTGATCGTGATCTGATGATTAAAAAGATGCTGGCTGAGAAAGGCGTTCTATTCCAGACGTTTAAAGACCAGGTACTATTTGAAAAGAATGAAATATCTAAACATTCAGGTGATCCTTATACCATATATACTCCTTACAGTCATCGTTGGCTCGAGAAGCTAAATCAAGAACCGGGTCATTTATATAATTGGAAATCAGAAAACTATCTGTTTAATTTTATTCAAACAGAAGAGAAAAAAACTATTTCATTGGCGGACATTGGTTTTACTGAAATAAAAGATGTTTTCAGCCCATATCATATCAATGTACAAGCATTGGTGAACTATGATAAAACACGTGACTTCCCGGCTTTGAATGCAACAAGCAAAGTCAGTGTTCATCTTCGATTTGGAACTGTAAGTATACGGCATTTAGTTTCAAAGGCTATTGAAATTAATGCAACCTGGCTGGGAGAGTTGATATGGCGAGAATTTTTTATGCAGATTTTGTGGCATTTTCCGTATGTTGTTCATCAGCCATTTAAGCCCAAATACCAATTTATTCAATGGGTAAATAATGAAAGGAACTTTGAAGCATGGAGTTCGGGACAAACAGGATATCCTTTGGTGGATGCCGGAATGCGTGAACTTAACAGCACAGGATTTATGCATAACAGGGTTAGGATGGTATCTGCAAGCTTTTTAGTAAAACATTTACTTATAAACTGGCAATGGGGTGAAGCATATTTTGCAGATAAGCTCCTCGATTTTGAACTTTCATCCAATAATGGCAACTGGCAATGGGCAGCCGGCACCGGATGTGATGCTGCTCCCTATTTCAGGATATTTAACCCGCTTACACAAGCTGAAAAGTTTGACCCTCAAAACATTTATATCAAAAAATGGATTCCTGAATTCGGAACTAAACAGTATTCTCAACCTATTTTAGAGCACGCTTATGCACGTCAACGCTGCCTTGAAACCTATAAAGCAAGTTTATTACCTACATTTTAATAATATTTAACTAATATCTGCAATTTGCTTTAAGCATAATCGTTTTATAATTCAGGTTAAAATGTGTACTTTTGCAGCATGATCAGAAAATCGGTTATTTTTATAGTTTTGATATTATCTGTGGTGATGATATCGTGCAGTCCATACCAGAAACTGCTTAAAAGTTCAGATAATGAGCTGAAGTACACTAAAGCGATTGAATATTACGAAAAAGGCAATTATGGTCAGGCTCAGCAGCTATTCGAACAGATTCAGTCTTATTTCAAAGGAACCGATAAAGCTGAGAAGATAGCTTATTATAATGCCAATTGTTACTACAAGCAGAAAGACTACATTCTCGCAACTTATTACTTTAAAACATTTGCAACCAATTTTTCTTCCAGTGTTTACGCTGAGGAAGCTTTGTACCTGAGTGCGTATTGCAGTTACCTGGAATCTCCGCGATCGTCACTTGACCAGACTTCAACTCATGAAGCGATTTCATCGTTACAATTATTTATCAGTCAGTATCCTAAAAGCGAACGTATAGCTGAATGCAATAAACTTATCGATGAATTACGGGCCAAACTCGAAAAGAAAGAAATTAATATTGCCATGCTGTATTATAAAATGTCGGATTACAAAGCAGCAGTTGTATCTTTGAATAATGTTTTAAAAGATTATCCCGATACTAAATCAAAAGAGTTAATACTTTATTCTATTCTTGAGTCTAAATACGAATATGCTATTAATAGCGTTTCCGATAAACGTACCGAAAGACTAAATGCTGCCTCAGAGGCTTACGATGAACTTATTGCGGGATTCCCTGTTGGAGAGTATAGCGCAAAGGCTATGGCACTCAAAAAGAATATTTCAAAAGAGCTAAACAATTAAATCCCCGAAACAAACAAGCAAACATATGGATATCAAAAAGTTGAAAATTGAAACTACCACAATAACACGTAATATGTCGGAACTTAATGATCCGACCGGAAATATTTACGAATCGGTAGCGATAATAGCTAAACGCGCTAACCAGATTGCCCAGGAAATAAAAGAGGAATTGAACTCGAAAATTGAAGAATTCGCAACTCCGAGTGACAATCTTGAAGAAGTTTTTGAAAATCGCGAACAAATAGAACTCGCAAAATATTACGAAAATCTTCCGAAACCCACTTTGATTGCAACTAACGAATTCCTTAAAGATCAGATATTTTCGCGCAATCCTCTGAAAGAAAAAGAAAACGAGTGGTAATATTTTTTACCGTAGAGGGATGCTAAAAGGTAAAAAAATACTGATAGGAATTACTGCAGGAATAGCTGCATATAAAATTCCCTTCCTGATACGGCTGCTTATTAAAGAAGGGGCTGAAGTTAAGGTTGTGATGACAACCGAAGCCTGTGACTTTGTGACTACACTTACATTATCAGTACTTTCTCAAAATCCGGTTTCAATTGAACCATTCAGCCCCGCCAACGGTACCTGGAACAGTCATATCGATTTAGGGAGCTGGGCAGATGCTTTTGTAATTGCACCGCTTACTGCAAATACGATGGCTAAAATGGCAACAGGAATTACTGACAATCTTTTACTTGCTACCTATCTTGCAGCTCGTTGCCCGGTATTTTATGCTCCTTCCATGGACGTAGATATGTATCACCATAAGACCACTCAACAAAATATTTCTACGTTACAATCCCATGGCAATATTCTTATTGCTCCCCAGGAGGGTGAACTGGCAAGCGGGCTTTCAGGTATGGGGCGTCTTGAGGAACCTCAAAATATTGTAGGAATATTGCAAAAATATTTTGCAAAACAACTTTCATTATCAGGCAAACATGTACTGATTTCGAGTGGACCCACTATTGAACAAATTGATCCAGTAAGGTTCATAAGCAACCACTCTTCAGGTCGAATGGGTTATTCTCTGGCACACGAAGCTGCATCCCGCGGAGCCGAAGTAGTATTTGTATCCGGCCCTGTAAATGAGTATCCTGAACATCCTTCAATCCGGGTAATTAAAGTGAACTCAGCTGCCGAAATGCATGCCAGTTGTACTGAATTCTTTGCTAAGGCAGATATAACCATAATGGCTGCTGCTGTTGCCGATTACGCACCTCAAAACCTTGAGCCGGAAAAAATCAAGAAAAAAGAAGATAGCTTTCAGCTAAATCTTCAGAAAACTAAAGATATACTTGCTGATCTGGGGAAACAAAAGACGAAGAAACAGTTGCTGATTGGGTTTGCATTGGAAACAAATAATGAATTGAATAATGCGAAATCAAAGCTGTATACCAAAAACCTGGATTTTATCGTTCTTAATTCACTGAATGATTCAGGTTCCGGATTTGGCTTTAGTACAAATAAAGTAACTATCATCAGCAAAGATCAAATTATACACCAATTTGAATTAAAAAACAAATCTGAAGTTGCAGCGGATTTATTTGATGTTATTCAGAAAGAACTTGTTTAAATTAAAACTTAGTTTATAATCTACATGATCCGCAAACTGATTATTTTTCTGATTTTCTGTTCACCAGCTATTTCCAGAGCTCAGGAGTTCATGTGCCAGGTTACCGTAAATTCGCCACAGGTAGAAGGAACCGAGAAAAAAGTTTTCCAGACCCTGCAAACTGAGCTATATGAGTTTGTAAATAACCGGAAATGGACTAATTATGTATACAAAACTGAAGAGCGAATCGAATGTTCCATAATGATTACTGTTACTGACCGTATATCGAGTGATCAATTCAAAGGCAAAGTAAATGTGGTATTACAGCGACCGGTTTACAAAACATCATATAATACCAATCTGCTAAATCTGGTAGATAAGGATTTTGATTTCAAATATGTTGAATTCGAGCCACTTATATTTAGTGAAGACACCTATACGTCGAACCTGACTTCAATGGTTGCCTATTACTTGTATATTATGCTAGGACTTGATGCAGATTCATTTTCGAAAAACGGGGGCACTCAATACTACGAAAAAGCCAGATCTGTTGTAAATGCAGCCCAGAATTCACCTGATCGTGGATGGAAAGCCTTCGAAAGTTTAAAGAATCGTTACTGGCTTGTTGAAAACTTATTAAATAATACATATTCACGATTTCGTGAAGGGATTTATACCTATCATCGAATGGGTCTAGACCTAATGTCAGAAAATATGGAACTTGGGCGAGGCGGAGTTAGTGAATGCCTCGATGACCTTCAAAAGATAAACCGTGAAAAAACAGGTCTTTATATTACGCAATTATTTCTTGATGCAAAAAGGGATGAGTTGATAAATATTTATTCACAGGCTGCTCCAATGGATAAAACCAAGTTTATCAATATTATGAAAGAAGTTGATCCTGCTAATTCTTCGAGGTATCAGCAGATCATGACTCAAACTAACTAATTATCATTCAACGCAATTTCTTACATTTGCTTTCGCAAAGCTAAATATCCAGACATGCTCCTGCATCTGTCAGTCGAAAATTTTATACTTATTCCGAAGCTCGAAATAAGCGTTCATAAGGGATTTACCTGTATTACCGGTGAAACCGGTGCAGGGAAATCAATCCTGGTAGGAGCGCTTTCACTCATTCTGGGGCAACGTGCCGATACTTCCGTTCTGAGGGATAAAAACCAGAAATGTATTGTTGAAGGTAGCTTTTCGATTGATGGTTATAACCTTAATTCCGTTTTTGAAGCAAACGACCTTGATTATGAACCTACTTCGGTATTCCGGCGCGAAATTAATCCGCAAGGGAAATCAAGAGCATTTATTAATGACACACCTGTTAATCTGAATATTCTTAAAGAAATAGGGGATAGGCTTGTTGATATTCACTCTCAGCACCAGACTCTGGAATTAAATGATGCCGCTTTTCAACTTGGAATGGTTGATTCATATGCAGGGAAGCCTCAAATACTGGTTCAATACCGTAAATTATTTGCTAAATACAATTCACTGAAAGTTGAACTGGATGAATGTATTCGCCTGGAACAGCAAAGTGTTAATGAAAAGGAGTTTCTGAATTTTCAGTTCGAGGAATTAGAAAAAACTGACCTGAATGTTAATGAGCAACAGGAAGCTGAAGAAGAACTTGAAATTCTGACACATGCTGAAGAAATAAAAACCAGAACATTTTCAGCCATTGGAATTCTTGCTGATAATGAAGAAAATGTAAGTGATAAGCTTTCAGAAATAAAGCAGCTTCTCGACCAGGCATCGCGTTTCAGTCATCACATACTTCCACTTACTGAAAGAATCCAGGGAAGCCTCATTGAAATAAAAGATATCACAAACGAACTCAGGGTATTCTCCGGCCTGGTACATTTTGATCCGGAAAGGATCGAAAAACTCAGCCATCGGTTGGATATGCTTTATCACCTGGAACAGAAACACAGGGTTAAGTCCGTATCTGAGCTAGTTGTAATTATGAATGAAATTTCTGATAAACTGTTTTCTATCAGTTCACTGGAAACGCGAATCGGTGAATTAAAAGAATCGATATCAAAAAAAGAAACTGAACTTTTAGAAGTATCTGCTGTTCTTTCAAAACAAAGAATGGCCGTTATTCCTACTATTGAGACTGAAATGCAGAATGTATTGGAAAACCTGGGCATGCCATCATCAATATTTAAAATTAAACAAGAATCTTTGGCGTACTATTCATCAACAGGAACTGATAAAATTGCTTTTCTGTTTTCTGCAAATAAAGGCAGCGAAATCCGTGAAATACAAAAAGTTGCATCAGGAGGTGAATTATCACGTCTTATGCTTGCATTAAAATCACTTGTACTTAACCGCAGCCTTCTTCCTACTGTACTTTTTGATGAAATTGACAGTGGCGTTTCAGGTGATATTGCAGGGAAAGTGGGTAGTATTATGCGATCCATGTCGAAGCATATGCAGGTTATTGCAATTACGCATCTTCCCCAGATAGCAGGAAAGGCTGACAGTCATCTACTTGCTTACAAACAAGATGGTGACACCTCAACGATTTCGAGTTTAAGAGTGCTGTCAGCTGAAGATCGCGTCAATGAGATTGCCCGGATGCTTAGCGACGAAACCATAACTGAGTCGGCTAAGGATACAGCACGCGAACTACTTAATTACAAGAACTAGAATTACATTTGTTAACAACCTTAGACCACTGAATAATAATTACATGCATTCTCAAAAATACATGATGTGAAAATCAAACTATAATTAATATTTCAAATTCTTCACTTGAGGCAATTCTCCTAAAAAACTACTAATTAAAACAAATACAATGGCTTACAATTTACTTAAAGGCAAAAAAGGCATCATTTTCGGTGCGTTGAACGATATGTCGATAGCATGGAAAGTGGCAGAAAAAGCTCATGAAGAAGGTGCTAAGTTTGTCCTTACCAATACTCCTATGGCGCTTCGTTTAGGTGATACTGATAAACTTGCGGAAGCAACAGGTTCGCTGATTGTTGCTGCTGATGCTACCAGTATTTCCGATCTGGAAAATGTTTTCGCAAAGACCATGGAACATTTCGACGGCAAAATTGATTTTATTTTGCACTCTATTGGGATGTCGCCTAACGTACGAAAGAAAATTCCATATGATTCGGTTAGTTATGAAAACTATCTGAAAACAATGGATATTTCTGCTATTTCATTTCATAAAGTGATTCAGACGGCAAAGAAATTTGATGCTATGAATGAATGGGGCTCTATTGTTGCTCTTTCGTATGTGGCAGCTCAACGCACCCTTTTCGAATATAATGATATGGCTGATGCCAAAGCAGCACTTGAAAGTATTGCCCGCAGTTTTGGGTACATCTATGGGCGCGAAAAACATATCCGGATAAATACTATTTCGCAGTCGCCCACTTTAACAACTGCAGGAAGCGGCGTGAAAGGAATTGGTGGCTTGATGGATTTTACCGAACGGATGTCACCACTGGGAAATGCAACTGCTGAAGAATGTGCTGATTATTGTCTTACGCTCTTCAGTGATCTGACCCGCAAAGTAACCATGCAGAACCTGTTTAACGACGGTGGATTTTCAAGTATGGGTATGAGTGCCAGGGCAATGGAAATGTACAATAAAAGTCTTGATTGCCGTGATTGCCATGACCATCCTGATAATTGTAAAATAGAGGAATAAAAAAAATGAAACAGATTATTCCTATGATATTTTTATAAAATGAAAAAATAATCTTAAATCTTAACTAGAGCCAAGATTGATCGAATAGTTATAAACAGCCTGGGACTTTGGTTCCGGGCTGTTTGATTTTTCCGGAGCAGTTGTTGTATATTTTAGTTGTAAACTTGCCTGATTCCATGGAACAACTGTATCCGGAAGCTTAAAATGAATCCGGGTTTTCATTTCAACTTTCATTTTAACACCGCGGTTCCGCGCCGGCTCATATTTCATCAAACGAATAACACGAATAGCTTCTTCATCACAACCAAAGCCAATTCCTTTTGTTACTTCAACATCAATAATTTCTCCAATATTATCAACAGTATAAACCACATACACGTAACCTTCAACTTTATTCCTTAGAGCATTTTCAGGATATACTATATTTGCTTTGATAAATTGTCGATAAGAATCTTTGCCTCCCGGGAAAGTTGGTATCCGGAGAAAGGTTTTCTTTTGTTGCTTTTTGGGAGTGGAGTGTTTCATCTCACAAATTTAGCAATTTTCGCTTTCCGATATACTATGTTTCCAGAAGGTCAATGTTTCTATAACTTGCATGCAATATGCATGATTTCAATAAGATAATGTTTTTTTGAAAAGATATTCCATGTTCAGTCGTTTGTTTTTTAATTCTGTATGTAAATAATGCTAAATTTGTCAAACAGAAATTAAAATCTATTTTAATAAATAAACCAGGTTTGCCATATTTGCCGCTTACAAAGAAATATTTAAATAAATTTGGTTGATTCCGGTTTCAGAAAATAAATCTACACATATGAAAATTTTAGTTTGTATCAGCAATGTGCCTGATACTACAACAAAAGTAAAATTTGTTGACGATTCCAAAAAGTTGGATGTAAATGGAATTCAATGGGTTATTAATCCATGGGATGAACTTGCACTCACGCATGCCCTTGAGTTAAAAGATGATGTATCAAACGGCGTTCAATCTGTTACAGTTGGCCATGTTGGACTGGTCAGTTCTGAACCAACTTTGCGAAAAGCCTTGGCAATAGGAGCCGATGATGCAATTCGGATCAATATTGAGCCTGGTGATGCATATACCATTGCTGCCCAACTTGCTGAAGCCATACGGAACGAGAATTTTGATATTATCCTGTGTGGTATCGAATCCAGCGATTATAACGGATCGACGGTAGGAGGGATGTTGGCTGAATTTTTAGATTATCCTTCTGTAACCGGCGTTTCAACAATCAAAATTGAAGCAGGTAATCCTGTATTAACACGCGAAATTGGTGGTGGAAAAGAACTTCTTACAGTTCCTTCCCCATTTGTTGCTGTTGTGCAGAAAGGAATTGCAAAAGAACCTCGTATTGCTGCCATGCGTGGAATTATGATGGCAAGAACCAAGCCCATTAAAATTGTTGAACCACAAACAATTGAAAGCTTAACAGAAGTTGTAAACTTCGAAATGCCAAAACCGCGTGCAGCCTGCAAATATGTTCCTGCCGACGATGCCGGACAGCTCATTGCCTTGCTTCAGAATGAAGCAAAAGTGTTATAATTTTCTTTTTTTACACAGCAAAAAAACTCAATATATGTCAGTATTAGTATTCCTCGAAAATTGGGATGGAAAGTTTAAAAAGTTATCCTTTGAATTAGTTTCATATGCCGCTAAAGTTGCAGAAATGCTTGGCGACCAGGCAGTGGCCTTATCCATCGGCAAAGTTGAGTCATCTGAACTCGAAAAATTAGCATCTTATGGTGCTGATAAGATCATGAGCATTGAAAATAAAATGATCAAAGCTTTTGATGAGCAGGCTTACACAAAAATGATTGCTGAGGTGGTTCAGAAAACCGGGGCCAGCGTATTGATTTTTGCAAATGACAACCCCGGAAAAGCATTAGCTCCGAGGCTTTCTGTTAAACTAAAAGCTGGTATTGCATCGGGAGTAAGCAAATTACCTTTAAGTGTGAACCCTTTTGTTGTTTACAAAAAGGTGTATTCCGGAAAAGCTTTCGCAAACGTTGTAATTAAAACTGATATAAAAATTATCACTCTTGCTCAGAATTCATTTGAAATAGTTGAATTGCCGAAACCATTTGTTCATGAAAAAATGGATATTCAGCCAGATGGAGACCTGATGAAAACACAGGTAAAAGAAGTCCAGAAGCAAACAGGCAAAATCCTTATTACGGATGCTGATATAGTTGTTTCAGGAGGCCGCGGCATGAAATCGCCCGATAACTGGGGACCTCTTGTTGAACTTGCTGAATTGCTGGGAGCAGCAACAGCTTGCTCGCGCCCGGTTTCCGACGAAGGCTGGCGTTCACACGAAGAACATACTGGCCAGACCGGTAAAATTATTGCACCTAATTTGTATATTGCCATTGGTATTTCAGGAGCAACACAGCATCTGGCCGGAGTAAGTTCATCTAAATTTATTGTCGCTATTAATACCGATAAAGATGCGCCAATTTTTGAAGCAGCCCAATACGGAATTATTGGTGATGCACAGAAAGTTCTGCCAAAACTGGTTGAGGCAGTAAAGGAAATGAAGTCAAAATAATCACCAAGCCGACAGTTAGATCATCAACTTTTATCATTTAATCTCAATTATAACCTATTCATATTTAAGCTGATATGCATTTTATTGCATATTTAACAGCTTGATTCAGTCTGTATTAGAGTTTTTTCCTTGGAGTTTATTTCTAAAAGTGTAAATTTGCGGCCGTAATTCCCCATCGCAAAATATTATTTGACTTGAGTAAAATCAGGTCATAACCAGATACAACGTTTATGCGCTTTAGAATAATTGTGTTAGCCAAACAGGTTCCGGATACACGGAATGTTGGTAAAGATGCCATGAAAGCAGATGGCACCGTTAACAGGGCAGCTTTGCCGGCAATTTTTAACCCTGAAGATCTTCACGCCCTTGAACAGGCTCTGACTATCAAGGATTTAATTCCGGAAGCAGAAGTAATTATATTAACAATGGGTCCGTTCAGAGCTGCCGAAATTATTCGGGAAGCCATGTATCGCGGTGCCGACAGGGGTTACCTGATCACCGACCGCAAATTTGCCGGTTCTGATACACTTGCCACCTCTTATGCATTATCACTTGCAGTTAAAAAGCTTGCTCCTTATCACCTTGTGATTTCGGGCCGCCAGGCTATTGATGGTGATACTGCGCAGGTTGGCCCTCAGACTGCAGAAAAATTAGGGATTCCCCAGATTACATATGCTGAAGAAATTCTCTCGGTCGACGCCAAAAAGATAATCGTTAAACGAAGGCTCGAAATGGGCGTTGAAGTTGTTAACTCAACATTACCCGCAGCCATTACGGTTCACGGTTCAGCGCCGGTTTGCCGCCAGCGCATCGCCAAACTGATTATGAAATATAAGCATGCCCGCACTGTAACTGAATTACAGAATGAAACGAAAGACTACACCGAATTGTATTCCAACAGGCCTTATTTGCTTATTGATGAGTGGACTGCCGATGATTTGGGAGCGCAAAACGAAATGCTTGGTCTTTCTGGATCACCAACCAAAGTGAAAAAGATCGAAAATGTTGTTTTTCAACATAAAGATTCTAAAGTCATGGGAAGTTCCGATAAGGAAATTGATAGCCTTATGCAGGAACTTATCAACAGCCACATAATCGGCTAATCCAAAAAAAATATAAAAAATTACTGATTAATACAGATAGCACGTGAACAACATATTTGTTTATTGCGAAGTTTCCGAAGAAAGATCGATCGCAGATGTGAGCCTCGAACTCCTTTCGAAAGGGAAAAAACTCGCTACCGACCTGAATATTAAACTTGAGGCAGTAGTAATTGGCCATAAAGTACAAAATCTGGAAGGTTTATTATATCCGTTTGGCGTTGATGTAATTCATTATGCTGACGACGAAAGGCTTTTTCCTTACACGACTCTTCCTCACGCTTCAATAATTCTTGATTTGTTTGGAAAAGAAAAGCCGGAGATAGCTCTTTTTGGCGCAACCAGTATTGGCCGTGATATTGCTCCCCGTGTAGCTTCAGCATTACGTTGCGGGCTTACAGCCGATTGTACAAGCCTCGAAATTGGCGATCACTTCGAAAATAAGACACAAACTGAATTTAAAAACCTTTTATACCAGATCAGGCCTGCCTTTGGTGGAAATATCATAGCTACCATTATCAATCCAGAAACCCGCCCTCAAATGGCAACTGTAAGGGAAGGTGTTATGAAAAAGGAAATATTTTCGAACAAGTTTAAAGGAAAGCTACATAAAATTGATGCCAAGAGTATTCTCAAAGACGACGACTTTGCGGTTACAATTATTGAGCGCCATATCGAAAAAAGTAAGATCGACATCAAAAACTCACAGGTTATTATTTCCGGTGGATATGGTGTAGGCTCCAAAGAGAATTTCAATCTTCTTTTTGATTTAGCTGATATCCTGGGGGCACAGGTTGGTGCATCAAGGGCTGCAGTAGATGCCGGTTTTGTTGAACATGAGCGTCAGGTTGGTCAAACAGGCGTTACTGTTCGTCCAAAACTATACATTGCATGCGGAATCTCCGGTGCAGTTCAGCACAGAGCAGGAATGGATCAATCAGCACAGATTATTTCGATCAATACAGATATCAGTGCGCCTATCAATAATATAGCAGACTTTACCATTGTCGGAAATGTTGCCGATGTGATTCCAAAAATGATTAAATATTACAAGAAAAACTCGAAGTAAATCTACTGACCATAATGGAAAATTATTATAACGACA
>JBBQGD010000010.1:0-33727 GCA_038322655.1 Bacteroidales bacterium | reverse complement strand
ACAAAACAATTTGTGCATAAAAATCTAGTCTTTATATAATTTCAGTGTTTTTCTACGTCAGGTTTTTGCCACGCCACAGTTTATCCCGTTTTTGCGGGACAAGCCGTTCGCTTGAAAGGATTGAACAAATATGCTGCTTCACAGCGGCGCTCACTTCTGCATGGCTTGAAATGCCCTACGCTCATAAAACCTTCCTTGAACTTCTACTGAAATTCTATGAGGACGGTCCTTCATAAGAAAGTTTTTCTGAATCCGACATTTATTTGGGGAAGTTATTTTGAATGTTTCCCTTAGGAATATATCAATGGAAAAGGAGCACTATTTTGAACAGTGTGCTAACAAAAAAAACTTTCGGAATATTATAATTTCCCTAGCCAATCAGTTAACCGCGAAATGCCTTCAATCACTTTTGAGCAATAAATCTGGTTGAAATCTTCCGGAAGTGGTTCGTGAAGGGTGATTACTTTTGCTGCTGCAAGTGCACGTGAACCATCAAAATCAACATAAGCCATACGTGCCGAGAATTCATTTTCGGCCCGGCTGAAATTGCCACCATGTAAAATTGCCACACCCGTATCATTGAGCAATTGCAGGCATAACTCATTCGATGTGAAAATGCCCCGGGCATGAAGTTTCTCCGTAAACAAGGAGAAATCCAGGTAGAGATAAAACCCGCCGGTTGGCATATGCACTTTAATTCCTGCTTTATTCATGGAGGTTTGGCATTCCTTGCCAAGGTTCGAAAGTATGCGCCGTACGTGCCAAAGGTATTCTTCAATTTCGGAACCGCCTTTAAACGCCTGAATAGCTGCGTATTGAATAGGCGCGCTTACCGAAGTGTAGGTCTCGCTTGCTACTATAGCCATTTTATCAACCAGCCATTTCAGACTTTTCGGGAATGTAAATG
Organism: Bacteroidales bacterium; assembly: GCA_038322655.1. GTDB lineage: Bacteria > Bacteroidota > Bacteroidia > Bacteroidales > UBA4417 > UBA4417. The sequence continues at coordinate 32,820 of JBBQGD010000010.1, read as the reverse complement.
TTCCCAGTCTCCAGCCTCCGGCTCCGCACCATTTTGAAAGCCCCGAACTGATTATGGTTCCCTCAGGATAATATTTTCCGATGGAAGTATGCTTCCCTTCATGGTGTATTTGTCCGTATATTTCGTCCGAAAGTATGAAGATATGATGCTCCCTGGCCAGGTCTGCAATTTTCTTCAGGTTTTCCTCGCTGAAGGTTACGCCATCAGGATTGCCGGGATAGTTGAGGATCATCAGACCAGGTTTGGTCTTATTGTTTCTTTTCTCAAGGAAATTTCTGAATAATTCGGGCGTTAGCTGCCATTTTTCTACAAAGGAACTATGGATTACTGAAATCTCATTTCCCAGGATTTTTGCCTGCGGGATATATGAAACCCAGCACGGGCTTATTATGATAATCTCACCATTGAAAACTAACTGAAGCAGAAATACCAGTTCTTTGGAACCAGGGCCTATCATAACGCATTCTGGCAAAGCATTTACCCCATCCTTTCGCCTGTGAAATTCAGCAACGGTTTCGCATAGCAATGGCAGTCCTTTAACGGGCAAATAATCTTTTTGAGGCGCATTAAGGCGCAAAGCTTCCACTACACTGTCAGGCACCGGGAAAGGTGATTGACCGAGTCCGAACCTGTAAACGGTTTTCCCCTGCGCAATCAGTTCTTTTGAGCGTGCATTTATTGCCAGTGTTGCTGATATATCTAATCCGTTGATATGAGGATTAATATATTCTTCGGATGAATTTCGGATATCTACCATGACATTTGCTTTTAAGTATTTTTAGAATTGAACCCGGAAATTAAAGAAGTCTGTTTGCCGGCGGGGAAGTTTTATTCTACAATTCTTCTGGGTATGTGTGATGGTAAACGGGTGAGCGTTTCATAGTTAACCTGGGAACTCAGATCGCTGAAAGAAGCAACAGATATCTCAAGTTCGCCCTGCTCGCCAATAATGACCACTTCATCGCCTTTTTGAACGTTGTCAATTGATGTTACATCAATTGTCATCACATTCATATTCACAATTCCCACTACAGATACCCTTACGCCATGTACCAACACTCGCCCAAGATTACTTAAGTTTCTGGAAAATCCATGAGAATAGCCAATCGGTACAGTAGCAATTATTCTATCAGTCTGAGCCAGGTAGGTAGTTCCGTATCCAATAAATTCACCGGTATTCACCTGCTTAACATTCATCACCTTCGATTTCCATGAAAGTACTCTCTTAAGTGGTTCTTTGGGTTCTCCATTCTTGTGGATATAATGAATAAAGGTTTCACGCGATGGCCAAAATCCGTATTGCAGTATTCCGATCCTCACCATGTCCATCTGCGTTTTGGGATACGTGATGGCAGCGGCTGAGCATGCTGTGTGATAACGTACCGGCCTGAGTCCCGCTTTTTCAATTACTTTCCGGCTGTGGTTAAATCGTTTAATCTGGTCCTGCACACGCACATAATTGGCAATACTTTCAGCACCCGCGTAATGTGTGCATAGTCCTTCGAAAGAGATGTATGAATCATGTTTTTTGATTAATTCAATCACTTTCTTCAATCCCTGTGCATCAAAGCCTGTTCTGTTCATTCCGGTTTCAACTTCAACATGAATTTTTGCTTTTTTATTTAGTTTTTTAGCTGCAATAATTGCCGCTTCCAGGCGATCTGTGTAAAAAACATAAAACTCTACATCATTTTCTATTGCCCATTCGAGTTCATCGTTATCGATGAAACCCATGATCATTACCGTTGTATTTTTACTACAAACATTTTTGGCACTCAACGCTTCGTCCGCACTGAAAACTGAAAAATGATCAACACCTGCTTCTTCAGCAATTGGAATGTATTCTTCAATACCGTGGCCGTAAGCGTTTCCTTTAACAACGCATGAAAGTTTGACGCCTTCGTTAAGATAATCTTTGATAAAACGAATATTCTGTAAAACCGCTGACCTGCTTATTTCAATATAAGACGAATGAAACATACTTCTAATTTAAGATTTTTTTGATGATTGAATAAAACATTTTAGTACCAGTTATGATGATGTCATCCGGGAAATCATAGTCGGGATGATGCAGTTCGGGATGTCCTTCACCGGCTCCGATTCCAAACATGGCGCCCTTAAATAATTGTGTAAAATGCCCGAAATCCTCCGACCAGCGAAACGGTTGGTTTATTTCATTCACAATTAAATGATTTTCAGTTGCGCTGGCACTAACAATGTCAACACATTCATGATTATTGAAAGTTGACGGAAATTCTTCAACCCATTCAATTTCGTGTTTCAGGTTATATTTGGATGCTACCAAATGTATCAATTTCTCAGCCTGCCTGGTAATGATCTGCATGTCGTCATCCTTGTACGAGCGAAGTGTAGCCATCAGTTCAGCATATCCTGGCGTTGTGCCAAAAGCGCGGTTGCCTAATTGGCAGTGAATAATAGTGACAAGCGAAAATTCTTTAAGTGTTTTAATATTTGCCAGTTCTACTAATCCAATCATTAATTCTGCAACAGCAGGTGTAGGAGTAATTCCTTTCTCAGGTTCAGCTGCATGCGAAGTTTTTCCTTTTAACCGGATGATCAATCCCTTGGATGCTGAAGCAAATTCGTTTTCTCTGATTATAATCTGGTTGCATGCAAAGCCAGGCAGATTGTGCAGTGCAAATACATAGTCAGGCGCAATATTTGTGAACTTCGCATCCTGCAAAATCCTTGCAGCACCTTCGCCTGTTTCTTCGGCAGGTTGGAAAAGGAGGACAACTCTTCCCTTTGTCATTTTATCTGTTGACAGCAAAGGAATTAATCCCGAAACTATTGCCATGTGTCCGTCATGCCCGCATTTATGCGAAACATTCTTGTAAACTGATGCATAATCAAACTCATTTTCTTCATGAATCGGCAATGCATCCAGATCGCAACGTATAAGAACAGTATCCCCGGCTTCCTTTCCTTCGAAAACAACGGCGACTCCGTTACCACCAAGTTTTGTGATTATTTCACCATGATGAAACCTTCGCGCAAAATCAACAATACGGTTTGAGGTTACCTTCTCATTCCCTGACAGCTCAGGAAATTTATGCAGCCGTTTTCGAAAGTTAGTCAGTTCAACTTCAAGTGTTTCCCAATTCATTGGCATTTTCTTTTAATGTATTTTGAGATAAAGGATATTGGTACGAAAGTAAAATAAACACAATTGCAGATGCCGATAACCCGAAAATATTTGGATCCAGGTCAAATGGCAGAGGCAAAGAGGCTATAATTAATGTGATGGTTGTTCCGCCTCCTATTACCATGGCCCAAAAAGCGGCAACCGTGCTGCTTCGTTTCCAGTAAAAGGCTCCGATTAAAGGTACAAATAAGCCGGATACCATAAATGCGTAGGAATACAGCATCAACTCCAACACGTTGGTCATAGTTGTTGCCAGAAATAAAGCAAACACACCGATAACCAGGGTCATGATTTGTGAAACGCGTAAAAATCTTTTATGGTTGCCACTGATGTTGAAAAACCGGTCCAGGATATCAGTTACAACATTTCCGGAAGCCGCCATCAAACAGCTGTCAGCTGTCGACATAATTGCCGAGAAATAAGCCGACATCATTAATCCCATAAGGCCTACAGGTAGAATGGTCCTCAAAAGCATGGGTAAACCCATTTCGGGATCGAGTGCGCCTGCATCAGCATAGCCCAGATAAGCAAACATGCCTTGTTCAGCGCCGACACGCGCAAATAATCCGAGCGAAACTCCCATGAAAGCCATGAACGGGTATTCGAATAAACCTGCCACATACCAGGCTCGCTTTGCCGTTTTCTCATCCTTGCAGGAATAAATCCGCTGGTACAAAGTCATCCCGACAAACCAAATCGGAATTATAGTAACAGCCCAGTTAAGTAAATCCTGCCACCTTACATTTGTGAGAGAAAGCATTTCGCTTTTCACTGTGGAGGTTATTACATCATATCCGCCAACAGCATGATATCCAAGTGGAATGCCAATTAAAATCAAACCTGCCATTAATACTATCCACTGAATGAAATCGGTATAAATCACGGCTTTCATTCCTCCCAGGAAAGTATATGCAACGACGATCACACCCATGATTAAGAGTGCTGTGTTCATATCAAGACTTACAAAAGAAGCTGATGCAAGTTTGGCACCTGCCAGTATTTGTGATGCGGTAAAACCTATATACCCGATTCCGGAGATTATCCCGGCCAGAATTGCCACTTTCCGGCTATAAAAATTCTCGAAAATCTGCGGGAATGTATAAAGCGTTTTAAAGTTTTCCAGCTTGCTGACTTTAGGGATAAGGAAAACTGCGCTCAACCAGGCACCGATCAAACCGGTGAATAACATCCAGCTTCCCGCGATGCCCATTACAAAACCCAATCCACCCAGCCCGATTGAAAAACCTCCGCCTACATCAGTTGCCACAACGGAAAGCCCGACATGCAAACTCCCCATTTTTCGACCAGCAACGTAATAGTCATCTGCATTTTTATTCTTTTTTAAGAAGTAAAAGCCAATACCGAGCAACACACTCATATATAAGCTGAAAATAGAAATATCAATCCAATGCATTAAAACAAGATTTCTCAGAGAACAATTTTAGTCATATACTTAGAATTTGTGAGCCGTGCTACTGCCATATAGTTTGGCCTGTAATGGAGCTGATGGCCAACTTTATATTTACTGATTTTTTGACCTACATCATATACTGTCATATCCGAAGTGGTGCCTACAAAATTTATTGTTTCATCTTTAAGCAGCAAATTTGTATGGTCAACATCAAGTTCGCCAAAATCAACAATTGCCCGGTACGATTCATCGTATTGTATTTCATTATAATCTGCAGTTATCCCAACAGCTCCATCACCTATATTTCCGTCGGGCACAACTTCCTTTTTCTCAAGCTCAACTATTTCAGCTTCAAACATAAAAGCATTTGTCGAAAGGTTTCTGAATTTATTACCGTCGTAAGGAGAAACACCCAGGAAAGCAGCTTCGCCAATCCGGAAGTGTGTTACTCCTTTGGGAATCTTATTCATTGAAACCAGAGGCAATGTGATTGAACTACCGCTCGATACCATTTCAAGTTTTACGCCAAACCTACTCTCAATCAGCTGTTTGTAAAGGCTCACCTGTATCAGCTTATCAAAAGTTGGCTCAACGCCATACATACAGCCCAAATTTGTTCCAATGCCGATTACAGAAATATTTTCGAGCTGGAAAACTTTTTCATAAAAGTTTAAGATGTTTTCACGCACTACTCCTTCGCGTAGCTCACCCATTTCAATCATGATAATAATGCGATGAATTTTACCTTTTTTTCCTGCTTCCTTGTTCAATTCAACTATAGTCTCCAAAGAAGAATTTAATGAAATATCAGCACAGCCTATCACATTTTTTGCCTGGTTTATGGCAGGTGGTTTGATATACATTGTAACGATATCAGGTCTGATCTCTTTAATCATTTTGAGGTTGGATATCCTTGAATCGCCAATTGAATGAACCTGGCTGATTGAAGGATCCCGGAGTATTTTTTCCAGTGCCGGTTTATAACCGTTCAGAATTTTAGTCACCAGGGTCCATTCGATCCCTCTGGGTTTCAGAAATTCATTAAGCTTTTTGATATTTCCGATAATGTGATCGGTATGAATTTGTAAAGTAGCCATGGCTTTTTTTATTTCCTGAACCTCATTTCTGCATACTTTGTGGTAAAGCCAAGTCTTTCATAAAGCCGTTTGGCCGGATTTTCGTATTCAACGTGGAGTTTCACATCCCCCGGACACTCAGCAAGGGCTTTTTCAATGATTTGTTTTCCAAATCCCTTTCCCCTGTATGAAGCATCAACAGCAATATAAACCAGGATATGCTCAGGAATATAGCCCGACATCCCTGTATTGTTGATAACCAAAGTGCCCACCAGTTTTCCTTCGTAATAGGCTGCAAGCAGGAAACCTCCAAGTTTGCCACCTTTGCCAAATGCAAAATCAATGCAGGTGTTTATCGCTTCTTTCGAATCACCGAATGTATCGAGATGCGTAAAAAGGAAATCGACAAATTTTTCCCGGCTTAGATTTTCATCAAAATCGGTTTCTTTTACTAATTTTTTAAAGTGTAACATTATTTTTTTTTTAAATTCAATAGGATAATGATTTCTAAACAGTTAACTTTTTTTTATGTCTGGTTTTGTGATAGTATTATTACTATGCCCATTTTGGTGGAATGTCAAAAAAACAAAATTAATTTGAAAGTATATTTCCGGTCCTTCCGGAGCTAATCTGCTTTCAAACTAAAATCTTTAGCTTCTTTGTGTGTAGGCACTAAGCCTTACTAACAGATAAAATGATTGGTGGAGAAACCTGATCCCATGTCCGCAGATTTGCATAACGGGCTAAATGTTTCTGTTTACAATTGTTTTCTCAACAATAATTTACCTGCAGGTACTATAGAAAGCGACACCTTGTTTGCCGCCAGTCGGGCTGGAACCGGAACTCCAGACTATAAGATGTTAATATTGAATCAGCTCTATAATCTCTGCTTTGATATAGAGTAATTCGTAACTATATGGCAAATATAGCCAAAATAAGTGAATTTATAGGAATAAAGTATTGATTTATTGGATTTTTAATGCTTTTCCGACCGGAAAAGTCATCATTTCCCCAATCCGGGATTACCCGTATCCAGAATCGCTTTCCATTTGCCATCGCCCTGTTTCTGCCAGATTGTGGCATATTTGCCAACCCCGGTAATAGAATCAGTTGTCTTGCTGGTGACCTTATACGTACCATAGGTATAACCCAGATCCCCCGATGCAGCCGTTTTTGAAAACAAGGGATCCCAGGTAAGTGTAAAAGTGCTGTCGCTTTCACTAAGCAATAATACTTTTATAGCATTATAGCCTTCAACTGGCATTTGGTTGGCGCGCAATATAACACCTGCCCAATCAAACATAGCCAGGAAAGAGGCATTCATTCCCTTTTCGGCCGAAAGAGCTGAATAAAACCGATCCGTATCCAGCAATATTTTGCTTTCATCAATTTGCTTCTTATGGTTACATGAAGCAGAAATAATGATCACTGAAATTAAAAAGGTACTGAACAGAATAAAACGATTTGTTTTCATAATGGTATGGTTTTATGACTATAAACCTGAATTAATTTCCGAAAGGGTACTAATTACCGGCAAACCAGTCTTAGTCAACCTGTTAAAAGACTGGTGGCCGGAAGCTACCAATATGCATTTGCACTTTATTTCAGCAGCAACTTCCGAATCATGTATCGTGTCGCCGATTAAAGTTATTTGTTCAGGATTAAGACCTGCAAGGTTTAAATATGCCCTTGCGTTCTCTATTTTACTATTTGCGTAATGATCTCCAATACCACCGATAAAATCGAAATATTCGTGAATATGAAGCTGCGAAACTGATTTTAGAAGTGCATCGTGCTGCATGGCCGAGATAATGGCTTGCCGGTACCCTTTTCTTTTAAAAGCCTCGAGTGTTTCTAAAGCAAAAGGAGTGAGTCCGCATCCAGGCAAGGCAGTAAGATACAGATTTATGAATTCCATTGCCACTGGTTCCCATTCTTCCGTGGTAAAATCAAAACCTACCTGTTTATAATATTCTATAACAGGGAAAGTGAATACGTCACGGTATTGTACAAGGCTTAATTCGGGTAAGTTTCGCACCTTTAACATTTTATTGATTGCTGAACGACAAATTTCAGCATCATCGAGCAGTGTTCCGTTCCAGTCCCAGATTATGGTTGTTCTTTGAGACATACTTGATTAAGAAGAATTTCGAATGTTAATAAAACTTATATATTGATGCTAAATTGCAGAAAAAATAAATGCCAAATACTTTTTCTCGTTATTTAATCAAAGTCTAAATATAATGCTACGTCAGAACTATTGAGTTTTTTTTCGAATCATTAAAGCAATTTAGATCCATTTTTCACTATTCATTATTCACTATTCATTATTCAATGTTATATTTGCAATCCATAAAAAAACAGATATGATTCAACGCATCCAGACTTTATACCTTTTATTGGCTTTCATAGCCATTTCTTTGCTTTTTGCATTCCCTCTGGCGCAGTTTTTTGCCGAAAACGGGGCATATGTATTTTCTATAACCGGATTAAAGAACATGGTTCCCGGTGATCCTGATGCTTTCCCTCCGATGATATTCCTGCCAATTATCATTGTAGCTGTCGGCATAGCCATATTAACTTTGCTGGCCATTTCTCAATATAAAAACCGTGCATTCCAGATCAAACTAACCAATATAGGAGTATTGGCCGCCATTGCTCTTATAATGGGTATCTTCTTTCTTTACATCCCGATGATAGAGAAGAAAATCAATATTGTTCCTGACTACAGAAAGGCTTTTGGTATATATCTTCCTTTGGTTGCATTGGTTTTTATGGTAATGGCTAACAGGGCTATCAAACGCGACGATAAACTTGTTCGCTCATCGAACAGGTTGCGGTAGGATTATCTGGAATTAAAAAAATTTTACTGAAAATTTGTTATTGAGGAGAATTTGGTGATCATTCAGTGATTATTTGGTTGTATCACGGTTACAGAGACACAAAGGTACAGGGCTATAATAATTATATGACATGGAATACCGGAGTTGAAACACGGATAACATTCTGAAACCCTGAATCACATCCGTTCCATCAATCCTTTAACCCCTTTGTTTTTCAAATACTTCCAGGTTCCTTATATCCTTTCCTTCAATAACAAACCTCACACAGGTAATCACATGATGAAATCCTGAACTACCGGCAGCACCCGGATTAATATGCAGCAGATTGTGCTTTTTATCGTACATCACTTTCAGGATATGAGAATGACCGCATATGAACAGTCCCGGTTTTTCAATCTCAATAAGTTGCCTTGCTTCCTTTTCGTAGTGTCCGGGATAACCACCAATATGTGTGATCATAACCTTAACATGATCACATAAGAAAACCTGGTTTTTCGGATAAGTTGCCCTGATTTCGGTTCCGTCAATATTTCCATACACAGCCTTTAACGGTCTGAATGCAGCCAGTTTATCTGCAATCTCAATTTTTCCTATATCCCCGGCATGCCATATTTCGTCGCAGTCGGCAAAGAAATCCAGTATTCGCGGATGTAATGTACCATGGGTATCACTTAAAAGACCAATGCGAGGCATAAGGCAGGAGCTAAATATGGATTAGACGTTATAATGTGATTATGCTAATAAATGTCCTGAAGGAGGAGGATGGAGCGAAAGCGTGATAAAGTGAAGATCTTGGATCAGGGATTTCAGAATTTATGTTTGGATTGAAATACTTATACTCTGGAACTTTTACCTGTGAACCAAAATCAATTTAATATTTACTATTTCAAAATCTTTCCTAAAACCACTTCTTCCTTTTCATATAAATGTACATGACAGTTCCCATTGAAAATAACCCGGCTAATAATACCGGGTAGCTGTATTTCCAGTGCAATTCAGGCATATAGTCGAAATTCATTCCGTAAATGCTTGAAATCAGTGTCATAGGAATTATGATGGTTGCAACTAATGTCAAAGTTTTCATGATGCTGTTCATGCGATTGGCATTGTTAGCCATCAGCAGGTCCATCATGGAAGCGATCATCTCGCGGAAACTATCAATGGATTGGATAATAAATAAAAGGTGATCGTTTATATCTCCAAGGTACTGCCGTGTAAAAGGCGAAATTATGCCTGATTCTTCGCGCGCGAGGTACCTGATTTCGTCCTTCAGCGGATTAATGGTTTTACGAAGCAGCATGAGATTTTTCTTTAATCTCAGAAATGAATAGGAGAGTTCATTGGTCGGATTTTCGATCAGTAGTTTTTCGAGATCTTCCATCTGTTCCTCTGTATGATCGAGTAAAATATAGTAGTTGTCAACAATATGATCGATAAGCAGGTAGCAGAGGTAATCCTCCTGCCGTACACGGCCTTTACCCTTGCCTGTTTTCAGCCTTTCAATGATTGATGCAAAAACATTATTATCTTTTTCTTCAAAAGTAATAAGCACATTGGCAGCTAAGAACAAGCTTATTTGCTCTGATTCAATGAATTGATCCGTTTCGCTCCAGGTTAGGTTTTTAAGCGTTACAAACAAACTGCTTTCAAGGTCTTCAACTTTTGGCATATGCTCAACGTTGAAAATATCTTCTATTATCAATGGATGTATTCCGAAATGATCAGCCAGTTTTATAAGACCTTCCGTTTGGTTGAAGCCGTTGATGATTATCCAGTTCGTTTTGCTCATTCCCTGGAGTTGAATAGCTTTCTCAGCAGAGATATTTTCATATACCTGAAAATTTTCATCATCATAAACAAGCATATTTATAACAGTATCCCCTGTTTTTGTTCCGGTGTAAACAGGAATTCCCGGAGGCATGCCGGATTTTGAGCTATGTCGTTTTTTCTTCATACTATAGGTTCAGGTAATATCAAACAAAAATAACGAAAGCGCGATCAAAAATAGCACATGTGTTGAATAAATTGTCAGGTTTCACTCCCAAACCTGTTTTTATTCAATATTAAATCATTAGAATTATTAATCCTGAAAGCTTTAAGCAGCAATGAGGGAAACTCCTTTTACAAGGCTTCGGGTAAAAAAGAAAGACCTGTTTTTAATCAGCCAGGAGCAAATTTTATCAGCTCATTTCTTCTTTGCAAAAGTGCCTGTAAAATGATTAGGTTCAATATATAAGGGGATTTTAATGAGTGATCTATATTATTTTTGCAATACAAGCTTTTTTGTTTCTTTAAATTTGCCAGACTGCAAAGTGTAATAATACAATCCGGCCGAATATCCATGTAAATTAATATTTACTTCATACGTTCCCGGGAATTTAACTTCATTGACTAAAGTTGCTACTTCGGTGCCAAAAATGTCATAAACCTTTAACGTAGTGAAATTTGTTATGGGCAATGTAAAAGATATTTTAGTTGATGTAATGAAAGGATTAGGATAATTTTGTTCAAGTTTATACTCTTTAGGCGCAGCTGTTTCAGAATTACTGCCCGAAACGCCCTGCGGAACTATCTCTTCAACAGTGTTTACTGACTGGGCATTCGAATCAATTCCGCCTATAATATATAATCCCCCCAGGTATTCGGCAGTCGCCATCCAGTGTCTTTTCGAACTTATTTCCTGGGTATCTGTTTTCCATGAATTATCCGTTATATTATACACGAGTATACTTTTAAAACTGGCGGCTGAACCTCCGCCGGCATTCCCCCCGATACAGTATATTAAGTCGTTGATAATCCCGAATCCACAGGCACCTACCTGGAAAGGCAAATCCGCAAGTTTCACCCAATGATCAGTTGAGGGTGAGTATTTATAAAAAGCCTTGTTACCCCAACCGATAATATAGATTTCGTCATGAAAGAGAATAGAATTCATATCCCACGCACCAGTTGTTCCTTTAGACGTTTTTGTTGTCCAGGTATCAGTATCGGTATGGTAGGCAAAAACATCTCCTTTCGAGTTAAACGTATAAATAACACCATCCAGTTCCTGCGCGGTTATTCCCCAGGTCTGCGATACATTCGGACTAGGCGACAAATATACCCATTCACCTGTTGAAAGATTATACCTTCTGTTCAGGGAAGAGCCAGCAGGCCATCCTCCTAAAAGATAAACAAAATTACCAACACGTGTGGTTTCAACATCCCATAAATTATTGTCGGGTATGCTGTCATAATAATCCCATCCTGAACCGTTAAATTTATAAATCCGCGGATAAATAATCGTTCCGGACCAATCGCTGGAACCACCGAAATGATATATTGAACCGTCCCATACTTCGGCGTTTCCTGCGCCATCAGGTAAAGGCATTTCAGGTAATTGCTGGGCAACAGAACAATATGAAAATCCCAGTAGGCTAATTAAAGTAAATAATTTTCTCATGCAACATCAGTTAATAAATCTATATTTATTAGTCCAAAATAATTTAATGTTGTCAAACATACTTGTACAAAACATTAAATTGATAATAAACACTAAACAAAATATACTTAAATAAGTTTAATCAGTCTAAAAATTTATGAAAGTATAAAGGCAGAAAAATTATATCAAACCAACATTGGATGGAGGGAAATTCCATTTGTGAGAAAATAAAAAAACCGGTCTCAAACGAGCCGGCTTAAAAATTTTCAGTTTGTCGGTTATTATTTCTTTGCTTTCAGCAAATCCCTGATTTCGGTAAGAAGTACCTGTTCTGCAGGAGGAGGAGCCGGAGCAGCAGGAACTTCAACTTCTTTCTTCTTAGCCATACTCATTGCTTTGATCGCCATGAAGATAACGAATGCTACAATCAGAAAGTCGATCACAGTTTGAATAAACATACCATAATTGATTGTAACCGCAGCGGTATCGCCAACGGCATCTACCATAATGTACTTGAGGTCTTTAAAATCAATTCCACCGAGCAATACGCCAATAGGAGGCATGAGTACATCATTTACAAATGATGATACGATTTTTCCGAAAGCAGCACCAATAATAACAGCTACTGCCAGGTCAACTACATTGCCTTTCATGGCAAATTCTTTGAATTCTTTAACTAGTCCCATTGTTTTGTTGTTTTTGTTTTTGGTTAATAATTGATTAACTGGTAATTGTGAATTTATTTATGAGTCATTGAATATGCAAAGCCTAAGCTGAAAGTTTCCCTGAATTGCGCGCGTGCACCATGAGGGTCGCCTGCATTATCTATATATGGAATGTTATTATCTGCGATGAGCATGGTAGTCAGATTTAACGAAATATATTGGTTCACTTTCATCATTATGTTGTTTTCCCAACCTACAATAATATTTTGTGGATTATTGCGATAATCAGAGAATAAATCGAGCTTCGACATAAAGTTAACATTTTTCATAATGTCCTTTTTGAAAGTAGCATTAACTGAGCCTCCGATTTGCCATAATGTATTGTTATCCCCGAATATCCCGTAAGCACCTTCAGGCCGGTTGGTAAGAGAGGTGTCGTTAACAACGGTTAAACGGGCTCCGATCGGCGAAATGAAAACTGAGAAGTATTCGACAGGTTTGTAATTCATACCTAATGAGAACTGGAAGTAACCAGGTGCAAAAAATTTTGAAATATAGTCGGGGTCGGGATAATTGTAGCCTTCGGTAAATTGCGACCTGAATTCAAACAATGCAGCATAATCCCAGTTTTTCCAGGCGTAAATACCTCCTTTGGAAACGAGGTTCATTTTATCGTTTGATTTACGCCACAGAGGATCAGTGGTCTGAGCATATGTCAGGCCGTAGGCTAAGCCCAGGTAATTGTTCCACGATACTTTCCCTTTGGCATAATCTTTATAAATATTAATCATAGCATTGCCGGCAAAAGCGTTTTCGCCCCCGGCAGCCCAATTGGTAAAGGTTGTTTGTGATAAGCCTAACGAAAATTCGTATTTCGATTTCCACGAAGTATCAGCTTCCGGGGTGATGGCCATTAACTGTGAAGCGCAGATAAAAATGGTAAGTAGCAGGGTAAATTTTTTCATAAATTGATTGTTTGTTAATTCAAAGATAGGTAAAGAATTGCTAAAAAACACGAGATAGCAATATTTATCTCAATGTGTTATTTTAAGTGAATCTGAATAACAATAATTATGCCAGGTGGTAAAAGTAATGTAAATATCACCAAATCAATAGAATAGTAATTCTTATCTGTTATTTGCTTAAGATTATGTATGCAGAATTTGAAATATTTGAGCAAAAAATATTTATAAATTTATGTAGAGTCGCATCTGTAATTGTACAGATTTAATTCTGAACAGACATTTGAAATAGGGAAACCGGGATTTATTAATAAAGCAAGACCGACAAAATATCAAATCTTCGTTTTCGCTTGATTGATATCTCTTATAAAAGACAAAAAGATCAAAGAGATGTACTTAGTGATAACTTTAAATCTGTAGGATAGGATTTTCAGATGCTCCTGAGTTCTGAGCTTTTTATCCAGCCTGTGCTTCCATTGGCAATCCGGATTTCCTGCCAGTCCGCAACTATATCCAGCAGGGTTACTTTGGTTCCTTCATGAAGGACAAAGATATCTTTACTTTTTTCATCCGGCGAACTTTTGATATTTACAGTTGGTGTAAATACAATTGCTTCGTGCTGGTTGCTGAGATAGTGATTGCGCTGCGAAGCTGCAATAACTCCGATTGAGAAAAAAAATAACATAAACAATCCGGTCCAGAAGCTTATCTTACGGATTAAAATATTGGATATTGCTACATAAATACTTATCAGCAGGAGTGCAAGCGTAAGCATTATAATGTTGAACATAGCCAACAAATCAATATCCATCATATTGATTATCTGTTTCCACCATCTTTTATAGAACAACTCCGGAACCTTTTCAACTTTATCTGTAAGCCTAGCGTTTACCACTTCAATATTGTGTTTTATATCTTCATTATTTGGGGCTAGTTTCAAAGCTTTTTCATAATAAAGTATAGCCTGGGCGTTCTCATTATTGCGGTAATATGCGTTACCCACATTATAGTACAAGGCATACGATTCGTAACCGCCGGCTATAATTTTTGTATACAGACTGATAGCTTCCGGGTATTGCTTAGTATTATAGGCTTTTGCCGCCTCGGCTGCTGACTGCTCCGGATTTTGCCCGGTTGCATGAAATGCAACTAACAGTATCGTAGCTAACAGGACTGCTATTTTTTTACATTTCATAGGGTAGGGATTAAATCAGATTATTTCTAAAAGTTGAAAGTGGATGATGAAAGTGAGTGTGGTCATTCAGTTTGCATTCATTAACAAAATTTAGTTACAGTTTACTTTTTTTACTTAAGAACTTGTTCCGTTTCAGTAATAGTTTTAATAGCCAGGTCGTAAAGCTGCTGCATATTAAGTGCTTTACCCGGGGGAGCATAGCGGGCATAATTGCAGTCGTTGAGGGTAGTCATAAACCGTTCGGTGAGTGCATGATCCACCTTACGCATTTCAAGTTGTTCGCGCGCTGTATCCATCGAAAGCAACGACATCGGGATATTAAATTTCTGGCTGATATATCCCCATAATGCAAAAGAAATTTCTTCATGGAACGCATCATGCTGTCCGCTATCCAGGAGATTTTTAGCTTTATGGAGTCTTTTTACAGCAATCCGGGTAGCCTTTTTGCGTTGCATAAGTAAGGCATCGCCTTTCATTCGTCTATTCTGCCGGTAAAGGAGCATGAAAATAATAAATCCGGTAACAGGCAACAGGAGTAGGATCCAATATAGAGTTTTACCATAAAACCTGTTCCCGTATGCCCGTATATGCAAGGGAGGTTCCATCAAGTACCTGATATCATTACCAAGGTATTTAACTTCAGACTGCTCATTAACATCGTTCGAAGCACCGGCTCCTTTGTTAACTTTTATTTTGAATCGTTCCGAACTGAGTACAGTATAATCTTTCTGCACAGGACTAAAATAGGAATACTGAATCGGATCTATTGTAAAATCACCTGCAGCCCTTGGAATAATGAGATATTCAAAGGTCCTTGTTCCTGAAGTTCCTCCTTTATTCGAGAAGTTATCAATAATTTTGGGATCATATACTTCGAAATCAGGAGGGAAATTTATAGTAGGTTTTTCAATCAGGTTAAGGTTACCGGTACCGGATACAGATACTCTGAGTGTAATTCCGTCATTCGTGTTTACTTCGGTGCGGTCAACCTGGGCTTTCAGACTGAATTGCCCTACTGCACCTGTAAAGTCGAGCGGACGATTCGCAGAAGGTAAAGGTTTAACATTTACAGTTATGGGATTAGAACTCAACGACTTTTTCACATTCTGATATCCACTGTTAAAAAACGAGTCATCCATCAGGTTTTTAAAGAAGGGATCGTTGCTAAAGAACGGGTCGTCGGCAAACTGGTTCTTTGCTTTCACCTTCACCTGGTAGATCACATCCTGAACAAGAGGATCAATAGTTAATACTCCTGATTTCTGAGGATAAAGTGCAGCCTTTCGCAATTCAGCCACTATATATTTCTTCCCGTTAACAGTTTCAGTGTATTGAGGATACTGTGTGGCATCCTTTAATAAGTCCTGTGCCCAGAAACCAGGGTAGGATGGGATCTTACTCGGTTGATCCACCTGTAAACGATTAGTGGGAGTATATAATTTAAAAGTAACAATAACGAGTTCGCCCTGGTAGGGGTTATTTTTATCGACAACGGCCTTCAGAAAAACATCTTTTCCTAAATCATCCGCCTGTTGCACCTGGTTCCTGCTCTGAGGCTGGTTGTTATTTGGATTTTGCTGAGTTGCCCTGGGATTCTGGTTGAGGACTGAAATGGTCAGTGTATTCGACATGAACCTTTTGCCTTTCACTGAGATTATTGCCTGTGGAATAGTGAATGTCCCCGCTTTGTTTGCTTCCAGAATGAAAGTGAATGACATCGAACTTGAATATTCGAGTTTACCGTTTATATTCATGATATTCTGTCCACTCGACATCATCGGTCCGCTTAGTACATCGAAGTTTGTAATCTCCGGACTCATGAAGTTGCTGCCTTCTGCATTGATGGTATAAGTGAGCTGAAAACGCTGATTGAGATATACCTGCCTGGGTGCCTGGGCTGTAAAACTGATATCCTGAGCCAAAAGCAGGCCAGGCAATGCGAAAAGGCAGAAAAGTATCAGTTTTAATTTCATTTAATTTATTCCGTTATTCAGTGCGACTGAGAAATTTTGTTAAAAACCTATAATTACGTTACTTATTCCTACATACCTTCATCTGTTTCTCTTCACTCGAAATCCTCTCTCTCCATTTCTTTACTTTCACGCGTCCCCATGTCTTACCTTTTTACTTGTTCTCCCCGTTCCAATTACCAATCCTTCTCAGGTTGATTTTGGGACTGCGTATTCTGTTTGTTTTTAGTTTTATCCAATGTGCGCTTCTCATTGTTATTCATAGCATTCAACATGCGGTTGGCATCCTGCTTCGACATATTTGGCTTGGGTTGAGGTTGTTGCTGTTGTTGCTGTTGCTTTTTTTGTTGTTTCTGCTGTTGCTTTTTGTTCTGTTCCTGGTTCTTTTGCTGTTGCAGTTTGGTCATCGCGTACGACAGATTGTAGCGTGTATCTTCATCTTTCGGATTTTGACGCAATGCTGTTTTATAAGCATCAATACTTTCTTTGTATTTTTTATTTTCCAGCAACGAATTGCCCAGATTGTAGTAGACGTCTGATTTGGGGACTACCTTTTTTCCGTTCCGGGCAATTTTCAGGTATTGTGATGCAGCTTCTTCAAAGTTTTGTTGTTTATACAGCGAATTCCCAAGGTTATAAGCTGCTTTCTGCGAGTTCGGCACTTTAGTCAATGCTTTACGGTAGTCTATTTCAGCATCTTTATAATGCCCGTTTTTGTATTCATTATTACCCGAACGCACAAGTTTTTGAGCCGGTTGAGCCAAAACAGCGCCCAGGGGAAAAGTAAGAAATATGATCAATAAAATCCTCATTGGTTTATTTTAGATTTATTACTGAACAATTTAATTTTACCAGCCAACCGGCCTTTCCGGTCAGCTATCAGCACCTCTGCCAGGATCAGTAAAAGTGCTGCCAATACAAAAAACTGAAACCTGTCCTCATAATCAGAGAAAAAGGCTTCATTATATTCGGCTTTTTCCAATTTGTTGATCTGGTCGAACACTTCCTGAACTCCCGATTGTGAGTTATTCGCTCTTACGAAAATTCCTTTCCCGGCTTTGGCGATATCCTGAAGCATAGGTTCATTAATCCTGGTAATTACGGTTATCCCCGAGGCATCTTTTTTATACCCTATCTGGGTATTTCCGCTGTAAACCGGTATCGGAGCACCTTCGGGTAAGCCAATCCCTATAGTATATACCCTGATTCCTTTTCCTGCGACCGATTTTGCAGCTTCAACGGCATTGTCTTCATGATTTTCGCCGTCGGTTATTACGATAATAGCCTTACCTTGTTTCGTATTCCCAAATGCAGAAGCACTCGTTTCAATCGCATCACCGATAGCTGTACCCTGAACCGGGATCATCCCGGGATTTATATTTGAAAGAAAAAGCCGGGTAGCTGAATAATCGGTTGTTAATGGCATCTGTATATAGGATTTGCCGGCAAATACTACTAATCCTACACGGTCGTTTTCCAATTTGCCCAGCAGATGAATAATTGCTTGTTTTGCACGTTCGAGCCTGTTGGGAGTGATATCCTGAGCAAGCATACTATTCGAAACGTCAAGAGCAAATACCATGTCAACTCCTTTGCGTTTTATTTTTTCGAGCTTTGATCCTGTTTGGGGGTCGGCCATTCCGACCACAAGTAAAATCCATGCAAGCGACCAGATAACAAATTTCAGGATTTCGCGTGTACCGGAATATTCGGGTATAAGACGCATAACCAGATTAAGCTCACCAAACGCAGTAAGGGCCTTTTTCTTTGTGTGGCGGGCATACACAAATAACAACACCAGCAGCGGAATTAACAGCAGCAGATAAAGCAATTGCGGATGAGCCAGACGAAACATAATTTTCTGTTAAGGTTATGGTACAAGTTTAAGTACTGCGAATCTGATAACAAATTCAAGGGTTATCAGGATGAGGGCAAGTACGACAAAAGGTAAAAATTCTTCCTTCTTACGGCTGAATTCCGTAACATCTATCTTCGACTTTTCGAGCCGGTCAATTTCTTTGTATACTTCCTGTAATTTTTGCTTGTTGGTAGCCCTGAAATATTTACCATTGGTTAAAGCGGATATTTTCTGTAAAAGTGCTTCATCAATCTGGACTTCCATCCGCTGGTATTGAATACCATATTGCGTGCGAACAGGGAAAAGCGCCGTTCCTTTGGTTCCCACACCAATGGTGTAAATCCTTATACCGTACAATTCGGCTATTTCGGCCGCAGATTGCGGATCGATAGAGCCCATATTGTTTATCCCATCCGTAAGAAGGATAATTACCTTGCTCCTGGCCTTGCTTTCTTTTAGCCGGTTTACAGCGGTAGCAAGCCCGTCACCTATAGCCGTTCCGTCATCAATCATTCCAAAACCAACTTCTTTGAAAAGGTTAATCAGCAAAGCATGATTTGAAGTGAGTGGGCATTGAGTAAAGCTTTCGCCACTGAAAACAACCAGACCGATGCGATCGTCGGGCCGGCTGTTGATAAATTCAACTGCAACTTCTTTTGCCGCTTCAAGCCTGTTAGGACGCAGATCTTCGGCAAGCATGGTACTCGAAATGTCAGTGGCAAGCATAATATCAATCCCTTCCACACTTATATCCTGGCGGTTCATGTTGGTCTGTGGCCTTGCCAAAGCAAGTATAAGCGATGCTGCAGCCAGCATCCGCAGTCCAAAAAGCCCGAAGCGGGCATAATGTTTCCAGTCTTTTGACAAACTTCTGAAAACAAGTATTGACGACATTTGCATGGGAACAGAATAGTGCCTGAGCCTGAACCAATACCAGGCAACCGCTGCCGGTATCAGGAGCAGAAGCCATAAGTATTCAGGATCGGCAAAATGCAGAATAGTCATCATAATTCTATTTCAGGATCAGGTAATTGATCAGGTGTTTGAATAGCGTTGATTCCTGTAGTTTTTGATTCAGTTTCAACTGGTATCGGTTTCGTTTCCTTAATGAATTGACGGGAGTATGTCATGCTCAATTCATTTTCCGATCGTTGTGGTATGGCTTTAGCGAACTTTGCATAATCGGCCTGTTCCAGAATATTTGTTAGTATCAATCGTGAATCAGACTTAAGATTGGCTAAATCATAGGCTTCAAGTATCTCTGAAGTAATCATTTCCATAGCTTCAATTCCAAATTGCTGGTGCAGGTAATGCCTGATTATATCAGTGAGTTCGGAATAATATTCCTTAATTTTCCCGTTTTGCCATAATTTCTTATCTTCAAGTCCATCAAGACTTTGTAATGCAATTTGCCAGGGTGGGCCCTGTGTCCGGGTAATAACAGGGAAAAGAGGTTTATTCATTCTTTTTCGCCATAAATAATACCAGATAAGGCCAATTATCAGGCCGATAACAGCAATGGCAGCAAGATATGGAGCCATTTCGGCAAAGCTAAGAGGTGCCTGCAAAGGCCCTCGTATATCGCGGATAGCCCTGGTGGTATCAACTTCAACGGTTCTTACTTTCAGATAAACACCTTCTGAAAGCAATTCACGCCTGGTTGTGTCGCCTGAGTATGAATAACGAATGGTAAAAGGTGGAATATAATGAAAACCGGTATCGAAAGATGTGATTGAAATGGTCTGGTTATAGTTGATGAAGTCTTTTCTGCTGGTGGCATTGGTATCAACTTTCGATTTTGAAGCTACTTCTACTGCAGCAGTAATTGTATCAGAAATTGCCGGCCAGTATATAGAGGCGGTTTTTGGAAGTGTGGCGTTTAATCTGAGTTGAACGCGCTCTCCGATCCTGATTGAAGAAGTATCGAGGCTTAGAACCGCCTTTTGTGGGTATCCTTTAATACAGGTAACAGTCGTAAAAATCAGTGCAAGACTGAATACGAAAATATGCCTGAAATTATAGTTCATTCTCATTCTCATTCTCATTCTCATTGCCGCATTTCGCGTAGTGTAAAGAGTTTCATTAACGGTTTTACGAAGTCCTGTCCGGTAACAATGCCTGCGGTATCAATTCCTGATCTTTTAAAAATTCCGTCAATTGTTTTTTCGTGATTTTTCCACCATTGGCTGTATGTATCCCGGACTTTTTTACTTGAAGTATCCACCCAAATGCGATCTTCTGATTCCTTATCGTATACTTCCATCATGCCTATTGAAGGGATTTCGGTTTCTCTTGAATCGTAAACCCTTATTGCAACCAGATCGTGTTTACCTGAAGCAATTTTTATTGCCGGCTCAAAAGAATGATCCATAAAATCGGAAATGATAAAAGCCGTGCACCTCTTCTTTATGGCATTGGTCAGAAACCGGAGCGCTTCCGATAAGTCTGTACCCTGGCTTTCCGGTTTAAAATCAATAAGTTCGCGTATAATCCTGAGAATGTGCGAAGTCCCTTTTTTGGGTGGGATAAACTTCTCAATTTTGTCACTGAAAAATATCACCCCGACTTTGTCATTGTTTTGTATAGCGGAAAATGCGAGCACTGCAGCAATTTCTGTCATCAGGTCTTCCTTGAATGAACCTTTTGTCCCGAATTCATTGGAACCGCTTACGTCGATCAGCAACATGACCATTAACTCCCGTTCTTCATCAAAGATTTTGAGGAACGGTGTGTTAAATCGTGCAGTTACGTTCCAGTCGATATTCCTGATATCATCCCCGAACTGGTATTCGCGTACTTCACTAAAAGTCATACCCCGCCCTTTAAAGGCGCTGTGGTAATGCCCCGAAAAAATATTTCGCGACAAGCCCCTGGTCTTGATCTCTATTCGCCTGACTTTTTTAAGAATCTCAGAGGGTTCCACTTCTTTTTAGGTTTTGGATGGTATGATTTTTTGTTAAATTTGAAATTGGATCAATTTATATAATCTGTTCATAGAATAATGATCAACGATTTTTGATTTTGTGCAACTTATAATTAGCCTCATAAATCGTTAATCTTTTTTCTTAAATTGATCTGAATTTTTAAATGAACAGTCTGCTCACTTCTTCCGATCAGATGATATGGGCGCCTTGCGATGCGATTAGGGTACTTCAACTGAATTTAGAATTTCGTTGATTATATCTTCGGTTGTAATATTCTCGGCTTCGGCTTCGTAAGTAAGGCCAATACGGTGACGCAATACATCGTGGGCAACGGCCCTTACATCCTCAGGAATTACATATCCGCGTCGCTTAATAAAAGCTAAAGCTTTTGATGCCATGGCGAGGAAAATGCTTGCCCTGGGTGATGCACCATACCGGATAAGGTCCTTATATTTTTTGAGGTTATAATCCGCAGGGAACCGACTTGCAAATACAATGTCAGTTATGTAATTTTCGATCTTTTCGTCGAGGTAAACTTCTTTTACTATTTCTCTTGCACGTTGAATATCAATAGGTTTCAATATTTTACGGGTCGAGAGTATTTCATTATTTATATTCTGGCGAAGGATCAGTTTTTCTTCGTGTTTCAGCGGGTAGGTAATAACCAGTTTCAACATGAAGCGGTCTACCTGAGCTTCAGGCAAAGGATAAGTGCCTTCTTGTTCAATCGGGTTTTGGGTGGCAAGTACAAGGAACGGATCGGGGAGGGGATAAGTTTTATCACCGATAGTGACTTGTTTCTCCTGCATGGCTTCGAGAAGCGCACTCTGAACTTTGGCCGGCGAACGGTTTATTTCGTCAGCAAGTATGAAATTGGCAAATACCGGTCCCTTGCGGACATGAAATTCCTCGTTGCGGGGGCTGTAGATCATAGTTCCTACCACATCGGCGGGTAGCAGGTCGGGAGTAAACTGGATACGGCTGAAACTTAAATCAATTGAGTTGGCAAGCGATTTAATGGCAAGCGTTTTTGCCAGTCCCGGAACCCCTTCCAGCAAAATATGGCCGTTTGAAAGTAAACCGATAATAAGGCGTTCAATCATCTGTTTCTGACCAACAATCACCCGGTGCATTTCAAGAGTAAGCATATCGACAAATGCACTCTCACGCTGAATTTTCTCGTTTAATTCACTAATGTTGCTTTCTAACATTGCTTATGGTTAATTTGGAGCTGCAAAAGTAAAAACAGCCACTGTTTAAGCCCTTGTATTGCTTGTTAAAAAATGTTAACTGGCTGCTGTTTCGAGCAACTTTTAACAAAATTAAATTTTATTCAGTATTTATCGTGGCTAGGATAAGAGCATTAAAAAAAAGGCCCCGTTTCTGAGGCCTTTTTCAATTCATTGAATTTTATGATTGTATTATAAAGCTGCAATAAGGTTTTCCAGCAACTTTTTGACATACTTAGGATTGTGAACACCAAAGCTTTTTTCTTCGGTTAGAGCTTTATAGTCTAAGCAAGCACCTGCAACAAGCGGTGAAAATGTGCCTTTAACGGAGTCGTCGCTTCCTGCTTTAGTTACACCGGCAGCATCAAGTTTCAGTTTCAGCTGAGCCAGTAAGTCTTGAATTTGAGTTTGATAGGCTTCAACAGCGCCCTGAATATCTTCAGCTGCATCGTGACAACCTGCTGCTGTACAGCCTGCTGTATTGAGTACTTCGGTACCATGCGAATCATAAGCCATCCACATACTATGACCACCTGCCTGGAGTCCAAAAGCTTCAGCCATGTGACAAGTTACGCAAGCATTAGTAACCTGGGCGTGAGCTGAGTTAACAAGTCCTGTTCCAACTTCGAAGAGACCCATGCCAACACCACCAATAACATTAGCCTGTGGGCCATGATGAACACCATAGCGTTGAGCGCTAACAGCGATGTCTGCTCCGCCAACTACTGGGAATGGACTAACTGTGCGTCCCTGGTGACAGCTTGCACAAACATTTCCTTTTCCAAAATCGTGGGTTAGCGTTGTGTTTCTTAAGGCAATTGGTGTGCCTGCAGGTACAGTTAAAGCTAAGTCAGCCCCGGTATACGTTTCGTGAATTTTATGACAGGTGTAACAGTTTTGACGATTAGGATTACTAATCATTGCACCAGCTGCTGTCCAATCATAGCTTCCATCAAGGTTACCGCGGAATCCCTGGCTGGTATGACAAACAGCACATTCGCCTGTGTTTCTTTCAAAATCAAGACCGGTGCCGTGTTTTGAATAAGACCATTGGGTTTCTTTAGCAAAAATAGCCTGATCGCTGCTGTGGCATACGATACATGAAGCGGTTCCATCAGTACCATTCGTACCGTTGGTTCCGTTCGTACCATTTGTGCCGGCAGGTCCCATTGGCCCTTCTTTAGTACAGGCGGAGAAAATACTGGCTCCGATAAAAAGGAAGCCAATACCGATTACAAAGAGATTTTTTTTCATAGTTAGTTGATTTTGTTTAGTTTAGTTTTGATTATTAGGGTTTCTTTTAAGTCTTGTTCTTGTTATTTCTTTCACAATGTATTTATATGCAAAAGTGTTATTATAAATGATCATTTGTTAAAAATATGTACTGATATATTCACTCATCTCGAAGGTAATTTTGCATGTTTAAATTGATATATGTCAATTATGCCATACATTGATATATGAGACATATATACTTTTTGAATTTTAAGCCATCAATCATTCATTTTTAAATCAAAAATAAGTGCCTTTTTTATCAAACTTACGATGAAAAAGAACGTCATTTCAACAGCAAATTTATGCTATTTTCTTGTTTCCGGTTAACTATAGTGCCACAAAATGAAATATTACAGTCAATTTATTTTAATTCTAAATTGCAGGAATGATATTCTCTACGTTTTCAACTAAATTTTTATTTAATTAAATCAAAGGATTACAAAAATCACTTATTTAACCTGGGATTAATCCGGAAAAATTAGGAAGGTTAATTTAAAACTGTTCTCTATGCATATCCCGAAATACCAATCAGTACTATATGAGTATAAATGTTTTTTTGTTATTTTTTATTCTATAATACTTGTTAATCAATATATTGGCATGCTGATTAAGGAAAGTTGAAACTTGCCGGTTTATCTGTTCGTTCAAACAAAATTAAACGAGGATTAATCATACCGGTTCAGCAATATAGGAAGTTTTAAGCCTGCAATTCAGAAATTGATACACATCAAATTTTCTTCGGCTACTAAGCAAAACTATTACAGGTAATTTTTTAAAAGCTTGCGCAAACAATGATAATACAGCTTTTGTTCATTTTTTTTTATTGACTTAGCTTATTTTCTCAACTTTTTATGAATTTTTATGAATTCTTACATATCTTTACATCTATATTCTTAGATACAATCCATATTCTTATGCCTCTACACATAAAACGTCTGATCGCTACATTTGCTGCAATTATGGTTCTGTTCCTGGTTTTGCAGCAAGTATTGACACCAAAATCATTTGGTAAGTTAGGCCATTACAGGGCCGATGCTATTCAGGAAAATGAGATGAGAGATTTGCATTATGCCGGTTCAGTCAGTTGTATCAAATGCCATGAAGAGCAGCAAACCGACAAAGCCAACGGGTTTCATGCTCAACTTAAATGTGAAGTTTGCCATGGACCTGGTTTAAAGCATGTAATGTATGCTGATAAATTTAAAGATGGTAATCTGCCTGATTCGTTAAAACTGCATAAACCGGACGAGCGGAAAGATTGTGCCGTTTGCCATGAGCTAAATGCAGCACGTGTGAAGATAGTTTTCGATACTATTAATAACTCAATGATTCACCAGGTAAATACAATGAAACACAATCCCGTGAATAAAAGAACAAATGAAGTATTGAAATGTATTGAATGCCATAATCCGCATCAACCTTAAAGCTGCCGGGAGTAAATTCACCTGAAAGAAATGACGCTTTTATCACCTGTGATTCATTATCCTCTTTGCCTATCCTTTCGACTTGTAAATAATAATAATGATACATGAAACAGAATAAACCTAATTTATCCAGGAGAAATTTCTTTAAAACCGGATCGATCATTGTAGGTGGAATTGCGGTTGCTTCGGCTCTTACTCCATTTAACGGTGTGCTTCTTGCCATGGACCGTCCCAAAGGGAAAGGGAAATGGTATGCCATAGGAATCGATATTGATAAATGTATTGGTTGTGGAAATTGCGCCAAAGCCTGTAAGCTTGAAAACAATGTTCCCATGGACCCGTTCTATTTTCGTTCATGGGTTGAACAGTATACCATCAAAAATGATGGTACAGTAAAAGTGGAATCACCAAATGGAGGAATTGACGGTTTTAAACAGTCAGTCCCCGATGAAGAAATATTTAAATCATTTTTTGTTCCCAAAATGTGCAACCATTGCGCCAAATCGCCATGCGTGCAGGTTTGTCCGGTGGGTGCAACATTTGAAACACCCGAAGGGATAGTATTGGTAGATGAAAACTATTGCATAGGATGCAGATACTGTGTTCAGGCATGTCCTTACGGATGCAGGTTTATTAATCCTGAGAAAGGAACTGCTGAAAAATGTACCTTATGTATCCATCGCCTTAAAAAAGGTATGCAACCGGCCTGCTTCGAAATTTGTCCAACCGAAGCAAGAATAGTTGGTGACTTAAACGATCCGGAAAGCAATATAAATTATTTCCTGAAAAATCATACGTGTATGGTTATTAAACCAAATTTAAATACGGGTTCAAAATTATTTTATAATGCGTTAAGCTCTGAGGTAAGGTAATATGACACAACATTTACAAAATTTATATGAAGTTCTTTCAAAAGTTGATGGATATGTTTATCCAAATGAAATTGAACTTAACTGGAGTATACTCATAGTGCTGTATCCTTATATTACCGGATTGGTAGCTGGCGCTTTTATCCTTGCTTCGCTTGAACGTATATTTAAAATACGCGTGCTCCGACCGACCTATGGCATTGCACTGCTAACCGCCTTGTCATTCATGTTGGTTGCTACCATGCCGCTTATCAGCCATTTGGGGAAACCATTCAGAGCGTATGAAATAATGACTACGCCTCATTTGAGTTCAGCTATGGCAATTTTTGGTTTTGTGTATTTATGGTATCTCATGGTAGTACTATTACTCGAAATATGGTTCGATTACCGCCGTGATATGATCATATGGGCAAATGAAACAACAGGATTTAAGCGATTTCTATACAGAGCACTCTCACTTTATACAACTGACATTTCGCCGAAGGCCATAGCTCTGGATAAAAAGTTAGGGTATATAGTTACCGTAATAGGTGTGCCATCAGCGTTTTTACTTCATGGATACGTTGGATTTATTTTCGGATCGATCAAAGCAAACCCATGGTGGTCAACAGTTCTGATGCCGGTGATTTTCCTGTTTTCGGCTATTGTATCCGGTATTGCCTTGGTAATGCTTGTTTATATTGTAATAACAGCTGTACGGAAAGTAAAAATAGATATGGCATGTCTTGATACCATTGCCTCATATTTGTTTTACATCCTGATCATGGATTTTGTACTAGAAGGACTGGATCAGATTCACCGTATTTATGAGGCTGAAGAATCGTTCGAAGTGCTGCATAATCTGGTGTTTGGAAGACTCTTCTTTACTCTATTTATTATGCAGGGATTAATCGGTACCGTTATTCCATTACTTACATTAGGAACCCTGCAATTCTATAAACCAAAAGAACGGATCAGAAAAGCAATTTACATGATAATACCTTCACTGATTCTGGTCGGAATATTCTTTATGCGTTGGAATGTTGTTATAGGCGGACAATTGTTCTCGAAAAGCTTTTATGGATATACCGACTTCAAAATCGGATTGATCGGGGCCGAAGGTTATCTGATGTCTGCTTTCTGGCTCATAGTTCCTTTCGTAATACTAGCATTCCTTTTATGGTTATTTCCTCCGTGGAAGAAAATAGAGGATGAGCCTGAAATTCAAAATGTTTGATGCTTGTCTGAATACAAACTTTTGTAATCATTTCCAATAAGCAATTCTAATTCAAAATAGAATTCCGGATCTTCCATGTGGATAAACAGGCAGATTTATCAACTTCTATTCTCACGCAAAGTGCTTGTTTTTAAATAATTACTTTAAAATAGGAAGGAATGTACTATGAATTCTAATGATTTTAAAAATGAGGATTTAGAAAAAATTTTAAGACGTCTGGATTCCATTGAAGAGCGGATTGCCCGTTTGGAATTAAACAAGGAACAGGTTACGCAACTGCAATCTGTCAGCGGAGAAGAAACAGAAGATGATGATTCAGAATTCACAGACCTGAAATTTTCGATAAGCGCTCCTTTTGAATCAAACCTTGGCGAATATGGTTTGGCCTGGCTCGGGAATATTGTATTATTCTTTGCTATTGTCTTTCTGTGGCAATACTTTGATGATGCCGGCAAGCCGGTAGTTTCCCTGATTGTTGGCGGATTAAGTGTTGCCGGGGTTTTTATCATGTCACATTATTTCAGGAAAAGCTTCACCTACCTGTCATTTATGTTCAATCTGTTTGGATACATCATTTTGTACTATATCGTCCTTCGATTGCATTATTATAATGATAAACCCTTGTTGGCAAACCAGGTGATTGCTGCGATTTTACTGCTCATAGTAGTTGGCATTCAGATATATACAGCATTTAAAAAACAATCCCAGGTTATAGCCGGACTGGCACTTACAATGGCAATGATAACTGCATTTGTTACTGACCATACTCACCCGTTTTTTCTTATCGTTATAGCTACGAATGCCCTTGTACTTTATTTCTTCTGGAAATACAATTGGTGGAAAGCTATGATTTTCATCTTATGCATCAGTTATTTCATATGTCTGATCTGGTTGCTGAGTAATCCTTTATCATTGGTTAAAATACCTGGTGATTTAACTTACCATTATTCATTTATTTATTTTTCCATAATCACTGTCATTTATTCCCTTGTAGCATTCCGCAAATCTGATAATGCATATCCTGAAAAAGTGATAGTATCAACTTTACTGCTTGCCGGGACTGCATATTCGGCTTTACTGCTTTCGTTGGTATTCTTGCATTTCCCAACTACATATGTCCCGTTTTTTACTGCAATTTCCATTGCAAGTATTGCTTATTCTGTGGTGCTTAAGATGTATTCACCATGGAAATACTCGCCTGCACTTTTCGCATTGTTTGGATTTGTTGCCATAAGTATAACCATCTATGGTATCTATCAATTTCCTGATGCGTTTTTATTGTTGATCTGCCAAAGCTTCCTGGTGCTGGCGTTAGCTCTATGGTACAGGTCCTATATTATAACTTTAATGAATACTTTCCTGATGGTTACGCTGGTAATTTTATATTACAACCTGTCAGGAACATTACAGGCAGTTAATTTTTCAATTCCGCTGGTTGCATTTTTATCAGCACGGATAATTAACTGGCAGAAAGAGCGATTGAATATAAAGACTAATTTCATAAGGAATGTTTACTTGTTTACACTGTTTTTATCAATGTTATATGCAACTTACAATGGATTGCCGGGGCAATATATAACAGTATCGTGGCTTTTGATTGCCGGGATTTATTTCGGGTTAAGTATATATGTAAAAAGTATCAAATACCGGTGGATGGCAATGGGCAATTTGCTTGTTTCAGCATTTTATCTGTTTATTGTTGACCTGGCAAAAATAGACCTGATTTATCGCATACTTATATTCCTGGCTTTTGCAGTTACTTCAATAGTTATTTCCACTTATTATGTGAGGAAACTTAAAGAAAAAGAAGAAGATAGAACTACTTAACTGCCTACAGGCTAAATTGATGAAAAGTCTATCAGTTTTATTCTTCCCGTAACATCTTTGAAGTGATGTTGTTTCCTTTCAGAGTAATAGAAAAAGATTCCATATTAAGTATTTTCATAAAACATGGTCTTTCATTATCAGAATAAAATACAAAAGCCGCCTTTTTGAGAGGCGGCTTTTGGTATGATGATTCCTTTAATCGAATTAACAGCCTGTTTTAGCACAAATCAGGCTTTAATTCCAATAGCATTTATTCATACAATACTTTGTGACATTCGGAACAGAAAGCTGTTTTCCATGCACCCCTGATTCCAACCGGGTGAACAAATTCCATCGATTTGCCTAAATCAACTGTTTGAACTTTTCCTGTAGGACCCTGGGCCATGATACTATGGCAAAGATCACAATTTCTCGAAATAGTCTCTCCGGTTGCTGTTTTATGCCTGTCGGAATGGCAGCGGAAACATCCGTCTGATTCCAGGTGACCGATGTGATCGAGATATTTTGATGCCTCAACTTTCATAAACGGGAATACATTTTTATCATACTCCGCCTGCATTGCGAGTATTGCTTTGTTTATGCGTTCAACGTTTTTAGTATAAGCTTCAGGTTGCTCTTCTTTATAATAAGTTATTACTGCATTTTTAATTCCCATATGGGCTGTATCTTTGGTGCTGTATGATACCTTCAATGCTTCCATTGCTGCCATTTTAATGAAAGGAATATCCTTAGGGATTAAACCGGAAACAATGGCATCATCAATGAAGTTTGGTGCTGATAAATATTTGTGCGAAGGCCGGTTATGACAGTCCATACAATCCATGGTCCTGTGTTCAAGAGTATCCATAGCTTTTTGGTCAATCGGGTTTTCTTCATCCATAAATATTTTTACTTTCCCGGTTTTTACATCAGTAAGTTTAACCCAGGGAATGCTTTCCCGATCCCTTGTACTTGCAATATATTCAATTTTAAATCCTTTATTAATGTGCCAGTGAATACCTTCCGAAAGCCCTTTGGCACTGTATTGAGGGCCAATTTTCATAAGAAGTGAGGCATTCCATTCAGTGTTCCCTGAATCCGCTATATAGGAACGTAGGTTTCTGAGTTTTTGAGAATAAAATTTTTCGGGCCAATGGCATCTTTCACAAGTCTCACTTGCCGGACGTAAGTTATGGAGTGGGGTTTCAATCGGCCTTGAATATTTCTTGAAAATTACGGAATAAACCTGGTACAAACCTGAGAGTTTTGATTTAACGTACCAGTCTGCTCCTTCACCCACATGGCATTCAACACATTTTACATTGGCATGCGCCGAATTTTGATATGCAGTATACTCAGGTTCCATTACTCTGTGGCATAGTGTTCCGCAAAATTTAACTGATTCGGTATAATGAAATGCCTGGTAGCTCCCCATGGCAGTGGCAACAAGTAAAACGAGGGTGATGACAGAAATTCTGACTACAGCCGTCCGGTTAATTTTGTTGTTCATATCCAGAATAGGCCACTTTTGCGATTCCGGCAATTGACCTTTCATTTTTTTTCTTTTGTTTAGTATTCCGACTGGAATCATCAAAAGCCCCAGCACCATAAAAGCCGGCGAAACGATGAAGGTAAATAATCCCATGTAGGGATTGTTTTCGGATGAAAACAACGTGAAAAGAAAAAGTAAAATTATAACTATCAAGCTATTGACTGCCAATAGAAAACCAGTGATGGTTATCCAGTTATATGCATTTTTTGGCATTTTCATATGAACACAGATTTAGATGTTGTTAAATTAAGTAGATAGATACCTATATGTATCTATTGAACAAAAGTAAGTAATAATACTAAAAAATATGGCTGGGAATACAATTTATACATAGTCTTAATAGGAGGGTGGCAAGGATTTACATTAGTTTCTTGTTTCGGAGTCGAAAACATATAACATGATTTTAAGTTCCATATAATCAATTGGTTAAATATAGATAAGGGCTAATAGTGAAAGTGTGATGAGGGGTGAAAGAAAAATTTTATCAGCAAGAAGGCAATTGAAACTTCACCCCGGAAGATCAGTCCGTGTAAAATCATTCGGGCATAAAAAAAGTGTCCTGTTAAGAACACTTTTTTGTTTGATTGAAGATTATGAATTTATTATAAGCCTTTGATGTAAGCAATGAGTGCCCACCTGTCAGCCTCATCAGTTATTTTCTTTTCAAAGCTCGGCATTTCGTCGCGTCCGACAAAAGTCTGGAAGTAAACATTTCCATCAGCTTCGGATTTGAATTTGCTTTCAGCAAATGATGGAATAAGTGTGTTTAAAGTGGCAGATTTTGCACCATCACCTAATCCTTTGGAACCATGGCACGATTTGCAATGTTTTGCATAAAGATCTTTCCCAACCGTTTTTATCGAAGGATCGCCAGCCTTAACTGTGCTCTTCATTGTTTTGTATTTGGCCGGGACTGTCCAGGGAGCGCCTGCTTTCTGAGCCATTGCAACATTAGCTGCAATGAAAATAAGTGCTGTAATAATTATCGCAGCAAGTTGTTTTGAATTTTTCATATCTGATTGATTTTAGTTATGTATTTGTGTATTGCAAAATTCATTCCAAAGATAGTTAGAAAATTCGAACCACGGGTTTATTCATGTAAATATATTTATATAACTAGATATAATTTTTTCTGTTTATTTAAAATAAGCCGGGGATATATTCAAGCAATATTGCTGTGA
Source organism: Bacteroidales bacterium (assembly GCA_038322655.1). GTDB lineage: Bacteria > Bacteroidota > Bacteroidia > Bacteroidales > UBA4417 > UBA4417. The sequence continues at coordinate 777 of JBBQGD010000010.1, read as the reverse complement.
TAAGCGTAATGGCCGAAACAATCATTATAAAAAGCCCGAATTTGCCAACATTTCCTTCCGAATCACGGGCAATATACCCGGTAACTAATCCTACTACCGCAAAGAAAATCAGGATAGCCGAAATAACGGTAGACCCTGTGATGATGCTCAGTGCAGCGATGCCCGGAAGACCTATAAGGGCAATTAACCCTACTGTCAGGCAGCCCTTTGCTTCAACAAAGTCAAAGAATACGGAGAAAAATTTGATCAGAAAATAGATAATCAGCACAATAAACAGCAAAATGGGTATCAGTACCCAGAGGCTTGCTTCGCTGATTTGAAAGGCATTTTCCATATTTTTGTTATTGGAGCTTTTAATGGAGAGTATTAAATCCAAAACAGGTCGAACCTGACAATTTTATAAGTCATTAGTAACCGACAAACTCTTTAAATGAACAAGTCGGTCAACCGAAGCTGACCAACTTGTATCTTTACTGTGTAAACTTCCAATTTATACAGCATGAGCGAAAGTACGAATAAAAATTTAGTCGGTCAGCCGATCTTGACACAAGTTTTATCCTTAGTGTACAAATCGTACATGAAACTGTCATACCAGAAGGGAAAGCAGGCGTATTGAAAGAAGAGAAGATAAACCTTTGTTATAAAGAAAGTCCGAAAAGTAAAGAGGTTAAGACATTGTTATTGCGAAGAATAACTTATCGGGATGATAAAGGACGTCTGTATGTGTTTATCACCAATAATATGGTGCTTACAGATCAAGATATTGCCGATATCTAC
>JBBQGD010000009.1:0-34140 GCA_038322655.1 Bacteroidales bacterium | reverse complement strand
TGCCACAGTATGAAACAATTCCACATCTTTCGGATCTTTTAAATTCAGAACCGGGCGAAGGTGAAGTTCACCGGTAGCAATATGAGCATAATAAACACATTCAAGATTCAGACCTTTAAGCATTTGCCTGAAATCGTTCATATATTCAGGTAATACCAATGGGTTCACTGCAGTATCTTCAATTACTGCAACAGGTTTTGCATCACCCGGCAAATTGGAAAGAACACCTAATCCTGCCTTCCGCAACACCCAAACCTTATTGACATCCTGGTTATATACAAGAGGAAAATGATACCCATATCCGGCTTCCTTTAATTCGCTTATAACTGCAGCAGCTTTTTGATCAATTTCCTCTTTTGTGGTTTCTGTCAGCTCGATTAGAAGCATTGCAACAGGATCTCCCTGGATAAAAAAACGGTTTTTGCGTTGAGAGATGTTAGCTTTGGTTTGCTCCAATATGATATTATCCATCAGTTCGATTGCAACCGGCTTGTGATTCAGGGCAATAATATTCCCTTTAAAAGCTTCGTCCAATGAATTGCAGTGAACACAAATCAGTGCTTTCTCTTTTGGAGGAAGCGGATCCAGGTTCAGTTTTATTTCAGTTATAAAACACAAAGTACCTTCGGAACCTGATATTAACTTACAGAAATTGAATTCTTCATCCGAAGCGGTAAATGGCTCGTTTTCAAGCAATAAATCAATGGCATAACCGGTATTTCTGCGATGAATTGATTTATCAGGAAACTGTGCCCTGATCTCATCCTGGTTTTCTTTGTTTCCAAGTATGCCTTGGATATTCCTGTAAATCTGACCTTCAAGAGTTTTAAGCGCGCACTTATCCTTAAATTCGGATTTAGTGAGTTTTCCGAAAACAACTTCCGAGCCATCGCTTAACAAAGCTGTTACCTCAAGTGTGTGATCACGTGTGCTGCCATAAACCAATGAATGTGAGCCACATGAATTGTTTCCAACCATTCCGCCCATCATGCATCGATTGGATGTGGATGTTTCCGGACCAAAGAACAAACCTGTGGGCTCAAGAGTTTTATTTAATTCGTCGAGTACAACTCCCGGCTGAACACGAACCCAATGCTCATCCACGTTAACTTCGAGAACCTGGTTAAAATGTTTCGAAATATCAGCTACAATTCCCCCGCCTACAACCTGGCCGGCAAGTGATGTGCCTGCAGCACGCGGAATCAGGGATGTTTTTATGTTCCTGGCAAATGATATCAGTGTTTTCAGATCATTGATATCAGCAGGCCTTACAACCAACTGTGGCATTTGTCGGTAAGCAGAAGCATCGGTAGCATAAATCAGACGTGTATATTCGTCAACGTACACTTCTCCTTTTATTGAAGCTTTAAGTTCACTAAGTTTGTTATGGGGGATTATCGCTTTTACCATCTTATTCTTCTACAAGTTCTTTCAACGGTTTAAAATAATAGCGATCCCAGCCATCTACAATATTGTCAAATGCCTCATCAGGAATGTTAATATGAAGTAATTCCACATCCGTGGAGCTGCCTTCGTCATGTAATTTGATTGTAACAATTGATTTATGTTCATTAGAAATGCCTTCTTCGTCTTCGAAATACCATTCCTGTACAATCTTCTTTCCGGGTTCAATTTCGAGGTTTACCCCTGATATTTCGCCATCCCACAGAGAAAACTCAGTCCCTGCAACCGGTTCCATTACTGCAGTTGCGCCACTCCAGATTTCGATGGTTAGCGGGTTGGTTAGGGCTGTATAAATATCGTTAGCCGTGGCTTTGATATGATAATGTTTCTTAATATTTTTCATAGGTTTGTTTGAGAAATTAGAATTGAATGTTAATTCCCGGAAGTAATTGGAATATAGGCATCTTTATTTCAACTGTATAAAATTCTGTTCCTTTATAATATTTAAATTTGGGCTTTGCATAACTGAAATCAGCCTGCAACAAAAGACTTACATGATCGAAAATATTGTATTCAAATGAAGCGCCTGTCAGAAAGCCGAATGTCCGTTCAAGTGAACCGGTTTTCCAGAAAAAAATCTTTGTCTGAAACAAGTTATCAACAACTCCGTATAACTGGTCAGGAGTAACAGCACTGTAAATTCCTCCCATAAGTTTAAACGAAGAATAAAACTTTTTGGTTATGTTTATTTTATAATAGGCACCACCCATAAATGTCTTCACTGTATAAGGTCCTGATAATAAATCTACTGATTTGAAAGAAGGATCATTTTCAATATAGTCATCGGCATAGTAACCTGAGGCAAATCCAAAGGATTTAAATGAAACATCCATACCAAATCCGAGCTTTGGTGTAATAAACCAGGCTGCTTCGCCTCCGATACTTGTCCCAAGCAATGCATAACCGCCGGTTTCAAATTCATGAGAGGCAAACTGGCCCATAGGTAACGCATATCCAATACGGATTCCGGCAAAGGAACTGAACTTTTGTGCCATGACTTTTGTAATACCTAAGCTGCTAACAATGATTATAATAAGTAATTTAGAAGAGCATTTCATATGTAGATTCAGTTTGAATCCAAAAGTACGAAATTGTTTGCAGTTTATCGGTGTCTGAATATGGGTGCTGAATAATGTGTGAAACTAAAAACTTAGTTATTCAGATAATCGAAACAAGTCGCTGTTATACATATAGTTGAATAAAAAAAGGCAGATAATCTTTTCCGATTAACCTGCCTGTTAAATAGGATTTGAATAGTATTTCTATTTTTTATAAAAATCAGTACTTTCAAAAATTTTATCTGCTGATTTAGCTATAAAGCCTGAATATAATTTACCGTCCGTATCAGGGTACCTGATGGCAAACTCATAATAACACGACGGAACTTCAAAAGTGCCTTCAACGAAATCGACAGGAAGAAATCCGGCCCTGGTACTGGACTGCTCCAGCAATTCGTCTGGTGTTCCTTTTATCTCTCCTCCTGAACTATTCAAAAGAAATCCTTTGTCTTTAACAAATTGATTTACTTTCTGAATCGTATTGTATTTCTTCAGTGAGTTGATACTTACTGTAAAATGATTGGTAACAAAACCATATACGTAAAGCCATGCTGCATATTCCGACTCTTTACGAAGCATTTCATAGGTCTCGTAGGATGGCGGCCCCCAAACATTGCTGGAAAATATGAGGTCTTCTCCAAAAACCAGTTCATCCGGAACACGCGCAGCACATTGTTTTACAACAGATTGCAGTTTCGGACTAAAATGATCTGTCATTAGTTGGCTGATAAAGACCCGTGGAGTATTACGCAGGTTCTTATGCTCGTAATGTTTGGCTGTAAGGTGCTTATCTTCAAAAATATAATAACCTTTTTGTACATATCCCGCCTCCAGAAATGGTCGGGCAAGTACATCAACGTTGATCCGGGTATCAAAAAAGGTACGAAAAGCTATGTGGTCGTTCTCCACTTTCTCGCCTTCTTCGGTAAAACAATCATAAACTTTTTTTGCTTCAGGATTCTGTGTAATATAATCAGCCCAAAGCCTGTCAAAAATTTCCTGTGGTTGCATATCTTGTTTTTAAGATTCTGTTAGTTTTGTTAATGCCTGCAGATGCAATAATTATTTAAAAAATGCTTCTGCAAAATAAACAATATTAATGCCTGCAAGTTCAAGGCCTTGAATGTTATTTTTTACAAATTTATCAATTTCTTCTTCCTTATGCAATATCCCTTTTATGCCATTTAAAACCTTCAATGGCTGGTTGATCAGGATATCCGAAGGTAAATCAATCTGAACAAATTTCCCATTCTCCACTTTTGCACTTACAGGCATAAAGCCTGTAAGCGTCGGAATTTTAGCAACAAAAGTATAAACCGGCGAATATCCAAAATTCCACTCCCATGTTTTATATTTTATTTCTGATAACTGATTGATAGCATCTGTTTCATCAGGTTGCAACTCATACGATTTACTCCCTGGGTAAAAATCGATCAGCCATGCAGCCAATTTGTTTATAAATTTATGAATATCAATGCGTTCAGATAGGAGTGGAGCTATATTTCCTACATTGCTACGTACTGAAGCCATGGCTTTTCCTTGAAATTCTTTTTTAGCCGATAAGCAATTTTGTAAAGTATCAAGATCAGTATTAAAAAGGATAGTTCCGTGATGTAGAACCCGTTCGTGAAATATATGCTCTGCATGACCTGAAAATTTCAAATTTCCAACAAAAAGACTGTTTCTCTTATTTGTATTTACTTCTATACCAAGGCTTTGCATGAATTTTGCAATTATTGTTGTAAAATGCTGAAAGTCAACCTGGTTGGTTTTATCTGTTTTTTTTATAAAGGTGAAATTAATGTTACCTGAATCATGGTACACAGCTCCGCCACCACTGATTCGTCTAATAACAGGTATTTGATTCTCACGAATAAAAGGGTAGTTTATTTCGGCAAAAGCATTCTGATGTTTACCTATAATAACCGATCGTTCATTCACCCAGAACATGCACATATCTTCGGAGGCATGTTTTACAAAATACTCTTCTGCAGCAATGTTAAAGTACGGATTGGTAATTGGTCTGTAAAATATCAGCATGATTGCGTGAAATAATTTTAAAGCGAACTTAAAAATCTTTTGGGTTTTTAAGGATGCAAATATAACATATGTCAAAAGAATTATCTTTACATTATAAAACGCTTCAAATCTTATCCAAAATTTTGACTATGTCGTTGAATATCAAAGTGAAAAAGAAGTTACTCGCAAAGTGTATCGAAATCAAAGAAAAATCAAAAGCAAGCTCTCTTGCCGCTATGAATGATGCGCAGCAAAGCGCTAACGAGTATGGGGCACCAAGAGACAGATACGATTCATTCAGAGCTCAGATGATGCGAAAACGCGATATGGCTGCCCAGCAACTGGCTGTTGTGGAGGAAGAACTGCGGTTTTTAAGACAAATAAACCCGGAAAGTATACTCACCCAGGTTGAATCCGGTGCATTGGTGGAACTTGATAAACAAACAATATATGTTTTATTGGGAATAGGAAAACTTGTAATTGAAGAGGGTGCATTCTATGTTGTTTCACCCGTTGTTCCGTTGGTGACTGCAATGAAAGACCTGAAAAAAGGTGATTCTTTCACTTTCCGCAGCACGACAATGAAAATAATGGAAATCTGTTAATTTAATTCTGTTTTACTCTTAGGTTACACATTCTATACCGAAAAATCAAAATTATCCTTCTTGGTTTTTAAATACACTTCACGGTTGAAAATATAAAGTCTGGCTGGTTTGTGCGCAACGCCAACCTGCTTTTCATTCAATGGTATAAGGTATTTCATGCTCAGAATCTTCTTCCTGAAGTTACGCTTGTCAAAAGTGGTGCCCAGGATAACTTCATAAATTTTTTGCATTTGCGAAAGCGTAAACTTTTCGGGTAAAAGCTCAAACCCTATAGGTTTGTTTAACAATTCACTCCTAAGATGTTCATGCGCATCATTCAGGATATCCATATGGTCCATTACCAGCTCATGTACTTCATGAACAGGATACCAGCGGGCATTATCACTTATAACCAATTCAGGGCTGTGTTGTTCCGAAATATTAATTAGGGAGTAATATGCAATAGTTACTACATGTTCTTCCGGATGATCTATCTGCCGAAGCCATTCAAGATCACGTGGCTGGCGTTTGAGCCGGTTGGGCGAACCAAAGCTTTTGAATTGTTTCAGGTAAATATTATCAAGCCCGGTATTTTCTTTCAGAATACGCGCCGCGGAAGTATCCAGATCCTCCTCCAGGCGCATCAAATCACCCGGGAATTTAAGGTCAGCATAGGTAGTGCCCTCAATAGACATATTTCTTTCTATCAACAGAACATTCAGATTTGTAAAGTCAAATCCAAATACCACACAATCAACCGAAACATTTGGAATTAGACCTTGCTGCATACTGATTATTTAAGTTTTTCAGAAACAAAGAATCAACCTTAAAATCTGCCATAAATATAAGGGGATTTTGTAATATAATACAGATAATTATTTTATGAAGCAGAAGAAGTTAAAGTGTCTGATGTATAGATTTGAGTAGTTGGGAATTTTCGAATACAATTTTTAGTTAATAATCGGTATGTACTTGTGAATAAAAAATAAAGCAAATCCTGAATTTTGGATGCTTAGAAAACGTATTTTTGATAAATGCTTCAGTAATGCTTTCAAGTTCTAACTGACTTAACCAAATATTTATGACTACTTCCGGAAACAGGATTGTGTCCCTTGATATATTTCGGGGACTTACCATTATGGCAATGATAATTGTAAATACTCCCGGAAGCTGGAGTTATGCCTATCCTATGCTCCTTCATTCGCAATGGAACGGATGTACACCTACAGACCTGGTTTTTCCGTTTTTTCTATTCACAATGGGTTTTTCGGCTGTTCTTTCAATTACCAAACGATTACAAAAAGGGACATCCAAACAAAAACTTGTTTTGCAGCTTTTAAGGCGTTCAGCAATAATATTTCTTCTTGGGCTGATAATTAATAGTTTCCCTTTTTATGACCTGGCAAACATTCGTATTCCCGGCGTTCTGCAAAGGATAGCAATTGTAAATCTGGTCTGCGGACTCTTCCTAATCTATTCGGATATTAAAAGGATATGGTACGTTTCAATAGCGATATTATTAGGCTATTGGGCTTTGATGACCTTGGTTCCTGTACCGGATTTTGGTCCTTCCAATCTTGGCCGGACCACAAACCTGGCCGCCTGGCTCGACAGGCTGGTCATTGGTAAGCATGTCTGGGCTAATACCAAATTGTATGATCCTGAAGGTATACTCAGTACTTTACCGGCAATTGTAAGTGGCTTCATCGGTGTACTTGCCGGAAATTCATTCACTAAATCCAAAACTGAAAGTGATAAGCTTATTTATTTACTTGTCTTTGGCAATATACTGATTATAAGCGGGATGGTGTGGGATTTAATGTTCCCGATCAATAAACAACTCTGGACTAGTTCCTATGTGCTGTATACTTCAGGGCTCGCAATGGTTGTGTTGGGAATTATCTATTGGATGGCTGATATAAAGCGGATGCGTCAGTTTGCGCCGCCTTTCCTGGCATTTGGCACCAATTCTATCATTGCCTATTTTGGCTCTGAAATAGGGGTTGGTGTAATAAATATGATTCAGATTAATACTGCAACTTCAAAAATGTCATTATACGACTGGCTGTTTATTCAATACCAGTCATTTGGGCTTTCACCTGTTAATGCCTCATTGCTGGGTGCTCTGCTTTATACAGGATTCTGGTTGCTGATGGTGAGCCTGATGTACCGAAGGCATATCATTGTGAAGATATAATAACGTCTTTCTCTCAATATGTATTTTGGTAGTGAATTGATTCAGAACAAACTCCGACATCATTACCATTAACAAAAAAAGGCTGTCCTTGTTGGGACAACCTGTTTATATATCAGACTCAGAAAGAGTTTATTTGCGTTTTTCTTTGATACGGGCTTTTTTACCTTTCAGATCACGAAGGTAGAAAATCCTGGCACGACGAACTGCACCATGTTTGTTTACTTCAATTTTATCAATAAATGGTGAACAAACAGGTATGATTCTTTCTACACCAATTGTTCCCGAAACCTTACGAATTGTAAATGTTTCAGTTGCACCTTCACCTGACCGCTGTAGAACAACACCCTGGAAAAGCTGGATACGTTCTTTTTCACCTTCTTTGATTTTATAGTGAACTGTAATGGTATCACCGGCTTTAAATGACGGTAATTCATTCTTTTGTACTAAAGTATCTTCAACGTACTGAATTAACTCCTTCTTACTCATTAGCTTATGTATTAGTTGTGCGTTTTTCTCAAAAATGAGTGCAAATTTACGCTAAAAAATTGATATAAAACAAGTTTATTCCAGTTTTTTAAACAATCTTATAATGATAAGTTGTAAATACTGCTCAGGCTGCAAATGTATGAATTAATTTTATAATTGTCCGGATAAAATCAAATGCTAAAAGAGGAACATAAACAATTGTAAATAAATACATTATGATCGATTATGCTTAAATATAGATTCATGATATTGAATAGAACATGAAGTTGCTATAATTCATAAAAAATCCCCATTAAAATAAATCATGAGGATTTTATAACAATTGATTGAATACTGATTATCTGCCTCTTGGTTTTGGGCGAGGAGTAGTTTTAACTGGTTCTTCCGGTTTCACTTTTATTTCTTCAACTACATCAGCAGCTTTTTCTTTAGTATCTTCTACAGTTTCAGCAACTGGTCCGGCAGTTATATTCGTTTTTTCATCAGCACCACTTCTGATTTTAGCTTCGAGTTTGTCAACAATACCAGCTGCTTTATCTTCGAGTTTCTCAATTATTTCTTCAGCTTTATCTTTCATGTTTTCTCCAAAATCCACAACTTTTTCAGTTGTCTCTTTTGCAGCTGTTTTCACATTATCAACAACATCATCTATCTTTTCTACTGCTTCCTTGGTGTATTCTTTTGCAGTTTCTACTCCATGAGCAGCTTTTTCTTTCAACTCAGCAGTTTTTGCAACTGTAGCATCTTTCAACTCAGAAGCTTTTTCAGTTGTAGTATCTTTCAATTCAGCAGCTTTTGCTGAAGTTACCTCTTTGGTTGTTCCAAAAAGTTTTTTTAAAGAGTTTAATAATCCCATAACATTGTTTTTTAGTGATTTGCGTTGGCTAAATTACAAAATAATTGTGTTCTTGGCAATAGCTTTTACTGAGTTGTTTACTGTAGATAATTAATATATATAATTAGAGCATATCCGGCCGGCGCGCTTTAGTTCGTTCCAAAGCCTTCTCGTAATTCCATTTTTTAATTTCTTTCTCATTTCCTGAAGTCAATACATCCGGAACTATCCAATTGTTATACTCTGAAGGCCTTGTATAAACAGGTGGAGATAATAAGTTATCCTGGAAAGAATCAGATAAGGCAGATGTTTCATCGCTCAACACACCGGGCAACAATCTGATTATTGCATCGGTAACAACAGCTGCTGCCAGTTCTCCGCCTGTCAACACATAGTTTCCGATTGAGATTTCACTTGTAAAATAATGTTCGCGCAGTCGTTCGTCAATTCCTTTATAATGACCACACATCAAAATTATATTCGTATGCATTGAGAGTTTATTTGCAAGAGGCTGATCGAACAGAGTTCCATCAGGCGTCATGAAAATAATCTCATCATAATCCCGTTCTGATTTTAATTTGTCAATACAGCTGGCAATGGGCTGAATCATCATAACCATGCCTGCTCCGCCACCAAAAGGATAGTCATCAACCTTACGGTGTTTGTTGTCAGAATAATCACGAAGATTATGGATATGAATCTCAGCCAGGCCTTTCGACTGCGCACGTTTTATCATCGAATGGCTGAATGGCCCTTCGAACATTTCAGGGAATATGGTTATGATATCAATGCGCATAGGAAATAAGGAAATTAATTCCGCAAAATTACATATTTTAAGTTAGCACATAATGCCTTTCAATTACATTGAATCTGAGAAGTCAAAGTCTTCTGTTTCAAGATTGTAAATATCAGATAGTTTTATTGGATCAATATTGTTTCAAAATTGTTATGTTTTTTAAAACTAAAGTATAAGAAAATCGTTATACTTGTAAGCTATTTCACCTCCTTATGAAAAAAATAATATTACTACTATTCTCGCTTTCCTGTTTTACTGTTCTAAGGGCTCAGGATACTGGTTTATCATTGTATGTGTTGCACTTTTCTGACAAAGGTGTTGATAAAATTGCTGCGCTAAACCCATCAGAGTATCTCTCCGATAAAGCTATTGAGCGTCGGCTGAAATATGAAATTCCATTTGACGAGGCTGATATTCCCGTTCAATCTCATTATGTTGACGTAGTGGCGAAAACCGGTGCTAAAATCTTAACCCGTTCCCGCTGGTTTAATTTAATTGTAATTGAAGCAAATACTGATATGATAAATGAAATTTCAGGATTGCCGTTTATTTCTGATATTCAGCTTTTAGCAAATAATTTGAAAAGCCAGAACGCGCTGATATCATCTGAAAAACCATCTTTTGAAAAAGAAACCATAACTCCCTGGACAGATCCGATCACAATTAACAGAGCTCCCAATGCTTACGATTACGGAGCTGCCTTTAACCAGATTAACCAGATCAAAGGGCAGTATCTGCATAACCTGGGTTATACCGGGGAAGGAATGACGATTGCGGTTATTGATGCCGGATTTAATTCGGTTAATGTAATGCATTGTTTTCAGAGCCTTCGTGATAATAACCAAATCATCGGTACTCATGATTTTGCTGAACCCGGCAATGATGTTTATGCTACTACCATGTCTTCGCACGGAACAAGTGTTCTTTCGTGTATGGCTGCCAATACTGCCGGACAGATGGTGGGTACAGCTCCAAAAGCAAATTATTGGTTACTGCGTTCTGAGGTAGGTGCTTACGAAAAAATTATCGAAGAGTATTACTGGGTGAGCGCTGCTGAGTTTGCCGACAGTGTTGGTGTGAATTTGATTAACTCTTCGCTTGGATATACGACATTTGATGACCCTTCAACGAATCACACTTATGCTGACATGGATGGAAAAACCACTTTTGTTACCAGGGGAGCAGAAAAAGCTGCACAGAAAGGGATTCTGGTTGTAAATAGTGCCGGAAACTCAGGTGAAGGTACATGGATGTATATTGGCGCACCTGCCGATGGTGACAGTGTTTTTACAATAGGAGCTGTGGATGCAACTGGTGTTAAAGCTGCCTCTAGCTCAATCGGGCCAAACTATGATGGTCGGACAGAACCAATTGTAGCGGCTCAAGGAGTCGGTACAGCAATTTATAGTCCTGCCGGACTTGGATCCGGAAACGGAACTTCATTTTCATCACCTATTATTTGCGGAATGACAGCTTGTCTATGGCAGGCGTTTTCCGGTCTTAACAACATGCAGATCATAGAAAAGATTAAAGCATCCTCAAGCCAGGCAAGTTCTCCAGATAACTCATTGGGATGGGGAATTCCAGATTTTCAATCGGCAAGTGCTACTCTATCTTTACAAAACCAATCTGTTGAGAAGAAACTTACTTTGTATCCCAATCCAGTTACTGATAAGTTAACTATCGGTTTCCCTGTTTCTATCCAGGGGAAATATAACCTCGAAATTGTAAATGTGCACGGGAAGATTGTATATTCCTATCAACGTGACCAAGGTTCAATACGTAGTATTCAACTTAAGGATATCGGGTATTTACCTTCAGGTATTTATTTTATAAAGCTTTCGGATCGCACTTCGGTATATAACGGCAAGATTCTAAAAATGTAACGTTTCTTTTTTCTGTTATTTACTTCACGGAATTTAATCCGCTCTGACAGATTAATCCTTTTTGATCCTTCATTTTTGAGAAAAAGATAAAAGGCTTTCCATTTTAGTATGGAAATAGTAAAACAATTTTTGTCGTAATCATCATTCAAATTATCCTTTTGATTTAATCAACGATTAAAGCGAACTTCTGAAATCCACTTTTCAGCATACTCACTTTTTTATTGCACATATAATCATACTAGTTAAATATATCATTTTTTGTACGCCTTCTTTAAACTCCTTATAACTTTCTTAGATACAATCAAATACATTAAATTACTTCGTTATTAACCGCTTTAGAATTTAAAATTTGACACACAATGATTACTTGTCGGTCAGATTTTGGAAAATAACGGAGTTGAGAGTGAAAATATTTTCATTTTGAATTTCATCTTGTTTTGATTTTAAGACAGCAAGGGATAAATATCAAAATTTCAATTTAATGTATGAACAGGAGTGGAGAGTTGAACCTTGAACTAAATTCCTCAATTTTTAAGGTATAGATTTGTAAACAAATTAAAGATCACATATGTGAAAATAATGTTTACATAAATAAACATCAGATAATCACAAAAGTAACCAATCAGATACAAATGTAACAAGCTATAAATGTAATGATTAATCCTTTGAATAACAGTGTTGTTTATAATTGTAATTATATATTTACAAATGTAATGTTTACAATAGTAAAAACAGTGATCAAATATTATATAAAATAATCGTAAATGACTTTATATCAGTTGAAAAAGATTTCTATATAAATGCTCACTTCAAGTAAATGAAGTATTTTGCAATTAGGATAAAATTATTAGTTGAATGTTGTTACACATTGTATATCAATAATATATAACAGTAATATGAAGTATTTTTTTAAATGTAAACTGACTAATTAACAACATGATTCTTATTATACTTTTTTGATAACATAATTGAATACAAAGTATTACATTTGTGGAACTGTTTACATAAAATCCGTTTACAAATGAAAGACAGAATCACTTTATTAATCAAAGCTAAAAATCTGACAGCCGCTCAATTTGCAGATGAAATCGGAGTCCAGAAATCAAGTATATCACACATCATCTCCGGACGGAATAATGCCAGTCTCGATTTTATCCAGAAAGTGCTTATTACCTATCCCGAGGTGAATACAGAATGGCTTATGTTTGGAAAAGGTCCTTTGTTTAAAACCAACGAAACTACTGTCAATAGCAGTACTGATGGAAGTTTAAACAATACGGCTATAGTAGATTTAGCGCATGCGGATTTGTTTTCTGAACTGATGCCGGCAAAGAGTGCTGATTTTCGCAAGGAAAACGACTTGAGTTCTGAAGAAATGACGGAGGAAAATGTTAAAAAGGAAATTTCGGAAAGTGTCACGCAGGCACCTGAGTCAAATAAAACAAATTTGGCTTCAACTGATTTTATCCCTAGAAAAATGGAAAATACACAGATCAGTTCAGGACACAGCGAAAAGCCTGCGAAAACAATACTAAAGATCGTGGAATTTTATTCTGACAATACGTACAAGGAATATTTTCCCGGGTAATTAAGGTCTGTCGAAGTGTGAAAAGAAGAAGTTGGCTTCAATTAGAGCATTTTCATCACTATCTGATCCATGCACTGCATTTCGTTCAATTGAAGAAGCAAACAGTTTGCGAACGGTACCTTCGGCTGCCTCAGCAGGATTGGTTGAACCTATCAGTTTACGGAAATCTTCTACGGCATTTTCTTTTTCAAGAACAGCAGCCACAATAGGACCTGATGACATAAAGGCAACCAGGCTGTTAAAGAATGGTCTTTCTTTATGGATAGCATAAAAAGCTTCTGCATCTTCCTTATGTAGATGAGTAAGTCTCAAAGCTTTGATTTTGAACCCGTTCTCAATAAATTTTTGAAGAATCAGACCTGTATAACCTGCTTTAAATGCATCAGGTTTGATCATTGTAAAAGTTGAAATTCCAGTCATATCGTTCCTAAGTTGTCGGTACAACAAAGATAAGTTAATATTTATTAACGGTATCATCCATAAAGGTTAAAATAGTAAATTTGCAAAAAATTAAACTTAATTAACAAACGCATCTTGGGCATTCCTGAATCTTCTGTTTCCTATTTGATAAAACTCCTCGAAGAAAAGTTGGATGTACTTATCACCACTCATTATAATCCTGATGGAGATGCAATTGGTTCGTCACTTGCATTGTATCATTTCCTTACTTCACAAGGTATAAAATCGAAAGTGCTGATTCCAAATGAACTGCCATCATTTCTGCAATGGTTGCCAGGAGTAAATGATGCTGTTATTTATGCTGAAAACCCTAAAATTGCTGATGATTTATTGGCTTCTGCCGACCTGATTTTTTGTATGGATTACAATGGGCTGGGCAGGGTAAAACTCTTTACTGATCAGCTCAGGGCTGCAAATGCTACCCGTATACTTATTGATCATCACATGCAACCAGAAAATGAATTTGAGCTGATTTTTTCCGAAGTAAGTGTTTCATCTACATCAGAATTATTGTATCAAATAATATTTGAAGCCGGACTCATTTCTTCATTGTCCAAAGAAATGGCAGAATGTTTTTTTGTCGGCATTATGACTGATACCGGATCGTTCAGTTTTGCATGTAATCGCCCGGAAACATTTGAAATTGCTGCTAATTTAATTAAAACCGGGATGGATGTGGAAAAGGTCCATAGGATGGTTTACGATACGTATTCAGAAAGCCGGATGAGATTGTTAGGCCATTGCCTGAGTTCAAATATGAAGGTTTTGCCTGAACATGCAACTGCCTATATCTGGCTTACGAAGGAGGATCTTGAAAAATATAATTACCAGCAGGGTGATACGGAGGGTGTTGTAAATTATGCACTTAGTATTGAAAATGTAGCTGTTGCAGCTTTATTTACTGAACGCGACGACAGGGTGCGGGTTTCACTGCGAAGCAAAGGAGAGTTTTCGGTAAATGAGTTTGCCCGTGCACATTTTAATGGCGGAGGTCATCGCAATGCTGCTGGTGGAGATATTTTTAAAAACATGCCTGAAACGCTGGTCTGGTTTGAATCGTTGTTGCTATCATATAGTGTCGATATTCATAAGTCACTTGCTAACTACAAATAAGATTATTGCATGATTCAAAAGATTCACTTTTTCATTTTTTTATTTATTATACTGGGCTTTTATTCCTGTGATAATAAAAAGAATGTCAGTAAATCAAATTCATTATCGCAGGACCAGATTACCGAAAAATTACTAGAAGCTAACATAGCTGCAGTTGAAACTGAAAATAAACAAATTGATAAATTGATTGACAGCCTGGGATGGAATATGACTAAAACTGCTACCGGGCTTAGATACGAGATACTTGAAAAAGGAAATGGTCCAAAAGCAGCATTCGGGGAAATGGTCCGTTTTGAATACGAAACAAAGTTGATCAATGGCGAAATTATTTACAGTTCAGTTCAAACTGGCCCGAAGGAATTCAAGATTGGCAGTGGTGGCGTTGAAAGCGGCCTTGAAGAAGGAATTCTTTTGCTAAAGAAAGGAGACAAGGCCATGTTGGTCATCCCTTCGTACCTTGCACATGGATTATCGGGTGATCAGGATCGGATTCCACCTAAATCGACATTAATCTACACTATAAAACTCATTGAATTAAAATAAATTAACCATAATTAAAATAAACTGAAACACTAAAACGAAAATGAAAATCAGAACAATTATTACGTTGGGAGCTGTAATCGCTGTATTTATGATTACCTCATGCTCAAAATACCCTGGATTCAAAAAATCAGAAAGTGGTATTTTTTACAAATTCTTTGTGGAAAGTAAAGATACCACAAAGGTTAAAGAAGGAAGTATTTTAACTATGAACTTAAAATACCGGCTTCGGATTGCTGACAAAGACTCAGTTTTATTTAATTCAACTGATAATGCAAGGCCATTTGAAATCAGCCAGGCTAAATCGGAATTTAAAGGTGATATTTACGAAGCATTTGGTATGCTTCACAAAGGCGACAGCGCTACATTTATCCTTAATGCTAAAGATTTTTTCATTAAAACTGCGAAGTATCCTCAGCTACCTGAAGGAATTGACAGTACAACTATGATTTATTTTGACGTAAAATTGCTGAATGTTGAAACAATGGCGGAACGCCAGAAAGCTCAACAGGAAAAAGCGGAAAAGTTGAAAGGTGAAGAGCCTGCAAAAATTCAGGATTATATTACTAAAAACAAGGTTACTGTTGCTCCTTCAGATTCAGGCGTTTATATAATTGTACAAAATCCGGGCTCCGGACGTAGCATCGCTAAAACTGATTTTGTCAAGATAAATCTAACCGTTAGTTCCATTGACGGAAAGAAAATTTTCTCAACCCTTGATCAAAACAAACCCATTACATTTGAATATGGCAAACCTTTCGATACCAAAGGCTTTGACCAGGCCATCGCAACTATGAAAAAAGGAAGTAAAGCAACAGTACTTGTTCCTTCGGCAATGGGCTTTGGTGAACAAGGTAAAAAAGATATGAGTGGAAAAGACATTGTTTCTCCTTATTCACCGGTGATTTATGATATTGAAGTGCTTGATCTGAAAACCAAAGCAGAGAATGAAAAAGCTGTTAAGGATGAAGAAGCTGCCAAAAAGAAGACTGCTGCCGAAGCTATGACAACAGAGCCTCTACAGATTCAAAAATACCTGAAGGACAATAATATAACTGCAAAACCTACTGCCAGTGGACTTTATTATATTGAGAAAGTTAAAGGAAAAGGTCCTCTAGCCAAAGCTGGTAATAAAGTTAAAGTTCATTATACAGGTAAACTGATGAATGGTAAAGTATTTGACTCATCATTAGACAAAAAACCAGCTACTCCTTTTGAGTTTACACTCGGCCAGGGACAGGTGATCCCAGGTTGGGATGAGGGACTTGTTTTGATGAGTGCAGGTGGAAAAGCTACACTTATTCTTCCTTCGAAACTGGCTTATGGTGAGCGTGGTGCAGGAGCAGATATTCCTGCTTATTCGCCATTGGTTTTTGATGTTGAACTGATCAGTATCAGCGATAAATAGTGATCGATTTAGGCTTTTAAAAATGAGGTGCTGACCGGTACCTCATTTTTTTTTGCCGTTAGCTATAAAATATGGATTCAGTAGTGACGGCTTATTATACATTACCGGCAACCCGCTTTCAATCTGGTTCACAGTACAACCTGCAAAAATAGCTACTGCATGTCCTGCGGCTGTATCCCATTCCATGGTCGGGCTAAAACGCGGATAAACATCAGCACCTCCTTCGGCCAGCGTACAGAATTTTAAAGAACTGCCTCTTGAGACAAAAGAGAGATCCGGATGTGAAATTTTCAATTCATCAATAAAGTCTTCTGTTTCAAAATTCATATGTGACCTGCTTCCTAATACCAGGAAACTGCCCTTCCTCGAAATGCATGGAAGCTGCTCTGTCATAGTCATAAGAGACTGATAATTTTTAAAATCAAGATACTCTGTTTTTTGAACATTAAGCCGAAATGATCCTGATTCGCTTCCCCAATACATATATCCGGGAACAGGGGCGTAAACAACGCCAAATACCGGTTGCTGGTTTTTAATTAAAGCAATATTAACTGTGAAATCACCGTTTTTTTTAATGAATTCTATAGTGCCATCAAGGGGATCAACCAGCCAGTATTGTTTCCAGTTCTTTCGGATATCATAGCTCGTTTGTGCGCCTTCTTCGCTTAAAAGATGGATTCCTGTTTCCGAAAGACCTTCAGTTATAATTTTATGCGCGGTTTTATCAGCTATAGTTATAGGACTGTTATCGGATTTTAACTCAAAATCAAAAGGTTGTTCGTAAATGTCCATTATTGCGTTACCAGCCTGCAGGGCAACCTGCAATACTTTTCCAATCAGTTCTCCTGTAATCACCATACTATTTTCCTTTTTTTCTGTTTTCAATCAATTCTTTGTAACCCAGCATTTCGTCGCGCAGGCGGGCTGCTTCAATAAAATCAAGTTCCTTGGCTGCTTTTTCCATTGATTTCCGGGCCTGGTCGTAAAACTTCTTAAGTTGTTCATCATTCAGATACCTTACTAGCGGATCGGCAGCTGTACTGATCGTTTCTTTCTCAACATACGCCTTTGGATTAGTAGTTTTATATTCAATTGTTCCCGAAAGGCCTGAAGCTTCTATGTTCTTGATTATCTGGGTAGGAGTGATGCTATGCTTCAGATTATAAGCGATCTGAATCGCACGTTTACGGTTTGTTTCGTCTATTGTCCGCTGCATCGAATAAGTCATTTTATCCGCATAAAATATAACCTTGCTGTTGATATTTCGTGCAGCACGGCCGGCAGTTTGTGTGAGCGACTTTTCGGAACGCAGAAATCCTTCCTTATCAGCATCCAGAATAGCAACCAGCGAAACTTCAGGCAAATCCAATCCTTCACGTAAAAGATTTACACCTATTAAAACATCTATAGAACCAAGACGAAGGTCACGTAGAATTTCAACCCGGTCGAGCGTTTCAACTTCTGAGTGAATGTATTTACATCGAATTCCAAGCCTGAGCATGTATTTCGACAGCTCCTCGGCCATCCGTTTAGTCAGTGTGGTTACCAGTATTCGCTCATTTTTCACAGTTCGCAATTCAATCTCATTGAGCAAATCATCAATCTGGTTAAGACTTGGCTTCACTTCAATCTGCGGATCTAAAAGCCCTGTTGGCCGAATAAGCTGCTCAACAACAACGCCCTCGGATTGGTTAAGTTCATAATCTGATGGTGTTGCGGTAACATAGATAACCTGGCTTAAAAGTGTTTCGAATTCTTCAAATTTAAGAGGACGGTTATCAAGAGCCGAAGGCAGCCGAAATCCATATTCAACAAGGTTTTGTTTCCGTGAACGGTCACCGCCATACATAGCCCTGATTTGAGGTACTGTGGCGTGACTTTCGTCAATTACCATAAGGAAGTCGGATGGGAAGAAATCAATCAGGCAGAACGGCCGTGAACCTGAAATTCGGCCATCAAAGTACCTGCTATAGTTTTCAATGCCAGAGCAATATCCGAGTTCACGCATCATTTCAATGTCATATGTAACCCTTTCCTCAAGCCTTTTTGCTTCAAGATGACGCCCGATTTCTTTAAAATAATCAACTTGTTTCACCATATCCGCCTGAATCTCCCAAATGGCTTCTTTCATCTTTTCCTTGGATGTTACAAAGATGTTTGCAGGAAAAACAGTGATTTCATCTAACGTTTCAATTGTAAGTCCGTCCAGAGGGTGAAAAGATGACAGGCTTTCAATTTCGTCGCCAAAAAAGATAATACGATAGGCAATATCCGCTGATGCAGGATATACATCAACAGTGTCACCTTTAACCCTGAATTTTCCACGGGTAAGATCGAATTCATTACGCGAGTACAAACTTTCGACCAGGGCATTTAATAATTTGTTCCTGCTTATTTTATCGCCTTTTGCAATATGAATTACTTTGCTGTTAAAATCATCAGGATTACCAATTCCATAAATACAGGAGACAGAGGCAACTACAATAACATCCCGTCGTCCTGATAGTAAAGCTGAAGTTGCACTCAAACGTAATTTTTCAATTTCTTCATTAATTGAAAGGTCTTTTTCGATGTATGTATTTGTAACGGGAATAAAAGCTTCCGGTTGATAATAATCGTAATATGAGATAAAGAATTCAACTGCATTTTCAGGGAAAAATTGTTTAAATTCACTGTATAACTGGGCTGCAAGAGTTTTGTTATGGCTCAGAACCAGTGTAGGGCGTTGAACCTGTTGTATGAGGTTTGCAATAGAAAATGTTTTTCCTGATCCGGTAACTCCAAGCAAAACCTGGGCATGGTCGCCCCTGATAACGCCTTCAGTCAACTGCCTGATAGCTTCAGGCTGATCGCCGGTTGGAACATACTCGGAAGTTAGTTTGAATTGCATTGTAAAATATTAAGGTCAAATCGGGTAAAAACTCTTTCAGGTAATAATGATTTACTTTTCAGAAAGTTCAAATCGTGCAACAACCGGGAAATGGTCTGAGTAGTCTTTGTCTATTGTTCTGTGCTCTATTGTTTTAAGTTGCTCAGAATGAAAAATATAATCGATCCGTAGCAAAGGCAAAATCTGAGAATGTGTTTGTCCTATGCCTTTTCCTTTATCCACAAAAGTATCATCTAATTCATTCGCAATCTGCCTGTAACTGTACGAAACAGGAGTATCGTTAAAGTCACCGGATAGGATGACAGGGTATGGGGAGTTTTTGACAAATTTCGTAACCACATCAATTTGAGGAGCACGTTTTATATAAGCCGACTTCATTTTGCCGACGATAGCCAAAAATCCCTTTTTTAACTTTTCATTTGCTGCCGGTGCATTAGTAACTTCATTTACAAAGGCATAATCTTCTTTGCCAAATTTAATTGATTCAAGATGCAAATTTATTACACGTACGGTATCATTTCCAATTTTCATGTCACTCGACTGGCAAAAATTGACTTTACTGTTAGGAAATTCTATTTTTTTAGAATTAAACAGTGGATATTTGCTGAATATTGCCAAACCATACGGAAAACCTTGGTTATCATTGTTCAACAGCTCGATGCTACGGTATTTATATCCTGTCAGCCGGCATATAGTATCTGCAAAATCGGCACGTCCTCTAGGGCCGTTATAAAAGTCCTGAATGCACAGGATATCAGGTGATTCAGACTCAAAAAGATCAAAAATCAATGACTTTGTTATTTTGCTGGATTGACTACGCCAATTATACAGATCAAATAACCTTACATTATAGCTCATCACTTTTAAACTGTTTTCAAAGGACAATTTATTGCCTGGACCTGAAAACATTATGTATGTATTTATCTGGTTATATCCAAGGAGTATGGTCAGCAGAGATAATACAAAATACTTTTTTAAAAAAACAAGCCAGAAAAGTACAAAGAACAAATTACTCAGAAAAAAAACAGGGTAAACCAGACCTGCAAATGCAATGGGCCAGAAATATTCAGGCGAAATGTATAACGAAAGGTAAGACAACAGAAGCAAGACAACGAAAATTACATTAACTACCACCATAAACCTGGTAGCAGATGAACTCTTCACCTTTGTTTTTGTTGCCGGTTTTTTCTTTGTGGTAGCCACCAAATCTGTAACTTAATTATTCAAATCAATACTTTTGAGGTTCTTTACTATTTTTTACTGCTGTTGAAAAGAATTTCTTTTTCTTCAGCCGAAAGACTCGTATAGCCACTGCGGGATATTTTGTCAAGTATATGATCTATCCTCTGTTGTTTAAGCACCTTTTGCTTGTTATATTCCTCATCCGTCAGTGGTCTTCCGGTATTATGGACTGTTCGCAAAGGCTTTCGCCTGAAAGGGCTCAGAAGTAATGATTGCAGTTGCAAAAATCCTAATCTCCTGGCAACATCTTTTCGAATAAATAAAATAAACAATGCTCCGGAAATAGCTCCGCCAATGTGAGCAAAATGTCCACCGGCATTACCTGACCGGATCATGAGCACATCAAGAACTAAAGTAAATATGGCGATATATTTGATTTTAACCGGTCCTATAAATAATAGGTTCACAGTATAATCAGGAACAAGAACTGCAGTTGCTACAGTTATAGCCAATACTGAAGCGGAAGCTCCGATAGTGGTCGAGAGACTGATTGAATCCTGAAAAACCGGGAATATATTGTAGGCCAGGATAAAAGTCAGAGCTCCCGAAATTCCACCGATAAAATAAATGGTATAAATTTTATTTCCGGGCATAAACTCCATAAAGATCTTGCCAAACCAGTAGAGCCATATCATATTGAAAAACAAGTGCCAGAATCCTTCATGTACAAACATGTAAGTGATTATTGTCCAAGGTTTTAAAATCAGGTTCGGAATTGAGGCAGGTACTCCAATCCATTGAAGCACAATATTAATCCAAAGCTCATCACCACGGGTACCTGATGGTTCAGAAAGAAAACCCATCAGTTGAACAATAGCCAATACAAACCATATTGCTATATTCGCAAGGATAAGTTGCGAAAGAGCAGGTTTCATTTGAACCAAACTCCTTAATCGTTCGCCAGCTGACTGATTGTAGTTCATAGTTTTACGAAAATCTGGTTCTGAATTTTAATGAATGGCAATATCCTTGAAATACTGATCTAAGGTATGAAAAAGGATTGTATAAGCTATTGTATGTAGTTATTCCGGTTACCGTTCGATTTTTTCTTCCAGTAAATAATAAGGAAGAATCCAAAAATCATTCCACCAATGTGAGCAAAATGTGCGATATTACTTCCTGTATTATAGACTCCGGAAAATAATTCAATAGCACCGTAAATAATTACAAACCACTTAGCTTTCATCGGGATGAAAAAATAAATGTAGATGAGAGAGTTTGGGAAAAGCATTCCGAATGCAAGCAGGAGTCCAAAGACAGCCCCTGAAGCACCGATAGTGGTCATGTTGAATAGTTCATTTAATTTCCCCATCATAGGGTCGGCGAAGTTCTGTCCGTTCTGTAATATCTGGAATCCTGTTTCGCGCACCTGGGCAATCTGTTCGGCAGATAATTTGAGTTCTACATTATACACCTGAACATAAATTACCAATAGCTGAATAAGTGCTGCACCAATGCCGGTTACCATATAATAAATTAAAAACTTCTTTGGTCCCCATACTTGTTCCAATACGCTGCCAAACATCCATAACGCAAACATATTGAAGAAAATATGTGAAAAACCTCCGTGCATAAACATATAGGTCACAAACTGGTATGTCTGAAAATGTTGGGATGCAAAGTAATGTAAACCAAGTATATCAGTAAGATCAATATGCATTACACTACCCATTACATAAGTTGCAATGAAAAAAAGTGCATTGATTATCAATAAATTTTTAATAACCGGGGGGAGGAATCCAAAACCTGAGGGGCTATATCTTTCGAAACTCATATCTTTAAATGCTTAACTTTGATTTAAAACTTTTACTCTTTTTGAAATTACCATGCTTTTAAAGACATACAATTTCTACTTGCTTATTAATTTATCAATCTCCTGTACTTGTATTATTTTAAGCACCTTGCTACCATCGGGAGCCACATCCGGAACCTGACAGGCAAAGAGCTCATCGACTAATTGTTGCATTTCTTCAACTTTCAATGTTTTTAATGTTTTAACTGCTATATTGCCGGCAACAATCCTGGCAAGTTTAATCCGTTGATCATCTGATGAATCAGTCTTGTCTTTTTTAATATCTTCCAGTATTCCATCAATAAAATCAATTATCTCACCCGAAGGCATATTTGATGGTATTGAATTTATTACAAAAGTTCCTCCTCCCATATTTGATATCTCGAAACCAAGACTATCAAGGTCGCTTGTCAACTCATTTATGATTTCTGAATCAACAGCCGATAACTGAATAGTCTGAGGGAAAAGAACCCTTTGACGCGAAACAGCTTGTCCTGAAGCATTTGAACTTATTCGTTCAAAAATTATCCGCTCATTTGCTTTTTGCTGATCGACTATCAGGAGTCCTGATTTCACGTTGGCAACTATAAAACGGTTTTGTACCTGAAATAGTTTATTTGCTTCGTAAATACTGCTTTCCGGCGCACCTGCAGGCTCTGCTTCAAATTGTTGCGCCGGGTTAAGTTTAAAATCCTGGTTATCGTCCTGCCCTGTTTTGGCCGCTGCTTGATTCGCTATTCCTTCGTACATTTTTTCCCACCCACTGTGGTTAGGAGTCATGCCGGCATTTGCTTTAAGGAAGTTTTGCGGTTTCCTGAAAGGATTATAATCAGGATTTATAGTTATGGTAGGCTCTTTCGGTTCATAACCTTTGGGTGCAACAAAATCGAAGGTTGGTTCGGTATCAAAATCAATGGTCGGGCTGAGGCTGAACATTCCCAGCGCATGCTTAACCGAAGTGCGTATGGATGCATACAAAAGCTGGCCATTTTGAAAGTTGACTTCTGTTTTGGTAGGATGAATATTAATATCAACAGTAGCTGGATCCACTTCAATATAAAGGAAGTAGGAGGGAATGGCCGAATCAGGAATCAACTCTTCAAAAGCCTGTTCAACAGCATGATGCAGGTAAGGATGGCGTATAAATCTACCATTAGCGAAGAAATATTGTTCACCCCGGGTTTTCCTGGCAGTTTCAGGTTTCCCTATATATCCGATAACAGAAACAAGCTCCGTTTTTGCCTCAACCGGTAAAAGTTTTTCGTTGATCTGGTTACCAAATATATGTACGATCCTTTGTCTTAGATTTCCTTTCGAAAGCTGAAAAACAGGTTTGTCGTTATTAAATAATGAGAATTCAATATCAGGATGCACCAATGTGACTCGTTGAAATTCTTCGAGTATGTGACGAAACTCTACATTATCTGATTTCAGGAAATAACGCCTGGCCGGAATATTGTAAAATAGATTTTTCACAATAAATGTTGTTCCTTGCGGGCAGGCCACTGGTTCCTGGCTTTTTATTTTGGATCCTTCAATAATGATACTGGTTCCAACTTCATCTTCTGCTTTACGGGTTTTGAGTTCAACTTGTGCAATGGCAGCTATCGAAGCCAGGGCTTCGCCCCTGAAACCAAGGGTTCGGATTGAAAACAGGTCATTTGCTTCCCGTATTTTGGATGTTGCATGACGCTCAAAACTCATCCTTGCATCCGTTTCTGACATGCCTGATCCATTGTCAATAACCTGTATCAGTGTTTTACCGGCATCTTTAACGAGTAACTTAATTTGAGTTGCACCGGCATCTATAGCGTTTTCGAGTAATTCTTTCACTGCCGAAGCTGGGCGTTGTATAACTTCGCCGGCTGCAATCTGGTTAGCAACAGAATCCGGAAGCAGCCTGATCAGATCCGACATAGTAGTAATTTAAGGATAATGAATGAAATAAAATGGTATGATCGTATTGATGTCATCAGGTTTGCTTTTAAAAAAAGATATAATAAAGTATAAGCAAAAGCAGGAGTAGGCTGAATAACAAACGCATCGTTCGCGATCGTTTACGCAAACGCTCATCCAGTTTTTTCCGGTTCATGCGCAATTGTATTCGCATACGCAACTCACTCGCTGCCTGACCTTCACTATATCCTGATGCCTTTATTTTATTTTTCTGGTCTTCTTTTACAGGATCGTAAAAAACAGGTTTATACGAATATTTTCTTGGTTTTGGGGTTCGTATCCCTATCAATTTCATTTATTTATTATTCAATTTTTAAATTAAAACTCATGACATACGTATTGCAAAAGTACCTCAAAAAAGTCATACTTTTGCACATATTCAGTGCTTTTTGGAAATCACTTTATAATTAACTGCATTTCAGAAAATGCAAAAGAACATGATAGAACATAAACTCGAGAACCTTATTGTCGTTGGAGATAAAGTCCTTATAAAACCGGTTTCTACAAAAAACAAAACCAAAAGTGGGCTGTTTTTACCACCCGGCTATTCTGAAAAGGAAGAAATTCAACACGGGTATGTAGTTAAAGTGGGTCCCGGAATACCTATTCCTTATTTAAATGATGACAACAGTGAACCGTGGAAACCTAAAAATGATGAATGGGTCAGGTATATTCCGCTGCAGCCCGTTGTTGGTGATCTGGCAATTTTTATGATGAAAGGCTCAGTCGAAATAATGTATAACGATCAGAAGTATTTGATTGTTCCTCACTATTCAATCTTGCTTCTCGAAAGAGACCAATCTGTTTTATAATACGATTGTTGTATCATTAAAATCTAGTCCTAAGCCTAAAAGAGGGACCCGATATTTTTTTTTATGAAGCGAAACAGATTCTTTAATTTTCAACTCACTAAGATATTGAAAAGTAAGTATTACTTTTACCTCATAATTTATCTCCCGATAACTTCAAAATGGAAAATCGAAGTAAATCATTGATTTTAATAGCACTAATATTGTTCACCATGGGTTTGGAATCATGTCATGATCTGAAAAAGAAAGCAGATCTGATAATTTATAATACAAAAATTTACACTCCTGATAGTGTTGAAAAAGGAGTTAATTGCATCGCCGTTAAGAAAGGTATTATAATTGCTGTTGGAACAGATGCAGACATCCGAAGCCGGTATTGGGCCACTGAAAATATAAATGGTT
The DNA here is from genome assembly GCA_038322655.1 of Bacteroidales bacterium. Classification (GTDB taxonomy): domain Bacteria; phylum Bacteroidota; class Bacteroidia; order Bacteroidales; family UBA4417; genus UBA4417. The sequence goes on along the minus strand of JBBQGD010000009.1, from coordinate 8,616 downwards.
CAAAAGCAGTAGTTTATCCTGGATTTACTGATGCACATTCCCATTTTACAGGTTTTGCTTTGGGCTTACGATATGCTGACCTGACCCAGGCTCATTCATTTGCGGAAGTAATAGATATCTTACAAGGATATAGAAAGTTACATCCCGAAGGCTGGATTGTCGGACATGGTTGGGATCAAAATAACTGGCCGGGAAAATCATTTCCGGATAATAAAATACTCAATAAATCATTCCCAGGAATTCCGGTTGTTCTTACCCGTATTGATGGCCATGCAGTGCTGGCAAGTGATGCTGCTATCAAAGTGGCTGGAATTTCACAGCCGGTTAAAAGGGGAGAAGCTATAATTAAGAGAGGAGCATTCACAGGTATTTTCCTGGAAGGACTTGCCGATAAATTGAGGGATGTTATTCCTACACCTTCCATGGGTGAGATAAATGATTTATTGGTTACTGCCAGTAGGCTTTGCCACGAAGCCGGATTAACAGCTGTTACTGATGCAGGGCTTAATAAACCGGAAATCCTGCTTTTGGATTCATTGCAAAAAGCCGGTAAGTTTGCTTTGCGTATTGATGCCTGGCTAAGTCCTAATGAAGAAAATTTCGACTATTTCTTGAAGGATACTATTTATCATACTCCATTTTTAAGAGTCGGAGCTGTTAAAATGTATGCCGATGGTGCACTGGGATCAAGAGGTGCCTTATTGTTGAGCCCTTACAGGGATGATCCTCATAACCAGGGAATCCTGGTTACATCACCCGAAGACCTTGCTGCTGTCTGCAAACTGGCTTATGATCATGGATTCCAGGTTAATACGCATGCCATCGGCGATTCAGCTGTGCGAATGGTTTTACATACGTATGCTAAATTTCTGGAACCGGGGAATGACCGTAGATGGAGGATAGAACATGCCCAGGTTGTAAATGAAAATGATTTTGAGTTATTTGCAAAGTATCTTATCATTCCTTCGATTCAGGCAACACACGCAACCTCCGATATGGATTGGGCAGGTCGTCGACTGGGAAATGCAAGGCTTAAAAATGCATATGCATATAATCGACTTCTTCAACTAAATGGTTGGATACCCAATGGCACCGATTTCCCTATTGAAGGAATTGAACCGCTTAAAACTTTTTATGCATCAGTTGCCAGGAAAGATGCTCAGGGCAAACCTGAAAACGGCTTTATGCCTGAAAATGCTCTGTCGAGGATGGATGCACTAAAGAGTATAACTACTTGGGCAGCAAAGGCTTGTTTTACCGAGAATTTCAGAGGAAGCATTGAAGTTGGGAAAGCAGCTGATTTTACAATTCTGGATTCAGATGTTTTAAAAGTTGCTGAAAATAAAATACTGAAAACCAAAGTTTTGTATACAATTGTTGATGGAAAAATTGTTTATAAAGCAAAGTAACTTTAATCCATTTTCCGGTTTTATTTCAAATTAAATCTAAAACTTATAGTTCGTAAATCGTAATTTGTAAATCATAATTCGTAAATACATTATGTCACAACAAGCAATAGTAACCTGGCAAAGCGATATGGCTTTCGAAGCCTCAGTTAACGGGCATCAGATCATGATTGACGCTGATGTATCATCAGGAGGGCATAACCAGGGACCCAGGCCCAAAATTCTGTTATTGGCAGGATTGGGAGGTTGTACTGGAATGGATGTCATATCCATACTTGGAAAAATGAAAGTTGTTCCAGAAAAATTCTGGATGGATATCACTGCTGATCTTACTGATGAACATCCGAAAGTGTTCAAACAAATAAAACTCGTGTATTATTTTAAAGGAAATGATCTTCCATTTGACAAACTAGAAAAAGCAGTTAACCTGTCGAAAGAAAGATATTGCGGAGTTTCAGCAATGTTATCAAAAACAGCTGAAATGCTAATCGAAATTAAAATAGTTGATTAGTTAAACACTAATTACTTTAATTTTTTAGTGACCCGATCTAAAATCTGGATCAGTTCGCTGAATATCATTGCTGTAGCTCCCCACATAAATTCACCTCCAACTTCAAAACCAGGTGCATTTACCTGTATATTGTTTTTAAATGAAAGGGTTTTGTTAACCATTTTATTGAAGTTGATTTCATTGAAAATATCAACTTCAATAATACGTTGTACTTCAGTTTTATCTGGATAGAATTCAGGACGATTAGCCGAATATGCAATGTAAGGATTAACAACAAAATTGCTTGGACGGACATAAAACCGGCTAAGCTGACCTATAATTTCCATTTCGGAAGGAATTATCCCGATTTCTTCCTGCGCTTCCCGTAAAGCAGTATGCTTAAAGTCAATATCCGACGCCTCTGTTTTCCCGCCAGGTAAACTTATCTGGCCGGAATGTGCTCCATTGTATTCATTTCTGAGTATCACCACAGTATGCAGCCGGTCATTAAAAGGATATAATAAAATAAGGACTGCGCTTTCAACAGCATGATCCGGGGTTATATTTGTTTTAATATCATTCCTGCGCATTTCCGGAGCTAAAAGCAAATGAGCATCTACCCCGGGAAGACTGGCTAAAAGCTCGGATTGGAGATGATTTAAAAAATCTCTGATTTCATTTTCCGATTTAAAAGATAAACTCATTCTTTGTAATAATTATGATACAAATTAAACTCATATTACCTTGTATTTGTTTTATCTGTAAAAAATAAATTGTTTAATGGAAATATTGATTTAGGGATGTAGTATCTTTGCATCAACACCAATTGTTATGAAAAAACAACAACTGAAGTCTTTAGACTCATCTTCTGAAATACTCACCAGCCGGATGGAACTCATCCTTTTCAATGATGATGTCAATTCATTCGATTTTGTAATCGAAAGCCTGGTTGAAGTTTGTGATCATGACCTTGTGCAGGCTGAACAATGTGCCCTGATTGCACACTTTAAAGGGAAATGTGGCATAAAATCCGGAACATTGTCCGAGTTGGCTCCTATGAACAATGAACTTAACAGTAGGGGAATTTCCACCTTATTAGCTTAATTTATTTTAAAGTAGTTATGAATAAAATTTCGAAAAACATTACAGTGATTTTTTTGGCAACAGCCATTATCTCCTGTTCCACAGTTCCTATTACCGGCCGTAAACAACTTAAACTGCTGCCTGACAGTATGCTTATGGAAATGGGCCAATCCAATTATGCAACATTTTTACAGGAAAATCCTGCGGTTAATCCTCCAACCAGACAATCGGCAGAAGTTACAACTGTAGGTATACGGATTAGCAAGGCAGTTGAAAAATATATGAAAGATAATGGATTGGGGAAAAAAATCGAAAATTACAAATGGGAATTTAATGTGGTCGACAGCAAAGACGTTAATGCCTGGTGTATGCCCGGAGGTAAAGTTGTGGTTTATACAGGAATATTACCTTTAACTAAAGATGATGCAGGTCTTGCAGTTGTGATGGGTCATGAAATTGCACATGCAATTGCCGATCACGGAAACGAGCGGATGAGCCAGGAACTGGCAATACAGGCAGCCGGCATTGGGTTACAGGTTTTTATGCAACAAAAACCTCAGCAGACTCAACAGATTTTTATGTCAGCATTTGGAGTTGGTTCCCAATTAGGAATGCTGGGCTATTCAAGGCAACATGAACTTGAAGCTGATAAACTTGGTTTGGTTTTTATGGCCATGGCAGGTTACAATCCTGAACGGGCTGTCTCATTCTGGCAGGAAATGTCGAAAGTTGGCGGAGCTAAACCACCTGAATTTATGAGCACTCATCCTAGTGATGAACGACGCATAGCACAGATCCAGTCTTTCATGCCGGAAGCTAAAAAATATTATGTTGCTGGTCAGCATTGAAAGTGAAAAGATCATGTTTCAACAATTATACCCTCAAAGCAGAAGAAACCTGAATTAGTTTCAGATTCTGCCTATCCTTATATCAGGATTGAATAAATCTTAAAGTTTATTTGGGAATGCATAGGTTCTATTGTTTAAATGTCTAATTTAGCAATAAATCCAAAGTTTTTAACTAACAAAGATTAGTGTTTTTTAATTTGTTATTTACATGTCCTGGTTACTGATTATTATACTTATTATTCTCGGAGTTTTGTTTTTACTTCTTGAAATTCTTGTAATCCCTGGTACAACTCTGGCAGGAATTGTTGGATTTGGGTTAGTTTTTGTAGGTCTATGGCAGGCATATGCCTCCAAAGGCATTATTGCAGGTCATATTACAATGGGAGCAACACTTGTAGCAACAGTAATCATTCTCTATTATTCCTTTAAAGCAGGAACCTGGAAGCGCATGGCTCTCAAAACTACCTCTGATGGTAGAATGGACCAACTGCAAGGTATAGATATAAAGGAAGGAGATACGGGATTATCTGTATCCCGGATTTCACCTTCCGGTAAGGCTATGATAAACAACAATATTGTCGAAGTCCATACGTATGGAGAATTTATCGATCAGGAAAAAGATGTAACTGTTATTTCAGTTAAGGACAACAAAATTATTGTAACCATTAAAAAATAGATTATATGGATCCTTTATTTTCAATTATTGCCATTGGCGTGGCCTGTTTAGTCGGCTTATGGATTATTTTTTACTTTATTCCTGTAGGACTTTGGTTCACCGCTTTACTTTCAGGAGTAAAAATTTCACTCCTTCAACTGGTATTTATGCGTTGGCGTAAAGTGCCACCATCAGTAATTGTTTCTGCATTAATTACTTCAACCAAAGCGGGATTAACACTTTCGCGTGATCAGCTCGAGGCACATTACCTGGCTGGTGGACGAGTAAAATCGGTAGTTAATGCTTTAATTTCTGCTGATAAAGCCAATATCCCTCTTGATTATAAATCTGCTACTGCAATTGATTTGGCAGGACGTGATGTTTTTGAAGCAGTTCAAATGTCAGTGAATCCTAAAATTCTGGATACACCTCCGGTAGCTGCGGTTGCAAGGGATGGTATACAGCTGATAGCAAAGGCAAGGGTTACAGTTCGGGCAAATATTAAACAATTAGTTGGGGGTGCAGGCGAAGAAACCGTACTTGCCAGGGTAGGAGAAGGTATCGTATCGTCGATTGGTAGTACATCTTCACATAAAGAAGTTTTAGCTAATCCTGATACCATATCAAAAGTAGTGCTTGCAAAAGGACTTGATTCGGGTACAGCCTTCGAAATTCTTTCTATCGATATCGCTGATATTGATGTTGGTAAAAATATCGGAGCTATGCTTCAGATGGATCAGGCAAATGCAGATAAAAATATAGCCCAGGCTCGTGCCGAAGAACGCAGGGCAATGGCTGTTGCCAGTGAGCAGGAAATGATTGCTAAGGCTCAGGAAGCCAGGGCTGCAGTTATTCTTGCCGAAGCTGAAATTCCAAAAGCTATTGCAGAAGCATTCCGTAGCGGCAATCTTGGACTGATGGATTATTACAAGTTTCAGAATATACAGGCCGATACGCGCATGCGTGATTCAATTAGTGATCCTAATCAAAATCGTGCAGGCCAAACCGGAAAGCAGGGCGAATAGATACAGACTGAAACTAAAATCATTTTTAAAAAGCCCGGCAATATTCCGGGCTTTTATTTTATCTTTTTGGTCGTAAATTTGTTATAGACAGGAAATCAGTAAAGGAGTAGAAATGAAAAAGCAGGAGCTGACAGAAAATCAAAAATTCAGATCGCTTTACAAAGAGCTTTTAAGTTCGTGTAATCATATTACAGAACGAAGCAACCGCCAATTGATAAAACAGGCTTTTATTGAAGTTTTAAGTCATTTTGGTGATACACGAAACATGCAGGGCGAATTTCAGCTTGCTCATTCAGTAAATGTTGCACAGATTTGTGCTGATGATATGGCGCTTGATACAACCAGTATTTTGGCCGCTTTGTTGCAACAGTTGCCAGTTTCGACAAATATCGAATCTGAAACTTTTAAAAAGAAATTTGGAGCCAACACCTTAGAAATTGTAGGTAAACTTCAGCAGATATCAGGCATCAGGATGGATAAAATATCTATCATGCCTGAGAATTTCATTCAACTTTTACTGAGCCTTTCCGGGGATATACGTGTGTTGTTAATAAAACTAGCCGACAGAATTAACCTTATGCGTCATATCAACCTGCTACCTGTTGATGAACAAAAACAGGTTTCGATCGAAACCAACAATTTGTATTCTCCTTTAGCTCACAGACTAGGTCTGTATAAAGTGAAGTCAGAACTTGATGACCTCGCTATGCAACATACAATGCCTGAAGTATATCAGGGTATTAAGAAAAAAATTGAAGATACAGCCAAAGAGCAGAAAAAATATTTCGAAGAGTTTATCCTTCCTTTGCGTAAAAGTCTTCTTTCAGCTGGTCTCGAATTCGAAGTTAAGGCTCGTACCAAAGCGATTCCTTCCATTTATTCCAAGATGAAAAAGCAGGAAATCGAATTTGATGAAGTCTACGATTTCTTTGCAATCCGGATTATTACTAAAAGCGTTCCCGAAAATGAAAAAGCTGATTGCTGGAAGGCATATTCACATGTTACTGACATTTATCCACCTAATACATCACGTTTACGCGACTGGATTTCAGCACCACGGCCTAATGGCTATGAATCGCTGCATGTAACAGTTGAAGCTCCTGGTAATAAATGGGTTGAAGTTCAGATTCGCACACATCGGATGGATGAAAATGCGGAAAAAGGAATGGCAGCTCACTGGAGGTATAAAGAACAAAAAGGAGCTAAGTCGTCTTCTGATGATTGGTTACGGAATATACGATCCATGCTCGAAAACTACACTCCCGGAGATGATGAAATAGCCAAGACAGCCGGAATAAAAGTCGTTTCTGACTATATCTTTGTTTTTACACCCGAAGGCCACCTTAAAAAACTTCGTACAGGTGCCACGGTTCTCGACTTTGCTTTCGACATTCATACAGAAATCGGTCAACATTGTTCAGGGGCAAAAGTAAACAAGCTTTTTGTGCCATTAAAATATGTGCTTAAAACCGGAGATCATGTAGAAATAATAACTGCAAAAAACCAGAAACCTACTATTGACTGGCTTAATTTGGTTACAACTTCCAAAGCAATAACCAAAATAAAAAGGATACTTAAGGATGCTGAATTTTCGCAGGCTGAAGCAGGCAAAGATATTCTAATGCGTAAACTGGGCCAATTAAAAGTTGACTACAATGATGACGCCGGAAATAAGCTGGTATTGTATTATAAAGCTGCCAGCGCACTGGATATGTTTCATGGAATAGCAGAAGGAAAGTACGATGTTCAGAAAATAAAAGAAGCATTACTCCCTGTTGTCAAAACAGAGGAACTACGCCAATCTGTAAAACCTTTTACTAAATCTGTACCATCCAGAACTAAATCAGACAAACAAAAACCACTGATAATTATCAATGAATCAACTCCCCTCGCAGATGTTAAATTTGCCCGTTGTTGTCAGCCTGTTTATGGGGATGATATATTTGGTTTTGTAACCGTGTCGGAAGGGATAAAAATTCACCGTACAAGCTGCACCAATGCAGCCGAAATGCTTGAACGATATCATTATCGCGTAGTACAAGCCCGATGGGCTGAAGTTTCGGAACTAACATCGTATGTTGCTACCATAAGGATAAGTGGTAATGATCAGCCTGGGATCCTTAATGATATTACGAACCTGATTTCCGGTGATCTTAAAGCTAATATCCGATCTATCAATCTGAATTCGCACAATGGCAAATTTGATGGATCTATAATGGTAAATGTTGATGGAAAAGCACATCTCAATCTGATTCTGGGAACACTTGTAAGGCTTAAAGGAATACGGAAAGTAAGCAGGGAGAACTAAGATTATTCAGGATTTAGAGAAATCTGTTTATTGCGTTATTTCATATATCCGGAAAGTTTAACTTTGAGTTTTAGAATTTCAACTTTTATGCAATACCCAGGGTATACATCAGGTAAAGTAATTCTGTCAGAAGGCGAATGGTTTCCGTTTATTATACATAATCTTGTTAAACTTCAGGATGATGAATGGTATTATGTTCTTCAGGATGTAAATGGTTTAAAACATTTTATGTATGCTAAATATTATGAAAATTATGGATTTAAACCAGGTGACGAGATTTCATGTAAAATCGACAGGATCAATTGTACCGGAAGAATCTACCTGGAACCAAAGCATCCATATTATTCTGTAGGCGAAATGTATGATTTTGAATTGTTAAATGTATCAGATTTTAATAATGAGATAGTGCTGATAGTTAAAGGATTTTTTGAAAATAGAATCGAAATCCCCTTTTTAAATATGATGAAAGTGGAAATAATAGAAGAAAAAATGGTCAGATGCATTGTAAAAAGTATTAAAAAAGGCCAACTTATCCTTGAAATTCATTCCTTTTGTGCCTAATTCTATTTCCATCATATTATTATACAGATAGTTAATGCACTTTTTAAGTTATTAACATTTGTTTATAACTCATGTGTGTACTTTGTGGAGTGAATTTTGTAAAAAGACTTGACATAGGGGGGCAAAAAGTTGTAATTTTAATTCACCGGACGAGATCATGGTAACTGGCCCCGGAAAGGCTACTGAACTTCTGAAAAGGAGGAAAGTGCTGATCCCAGATAAGCTAAAGTTTATAACTCG
>JBBQGD010000008.1:0-34701 GCA_038322655.1 Bacteroidales bacterium | reverse complement strand
CTGGTTAGGGCCATAATTATTTGAACAATTTGAAATTACAACCGGCAAACCATAGGTATGGTGATACGCTCTTACGAGATGGTCGCTGCTGGCTTTTGAAGCAGAATAAGGACTGCGGGGATCGTAAGGTGTAGTTTCCAGAAACTTACCCTCATCACCCAGGGAACCATATACTTCATCAGTTGACACATGATAGAAACGTTTTCCCTCATAATTATCTTTCCAATAGGTTCGCGCAGCATTAAGCAGGTTTACGGTTCCAACAATATTGGTCATAATAAATTCTTTCGGACTCGCAATGGACCGGTCCACATGCGATTCGGCAGCTAAATGGATAACACCATCAAATTGATAGGCACCAAAAGTAGTCATCACAAAATCCTCATCAACAATATCACCTTTTACAAACTCATAATTAGGCAATTTTTCGATATCGGTTAGGTTTGCCAGGTTGCCGGCATAGGTGAGTTTATCAAAATTTACAATCAGGGTTTCAGGATATTTTTTCACCAATAACCTCACCAAATGTGAGCCGATAAATCCGGCTCCTCCGGTTACAAGAATTTTCTTCATTTCATTAATTTGATTTAACCAAAATATAAATAGCTAATAGATTAAATTTTTGTGGCCAGTGCTTTTTCCCATTTCCATGCTGATTCCATCATTTCGTCGATACCTTTTTCCGCTTTCCATCCCAGCTCTTCATTAGCAAACCTGGTATCGGCCCATACCTTTTCAATGTCGCCGGGACGACGGGCCACTATCCTGTAATTCAGCTTTTCGCCGCTTGTCCGTTCAAAGGCTTTAATCACATCCAGAACTGAATACCCGTCACCAGTACCTAGATTAAACATTTCGAAATCAGATTTTCCTTTGCCCTTAAGCATACGATCAATGGCAATTACATGAGCTTTAGCCAGATCCACTACATGAATATAGTCGCGTACAGCTGTTCCGTCGGGTGTATCATAGTCATTGCCATAAACACTCAGAAACGCCCGTTTGCCGATAGCGGTTTGTGTTATAAATGGAATAAGGTTGTTAGGCACGCCCAATGGCAACTCTCCTATTAATGCCGATGGATGTGCCCCGGTCGGATTAAAATATCGTAAAGCGATAGCCTTCACCGGATGAGCCATAGTTGTAAACCTCAGAATATCTTCGCACATCTGTTTTGTATTTCCATACGGTGACCAGGCCGGCTTAATAGGAGCCTGCTCTGTAACAGGCAACTCATCAGGTTGCCCGTAAACAGTGCATGACGACGAGAAAACCATATTCGGTATTCCAATGGTCTTCATCCCTTCGAGCAGGTTAATAAGTGACATTATATTATTGCGGTAATAATCAAGCGGTTTTTGCATGGATTCGCCAACAGCCTTAAATGCAGCAAAATGGATAATTCCTTTTATTTCAGGTTGACGTTGAAAAAAGTCAGCTGTCAGAACCTCATCAGCCAGGTCAAACTGCTCAAAACCTGGCCTGATACCCGTTATCTTTTCAATTTTATCAAGTACCTCAATAGTTGAGTTTGACAAATTATCTACAATAACTACTTCGTATCCATGTTGTTGCAACTCAACAACGGTATGTGATCCGATATACCCGGTACCACCTGTAACCAGAATTCTTTGTTTGCCCATGATATTAATAAGTTAACTACTCACAATCAACACAAAACAATTGTATTAATTTGAGTCAATTCATTAAAAGCCAAAATATTTAAGCTTACAAAGGTATTGAATTAAAGTCTTTAATTTCAGATAAGTCAACTTTCAGTGACCAGAAACAGACTAAACAAGGAATTGTAAATCATACCTTAGTACCTTTGCATAATTTATTTAGCTTATTCTAAAACAGAAATTGAAACATTTGTACATTTACAACTTATATATTGTACATGTTTTTATTGATATAACTAAAAAATAAATTACGAATGAAAATTGCAATAGTGGGCAGTGGATATGTAGGACTGGTAACAGGTACATGTTTTGCCGAAGTAGGAATTGATGTAGTGTGTGTTGATATTGATCAGGCAAAAATTGAAAATCTTAAAAGCGGAATTATTCCAATTTATGAGCCGGGACTCGAAGAAATGGTGCACCGGAATATGAAAAAAGGCAGACTGCAATTTACAACCAGCATTTCCGAAGCACTCGAAGATTGTGAAGTATTATTCAGTGCCGTAGGAACTCCCCCGGGCGAAGATGGCAGTGCTGATCTTCAATATGTATTAAGTGTAGCCCGCGATTGTGGAAAACATATGAAAGATTACATGCTGGTTGTTACCAAGAGCACGGTTCCTGTTGGTACCGCACTTAAAGTTAAAACTGCCATTCAGGAAGAACTTGATAAACGAGGAGTAAACATACCTTTTGATGTAGCATCAAATCCTGAATTCCTGAAAGAAGGTGCAGCAATCGACGATTTTCTGAAACCTGACCGGATTGTTGTCGGCCTCGACTCCGAAAGGGCTGAGGATCTGATGAAAAGCCTGTACAAACCATTCACCCTGAACGGCCACCCGGTAATATTTATGGATATTACTTCAGCCGAAATGACAAAATATGCTGCCAATTCAATGCTGGCAACCAAAATCAGCTTCATGAACGACATTGCTAACCTTTGCGAAATTGTTGGCGCTGACATAAATATGGTTCGTAAAGGTATCGGATCCGACTCGCGGATCGGCAGTAAGTTCATCTATCCCGGTATAGGGTATGGCGGATCCTGTTTCCCGAAAGATGTTAAAGCTCTGATACATACAGCTGAGGGTTTCAACTATGAACTCAAGGTTCTGAAAGCTGTTGAAGCCGTTAATCATGACCAGAAATCAGTTTTGTTCAATAAGGTTATGAAACACTTCAATGGCAACATAAAAGGTAAAACCATAGCTGTGTGGGGATTATCCTTCAAACCGCAGACCGACGATATGCGCGAAGCACCTTCCCTGGTTATTATTGAAAAACTGCTGGGTGCCGGGGCTAAAGTAAAAGCCTACGATCCTGCTGCCATGAACGAAGCAAAACATACCCTTGGCGACAGAATAATTTATGCCCAGGAACAATACGAAGCACTGGTAGATGCCGATTGCCTCCTGATGGTAACTGAATGGTCGGAATTTAAGTTCCCGAACCTTGAAATTATTAGTAAGCTTTTAAAGCAGCCTGTTATCTTTGACGGACGAAATATTTATGATGCCGCCGAAATGAAACGCAACGGTTTTACTTATTACTGCATTGGAATAAATACATCCAACAAATAAGGATTTGGAGATTAGGGTTTAGGATTTAGGGTAGGAAACATCTGCTCTGATCGCCCGCCCTAACACCCAAAACCCAACCCCTAACCCCTTAAAAAAAATGATCCGAAAAAAAGTATTGGTTACCGGTGGTGCCGGATTCGTGGGATCGCAACTTTGCGAACGACTGCTGAATGATGGACACGAAGTGGTTTGCCTTGATAACTATTTTACCGGCCAGAAAGCGAATATTGTTCACCTGATGGACAATCCTTACTTTGAATTGATACGCCACGATGTTACCATGCCTTTTTTTATTGAAGTGGATGAAATCTATAACCTGGCTTGCCCGGCATCGCCTGTTCATTATCAGTACAACGCGATAAAAACGATGAAAACTTCTGTAATGGGAGCTATCAATATGCTTGGGCTGGCAAAAAGGACTAAGGCAAAAATACTCCAGGCGTCGACCAGCGAAGTATATGGAGACCCAGAGGTACATCCGCAGGTGGAAAGTTATTGGGGACATGTTAATCCTATTGGCGAACGTTCTTGTTACGATGAGGGGAAAAGGGCTGCCGAAACCCTGTTTGTTAATTATCATAAACAAAACAATGTCAGGATAAAGATCATACGTATTTTTAATACATATGGGCCTAAAATGCATCCGCACGACGGACGCGTTGTTTCCAATTTTATCATGCAGGCTTTGCAGAATGAAGATATCACCATTTACGGTGACGGGCAGCAAACACGTAGTTTTCAGTATATCGACGATCTTGTTGAAGGGACGATACGCATGATGGCATCGCGCGAAGATTTTACCGGTCCTGTGAATATAGGCAACCCGAATGAATTCACCATAATGGAGCTGGCAAACAAAGTTATCGAACTCACCAATTCAAAATCAAAAATAATCCGAATGCCGCTTCCATCAGACGACCCAATGCAGCGGCAACCCAATATTGACCTGGCAAAGAAAGAACTCGGCTGGGAACCAAAAGTTCAGCTTGAAGAAGGCCTGAAGAAAACTATTACTTACTTTGATACGCTGATCAAATCATAAATTGAAACAAGTAATATGAAAATATTAATCACCGGATCGAACGGTCAACTTGGAAGTGAAATACGTGAACTTGAATCTGCTTATACGCATTATGAGTTTCTGTACACAGATATTGCTGAGCTTGATATTACCGATGCAGAAAAAGTAAATGAGTATTTTGAATTTCACAGCCCTGATGCGGTGATAAACTGTGCCGCATATACAGCTGTTGACAAGGCAGAAACCGATGAAGAAACGGCTTTCCTGGTGAATGCAAAGGCAACCGGAAACCTGGCGCTAGCCGCTTCCAACTCGGGGGCTTTTATGGTCCATGTTTCAACAGACTATGTTTATGATGGGAATAGTTTCCACCCCTACATTGAAACGGACCGGATCAACCCTGCTTCGGTTTATGGTAAAAGCAAAGTTGCAGGTGAGGAGGCAATAAAACAAGCGGCAGCAAAAGCTATTATTATCAGGACTTCGTGGCTCTATTCTGCGTTTGGCAATAACTTTGTCAAAACTATGATAAAATATGGTAAAGAACGTGATTCGCTGAATGTGGTTTTCGACCAGATAGGTTCGCCAACCTATGCTCTCGACCTTGCAAAAGCAATCCTGGATATTGTACCACTGGCTATGGCAGCCGAAGAAATTGAGATTTATCACTATTCAAATGAAGGTGTTGCGAGCTGGTATGATTTTGCAAAAGCAATTCACCAGTTTGCAAATATTTCCTGTCAGGTTAACCCGATTCGTACCGAAGATTACCTGCTGCCTGCGGACAGGCCTCACTATAGCGTTTTGGACAAATCTAAGATCAGGAAGAAATTCGCTATCGAAATTCCCTATTGGCGAGATAGCGTAAAACATTGCATCGACAGGTTATTGTAATATAGGCAGAAACCAGTTTTAGTAAATCCGCTAAAGTACGAGCATAAAACTCCCTCTCATAGTTCTTTTATGAGTTTCATTCTGAAGCTCATATGATGTAATATAAATATAAAGACCTGCTTCACAGTAATTGCCATTTATCATTTCATTCCATCCCGTATTGGCATCGTTTGTTTCAAAAAGCAACTGTCCCTATCGGTTGAAAACTGATATATAAAATTTGCATATGTCGCTGGCCCTTGGGTTGAAAACGTCGTTAAGTCCATTTGCATTTCTTCTAAACTCCCGTTGCCTCAACTTCAGGGGCAATCTTCTTGACCAGTCCCTGTAACACGCTTCCAGGTCCAAGTTCAAGAAAAGTTGTAGCTCCATCGGCAACCATGTTTTGTACAATCTGAGTCCAGCGAACCGGAGATGTAAGTTGAATCAAAAGGTTTGCTTTAATTGCTGAAGGATCGGTATAAGGTTTGGCATCCACATTCTGATAAACAGGGCATATTGGAGTATTAAGCGTTGTAGCTTCGATAGCTGAAGCCAGTTCAACACGTGCAGGTTCCATTAGCGGCGAATGGAAAGCACCCCCTACTTTTAAAGGCAATGCGCGTTTGGCACCGGCAGCCTTCAACGCTTCGCAGGCAATGTCAATGCCTTTAATTGAACCGGAAATTACCAACTGTCCGGGACTGTTATAGTTTGCAGGCACAACTATTTCATCAATACCGGCTAAGACTTCTTCTGTTTTTGCATCATCCAGGCCAAGAATTGCCGCCATAGTGCTTGGTTCGGCTTCGCAGGCTTTCTGCATAGCAAGGGCGCGGGCATAAACCAACCGAAGTCCGTCTTCAAACGACAAAGCTTTGTTTGCCACTAAAGCAGAAAATTCGCCCAGTGAATGTCCTGCGACCATATCAGGTTTAAAATCAGGTAAAGTAGCAGCCAGGATTACAGAATGCAGGAAAATCGCAGGCTGGGTAACACGGGTCTGGCGAAGGTCTTCATCTGTTCCCGCAAACATCAGATCGGTGATGCGGAACCCTAATATTGCATTGGCTTTTTCGAACATTTCTTTGGCCACGGTATAATTATCATACAAATCCTTACCCATTCCAACAAACTGTGCTCCCTGACCGGGAAATACATATGCTTTCATACTTTATTGTTTTCTGTTTTGGATTGCAAAAGTAATCATTCTGTCACTAATCGCCATAGAATGCAGGCTTACAAATTAAAAAGGCCGGAATTACCGGCCTGTAAATGTGTTCTGATATTTTTTTAGTTCCTGCGACCAAGAAAACGCAGCAGGAAAAGAAAGAGGTTGATAAAATCGAGGTACAGTGACAGGGCACCCATGATGGTGTATTTACGCGTTGATTCTTGCCCCGCAGTCATTTCAGCACCCATTTTTTTGAGTTTCTGAACATCATAAGCAGTAAGACCAGTGAATACCAGCACTCCGATAAAACTTATCACGTATTGCATTGAGTCACTTTTAAGGAAAAAATTCACTACGCTGGCAATTATAATCCCTACAAGTGCCATCATCAGTATACTTCCAAATTTGGTGAGATCAGTTTTGGTAGTATATCCGGCAATAGCCATTACTCCGAATGTAAGAGAAGTTACAACGAAAGTAGTTGCAATGGAGCCCATAGTGTAAGCCAGGAATATAAAACTGAGGCTAAGTCCGACAAGTAATGAGTAAACAACAAACAGCAATGTAAGCGTCATCGCACTGAGCTTTTGAAATCGGAACGACATCAGAAGTACAAACCCGATAGGGGCTAACATTACAATCCACCCGAAAAGAGACAGCCCGGTTGTTGTTACCATAAGTTGCATGATTGCAGGCGTTAATGCAACATAATACGAAACGGCTGCGGTTATTGCCAGTGCAATAAACATCCATGTGAATACGCCTGCCATAAAGGAGCGTACCATGCTTTCATCATTAACTTGTATGTCAGCTATGGTACGATATTGATTTTCATTAATCATAAAGACTGTTTTTTAGAGTGTTTAATTTGCAAAATTATAAAATCAGAATGAGTTGTCTCAAAAGTATACCTGATTTAACAATTTTTATGGAGTACTCTAATGCAGCCTTGATCCTATCAGGTGAATAAATTCAGCCCTTGTTTTATCAACCAGGAAAGCACCTGTAAAATCAGATGTTGTAGTTACCGAATTCTGTTTTTGTATACCTCTCATACTCATACACATATGCTGTGCTTCAATAACAACCGCTACTCCTAAGGGCTTCATGGTATTATTAATTGCATCTTTTATTTGCGTGGTAAGACGTTCCTGAACCTGCAAACGACGGGCAAAAGCATCGACTACCCTTGGAATTTTGCTCAAACCTACAATACGCCCGTTTGGAATATAAGCTACATGAGCTTTTCCGAAGAAAGGAATCATGTGGTGTTCACACATCGAGTAAATCTCAATATCTTTAACAAGTACCATTTGTTTGTAATCCTCGTTGAACATGGCAGAACGCAGAATTTCTTCCGGATCAAGATCGTAACCATGAGTAAGGAATTGCATGGCTTTGGCAACGCGTTCAGGAGTTTTCTCTAATCCTTCACGGCCTGGGTTTTCACCTATCAACCGGAGGATCTCACGGTAATGAAATGCCAGGTCCTTAATGGTGGTCATATTGTATATATCGCGCTTTTCGTAACCGTCTTTCAGTTCGTAATCGTCCATATTATTTTCTATCAACATCGGTTTTACTATTTCACTGCTCATGGTATATAAATTTAGGAGAAAGTTTAAAGGTTAATGAAGAAAGGTTAAAGGTTATCATCTGGGAAATCACACTAAAATGTTTCCCCGAACTTGCTTTAACCTCCGTGATATTCTACATAGTTGTTTTCAGTTTCATACACTTTAATACTATGTAGTGATGCTCCCATGTTTGTTATTGATTCCGAAAGCTCATTCCATATTGCTATTGCAAGATTTTCAGTTGATGCTAACTTACCTGACATGAAATCAACTTCGAGATTAATATTCCGGTGGTCAAGTTTTTCAATCACACGTGTATCAATCAGAACACTTAACTCTTTCAGGTTCACCAAAAAACCGGTATCGGGATTTACCTCTCCTTTTACTGTAACGAACAAAGTATAATTGTGACCGTGCCAGTTAGGGTTTGAACATTTGCCAAATACCTCCAGGTTTTTTTCATCGCTGTATTCCGGCTTAAAAAGCCTGTGTGCGGCATTAAAACGTTCGCGACGAGTTATGTAGATCATGGGTAAATTGTTTAAGCCTGTAAAAGTACAATATTGAATTGATACAAGATAAAAACACCTGAAAGTTAAAAGTGTTTAATGAAATACAAAATAAATTAAACAATTTGATCAATGATGTCATATGGTAACTTGTAACTTGAAACTCTGAAACCTGAAACTCTGAAACCTGAAACTCTAAAACCTGAAACCCTGAAACTTTGAAATACTGAAGCATCTAACTATCTCAGAACTTCATAAAAAAATCCATCAAGCTTTTCCCCCGGCTTGAATTGCCTTACAGGCTTCCCCGATGCTGCTGATGCAACAGATTTTTATACGTGGAACCATAGGATTTTGTAAATCGTGTTTTAAACAAATCCCGGAATTTCAATGGATGTTTTACTATTCTTTTTTATCGAAGCGCTGAAGTTTCATTAACCAGACAATTTCGAAAACAAGATAACAGATGTAAAATATAAACAATGTAATTGAAAACCGGATTGCATCATCCCGAAATTTGAGAGCATAGGCTGCAATAATGGTGAGCAACAGAAATATCTTAAGCATGCTGACAATCATAAACGTATTCGAAAATTTACTGAACTTTTTCTCACTGGCACTGAACAATAGTGTGACTAATGTCATTGTAATTCCGGCAAATAGCAATAACAGGAATGGCCAGAACCTGGTAATATATTCAGTAGCGAAATAAGAAACTGAAAATGCGGATGCTGCAAGAAGTGTTGTAAAAAGTGCAAGGTTGAGGATAAACCGGTTTATTAATTCCTTCATGCTGGTAGGGGTAATGCATTCTTGATTTTGAAATGGAAGAAATATTCAATCCTCCAGTATATAAAACTATTTCTTTAAAAGATCTTTGACCGCAGTATAAATGGCAGCACTTACTGAAATTATTGACATCGACAGAGTGAAAACAGGAAACCCGATTTTTAGCCATTGATCAAGTTTATATCCTCCGTAAATACCTAATCCAATAATTGCGAACATCTGGAAGGCAATGCTCGAATATCGGGCATAGCTTTCGAGAGGAGGTCGCTTCCTCTTATCAAACTTCGGTTTCAACTGGTTGTTCCGATTTTCCATTTAAATTTTCCTGGTTTCCCATTTTACAAGCGCCGGTAAAAACCGCTCCCGGCTCAATAGCCAGTTTATTGGTAAAAATGTCGCCGCTAACCACTGCATTTGCCTTGAGGCTGAGTAATTCAGTAACCTTTATGTGAGCTTTTACATCACCCGAAATATCAGCACTCTGGCAATTTATTTCACCCTCAACCCTGCCGGTTGAACCCACTACTACTTTACCTGTAGCGTGAATTGTGCCTTTTATAAATCCGTCAACGCGAAGATCACCGTTCGTTGTGATATTTCCATTTATATCTGTTCCGTTACCTATAATATTTACTGAAGGTGTTTCAGTGGACATAATTTTCGACATACCCGCTTTTATTTAATTTACCAAAAAACAAAAATAGTTCATTAAATGAATTATATACTATGAACGGTTTAAAAAGTTCGTTGTTGTGTGATAATAATTGATTAATCAAAGATTTCTGAGAAAAATTATTCAGATCAAAATGCATTCTGGCTGAAAAGATTGTAATTTTATTCCTAAATCAATATTCCCATAACGAATAATTAGTCATGTATATCACCACGATGAATGATGAATTATGCCTTTTTATATCAGCAATTTCAGTTGCTTCATTTGGAGTTATCTTCTATTATTATTTTGTAGAATCTGCTTTTGTGAAGAAAATACTGAACTCAGTCCCCGGGGAAGTGCGGTATATTTTGTTTCAGCGCTTTCTGGGTTTTCTGATTTTTGGAATTGTTCCACTTTTGATTTTAATTTTTTCAGGTACCAAAAGTGTCGCTGATTACGGAGTTACAATGCCGGTTAAGGAAACTGGTTTCTGGATAATATTCCTTTCGATCCTAGTTATAGCAATGAATTATTTTAATTCACGAACACCCGAAAACCTTGAATTGTACCCCCAGATCAGGGAGAAGATATGGTCATTACAATTATTATTCCTGAGCACCACAAGTTGGATTGCTTACCTTCTGTCCTATGAATTTCTCTTCAGGGGATTTCTATTGTTTTCAACTTTGTCGGTTCTTGATTTATGGCCTGCCATTATTTTAAATACGGCGATTTATTCGCTTGTGCACCTGCCGAAAGGGTTTAAAGAAACCACAGGTGCTATTCCATTAGGTATTTTATTGTGTTATCTCACTGTCAGAACTGGCAGCATATGGATTGCAGTTGCAACTCACATTGTTATGGCAGTTTCGAATGAATGGTTTTCGCTTCGTGCTAATCCTCAAATGGATATTAAAATTCTCAGAAAATGAAAATCTTTGTAACTGGTGCAACCGGGTTTATTGGAAGCCGCCTGGCTTTAAGGCTTGCAAACGATGGATATGAAGTTCATGCTTTATATCGGGATGAAAATAAAACTTCCATCATCCAAAATCCGAACATAACTTTATTTAAAGGTGACATTCTCGATTACAGCAGTCTTTTACCTGCAATTGAAGGCTGTTCCCGGATTTATCATACTGCCGCTTTTGCAAAGGTTTGGGATAAACATAGTTCAATGATCTATCGCCAGAATATAGAAGGCTCAGCGAATGTTATCAGGGCCGGGATACATGCCGGAGTAGAGAAAATTGTCTGCACCTCTACTGCAGGCGTACTCGGCAACTCCCAACCAGGTTCATCCGTGGATGAATATACTCCCCGTCCGCAGAAGTATTTTAATGACTATGAATCGTCAAAAGCAATACTTGAAGAAACATTAAGAGCCTATGCCGAAAATGGTGTTCAGATTGTTATGGTAAATCCGACACGAGTTTATGGGCCGGGGGTTCTGGGTGATAGCAACGGGACTACACGGATGATGCAAAAATACATACAGGGCAAATGGAACGTAATTCCCGGAAACGGAAACAACATTGGAAATTATGTGTTTGTTGAAGATGTGGTTAGTGGTCATATCCTTGCAATGGAAAAAGGAAAGCCAGGCGAACGCTATGTGCTAGGTGGAGAAAATATTACATACAATATCTTATTCAAAGAGATTGCTGAATTGTCCGGGAAAAAATATTTTATAGTTCACATTCCTCTTGCATTAATAATCATGGTATCGGGAATCATGCTTTTTATTGCCAAAGTTTCAGGAAGGCCACCTTTAATTGTACCCGGTGTGGTCCGAAAACTGAAGCTCAGCACCCAGGTATCCAGTGCCAAAGCAGAAAAGGAACTGGGTTACAAGCATGTTGATTTCAGAACAGGAGCCCAGGCAACAATAAATTGGTTGAAAAACATGTAGCAAGACCATGAATAAGCCGACATATACTTTGATTACAGGTGCCAGTTCTGGTATTGGTAAAGAAATGGCCAGGTATTGCGGTAGCCTTGGGATGAATCTGATCCTGGTTTCGTTGCCCGATGAAAGATTAGGTGAGGTAGCACTTGAAATTGCTGAGAAATCCAATGTAAAAACCGTTTACTTTGAAACGGATCTTACAAAACTTGATTCACCCGAAGATGTATTTAACTGGACCCAGACCCAGTGCTTAGATGTTGATATTCTGATAAATAATGCAGGCGTTGCCGGAGCTTCGGTGTTCGAAAATTCAGATATTAAATATATTGATACACGGATCTTGTTGAATGTCAGGGCTGTAGTTATGCTTTCGCGATTATTTCTGCCTGTATTGAAAACTAAACAAAAATCACATATCCTTAATGTAGGCAGTATGGCAGGATTTTTTCCTATTCCGTACAAGAGTTTATATTCCGCCAGTAAAGCTTTTATATTAAATTTCAGCAGGTCATTGCGACACGAGTTAAAAGGTACAGGTGTGAGAGTATCATTATTGTGTCCAAATGGAGTGCGTACAAATTCTACAACCAATGCAAGAATAAATTCACACGGAAGAATAGGAATGTTGACAGAACTGAGCGCAGGAGTAGTTGCCAGGAAAGGTATAGATGGAATGTTAAAACAACGATTTATAATCATCCCCGGCAAGATCAATCATATTCTTTTGATATTAAACAGGATATTACCCGCATCGATTCAGCAAAAGATACTCAGCAGGGAATTCATTAAGGAAGTTAAAGCGACATGTAGCTACTGAACGCAATAGGAGTGCTTAACAAATTGTACTAAAGGTATTTAAACCCCTGGTCAGAATCAATATCCCCTTTTCCCGATAGAAATATTAAGCCTTGCAGCATTGATCATATATTCGGTCCTGACCCGTAACAGATTTAACCGGCTCTCGGCTTCAATTGATTCGGAGTCCAACAAATCGAGGTTAGTCAATGCTCCTGCTTTATAACTCAGATCAGCAAGTTTGCGGGCCTCTTCAGCCTGCTGAAGCTGTAACTGCGATTGATCAATTTTTTGTAATGAAGATTGGAGCTCATTTGCATTTCGGTAAACTTCGGATGAAACTTCGCGTTTGCTTTGTTCCATATCCTGTTTAATGGTATTGATCTCCGAATTTGCAAGCTGTAAGTAGTTTTTATGCCGGGTAGCTGTAAATATCGGAATGCCAATTCCAAGACCCGCAGTATAATTTGATTTAGGCTGGTTAAGATCTGGGAAGTAGCCGTTTTTAATACCGCCGGATGCAAAAGCACTTAAAACCGGATTGTTTTCTGTTTTTACGGATTGAAGGTGTAATTCAGCTTGTTTTTTACGCAGATCAGCAAGAATTAATTCGTTGCGGTGTAATAATGCATAATTAATCAGTGAATCAGACTCAGTGTTTAATGGTTGCAGCAATAAACGGTTTTTAACCCTGATCTTGGTGCCTTCGGGCAAACCTAAAAGTGAGTTTAGTATTGCCAGCTGGTTTTCCAGGGCTGTTTCCATATCAATCTTCTGATTTTTAGCAGATGATATACGTACCTTTGTTGACAGAATTTCATAATCAGTAGCCGAGCCTGTCTCTTTCTTTCGGGTAACGAAATCGAGGTGCTGTTCCAGTATACCGAGTTGCAGATCCTTAATTTTAACTGCTTCCTGATAATACACCAGCAAATAATAACTTGTGATAGTAAGTGAAGTAAGCCTTTGTTTGACCAGGTCTACATTTTTCTCGGCTATTGCTTTGCCCGATTCAGCCATCTGGACATTTGTTTTCGTTTTCGAAAAATCATATACCGTCTCATGGACATTAACCGAAGTATTATAATTATTGGCGGGCGCCATATCAAATGAGCCCAGGTTAGGAACAGAAATTGCCGGAACAGGTCCGATGCGCGTAAATGAAGCTCCAAAGTTAATATCGGGATAGTATGCAGAATTAGCCAGACCGACTCCGGCCTCAGCTGCGTTAATCGCCTCCTGTGCTTTTAAGACAGTTGGATGAGTCTCAATAACGCTGGATACTATTTTCTGCAAATCAACTGAATCAGTTGTAAAATCAGTGATCATGTTCTGGCCTGTAGCGCTCTTACCAATAAGCAGGACTCCTATCAGCAGTTGAATATAGTTTAGTTTCATTTTCTTTAATTTTATCATTCTGCATTAAGTGTTTCGTACAAGCAACCGGTAAGAACTTATTTTTAATTACCTGGCTTTCCGGCCGGAGATTGGTTTGCTTGCATTTTAAGTTTTTTCTTACTCCCTCTAAGGAAAAATACCGGAATCACACTTACCAGGGTTATAATGGAGGCAAGTAAAAAATCGTCGTCAATACTTTGTATGAAAGCCTGTTTTGTAAGATTCGACTGAAGTAAATATTGTGCCTGTTTCATTGCAGTAGGACCTACATTGCCTGTAACTGATGTGACATAACTCCCCAGATGGTTTACTACAGAGTGAAACACAGGCGAGTAAGTATTCAAAGCTTCCCCATATAACTGGGAATGAAAAGCCATGCGGGTGGTAAGTATTGAAGTGAGTAATGCTACACCAAAGCTCCCGCCTACCTGCCTGATAACATTGCTGATCCCTGAAGCCTGGGCCATTTTATGACGAGGAATAGAAAGTAAAGAAATAGTTGTTAACGGGCCGAACATCATTCCCATTGCCAGACCACGCAAGTAAAGTGTAAGCATAATATAATCAAGTTCAGTCTGATACGACATAAAGCTGTTCAGATAAAAGCTTAAGGTTAACAATAGCCCTCCGATAATAATGGGAATTTTGGGGTTTATCTTATCTGAGAATATTCCTGCCAGAGGCGCCACGACTCCCTGGATCATTCCCAGGGGTAAAAATACGGCTCCCGCCTGTATGGCAGTATATCCCATTGAATTTTGAAGATACACAGGGATAAGGAAAGTGCTCCCAAACATACCGATACCAAAAATAAATATGACCAGTGCGCTGATGCCGAAATTGTAATCTCCCAGCATCCTGAGATCGATTAATGGCTCTTTGACAACGAACTCAGCAGTTAGAAAGATAGTAAGAGTCAGGGCCGCAATTGCCAGGCAAATCATCACAACAGGTGAATGCCATCCGCCTGCGTTTGTTGCCGCATTGCCTTCGGTGAGCGCATAAAGCAGTACAGGCAGGAAAATACTTACTGAAATAAATCCTATCAAATCAAATGAGCGGGTACTCTTATTCTTGAATTCCTTCTGAATAATAGCCGTTGCAAGCATACCTGCTATCCCGATCGGAATGTTAACATCGAAAATAAGAGGCCAGCTGAAATTATCGACAAGGTAACCGCCGATAAGCGGACCAAAAGAAACGGATGCTGCTGAAGCAATCGACCAGAAACCCAGTGCAATTCCTCGCTTTTCGGGAGGAAATTCGCGGGTTACAATAGCCATACCCACAGGCATGATGAATCCGGCTCCCAGGCCTTGTATTACACGTGAAAAAATCAGGAAGTTCTCGTTTGGCGCCATTCCGCATAAAGATGAGCCCAAGGTGAAAAGTAACAAACCTGTGAAATAAACCCGCTTATATCCGAATCTGTCTGCCAGCCAGCCCGAGGTTGGAAGCATAACAGCCAATGAGAGCATGTATGCTGTAAGCACCCATTCAATCTTGTCGAGCCCCACGCCATACGAAGCCATGATCTTTGGCAAACCAACGTTAACAATAGTAGCATCGAGAACCGCCATAAAGGTTCCTATCATCACATTTCCCAATAACCACCAGCGATAGGTCGGACTTGACGAGTCGAAAGTTGAATTCTGTTCTTTGACGAATTCGATAAGATGCCTGATTCCGGGTAGTCTCCGCATGATTAGTCTTTACGGATTTTAAGATATGCCGACATGCCGGCAATAAGTTTCAAATTCGGATATTTATCCTTTTGATCCCAATCCATGATTGAAATCCTTACAGGAATACGTTGGGTTACTTTTGTGAAGTTACCCGCTGCATTATTTGGAGGGATCAGCGAAAACTGAGAAGCGGTATTGGCGGCTATGTAGGTTACTTCGCCGGTAAATGTCAGGTCCGGAAAAGCGTCAACAGTGAATTCAACTTTTTTACCTATGTGCAGGTATGCTATACTTGTTTCTTCCAGATACGCAGTAATATAAAGAGCTGAATCCTTAGTAATGGTAAAAACGGGTTGTCCGGGTTGTGCAATATCTCCCGCCAGCTGCCAGCGTTTTGCAATCACTCCTGTTGAAGGGGCATAGATCCTTGTATTCTGTAGCTGGGTCTTAATTGTGCTGACTTGTGCACCTGCAGTCTTGATAGTGCTTTGGGCGCTTTCAATCATTGCTTTACTCACATTGACTTGCGCTTTGGCCGCATCCAGCTGGGCCTGTGCTGCTTCGTATGCCTTTCGTATATGATCATATTGCTCTTTAGTCAGGATGTTGCCGTTGTACTGAAGTTTTGCCCGATCGAAATCTTCTTTGGCTTTTTCCAGTGCAACTTCCTGCACCTTAATGCTGACCTGGTCATAATTAAACTTAGCTTCTGATTGATTATAAGCTGCGGCAGCCTGGTTTCTGGCCGCCATAGCCTGTTGCTTTTGTGCAACCAAGTCGTTGCTGTCGAGTTCAACCAATAACTTTCCTTTCGTAACCGAATCGCCTTCGGCACCATAAATTGCGGCTATACGGCCTAGTATTTTTGAGCTTACTGCTACTCTGTCAGCATCTAAATAAGCATCATCGGTAGTGATGAAGGTGCTGTATTTTTTATACCATTGCCAACCGAATAAAACCAACGCTACCACTACTAAAATTAAAGCGATATAGGCGCGGATACGTCGGCCCTTTTTATTTTTTGTTACTTCCGTTGTTTCCATAATCTGTTGTGGAGGTGAGTTTATTTTATTGATAATGATAATTTATTGTATTTCAGTCCATTAATAAACAATAGCGTAGTATTGCGAAGCATCTTAACAAGATGGTCATTCTCATATTCTGTCATTTCGAGCCTGTTCATTCGTCCTATCTCTATAACCCTGATTCCATGAAGGATATCGCTGAACAATTGGGCAAGCTCTGATGCATCCTCAAAGTGGAAAATTCCTGATTCTTTTCCTTTTGTGAAAACCTTTGTCAGAATTTCTGTTTCAATTGCCCGAATCCGGTTGTAAAGGTCATTCAACATAGGCTTTACTTTATGGTCGCCTGAAAATCTGAATTTACTCAGATTCAGGAATTTGCGAAAGAGTGTATGCCTTATTTCCACCAATTCAATAATCATTTTGTCTGCATCTTTCAATTCATTAATCCGCCTTTCAAGTTCAATTAAAAATTCTTTTTGTTCATTTTCTATCACTGCCTTAAAGAGACTTTCTTTGTCAGGATAATAATAGTATAAAGAAGCCTTGGACATCGATATATCATCTGCGATTTCCTGCATGGTAGTTTTTTCGTACCCATACAGTCCTAACCTCTTTTGAGCTGCTTTCAGAATAAAATCGACCTTTTTTTGTGGTTCTCCTTCTGATTCAAATGTTTCCATTACTATTTCTTAGAATAATAATTTTATAACAACTATCTGACTATTTTGTTTAAAAAGTCAAAGGTAATATTTTTGTTTTAATCTTGCGAAAGATTGAAGGATTTCTTAACAATAATTATGTCTTCACATGACAAATAAAATGCAAATAAAAATCGCATTTACCTGAAATAAAGATATTTATGAATATATAATTCTAAATATTAACTATACAACGAAGAAGTGAGTTAAGTGACTGAATGAATTGTTTTTAATCTGTATTTCTTGCAACGGGTTCTTTACCGGAATTTGAAATTGTATAAATAATAGATTACCGGCTAATTTGAAGTCAGATTATTAAAAGTATAGCTGCAGAAGAGTATCAGGATTTTATTATTGCAGATAATATTTTTTGAAGAAATTGAAATATCCGTTATATTTTTTCTCCCTGTAAAATATCGGGTAGTTATCTATAGAAATTACCATTTGCTTATAGTCACTCTTGTTTAACGATGATGTAACATAATCATTCTGTTTCAGTGCGTTATAAAAATCCATTGCTGCTTTACTATCGCGGAAACTACTTATTGAAATCATCTGCCAGCCACCGTCAAGCACAATGGCATTGACTGACAGGTTAGCGGTACTGAAACTCTTGGCTATAAAGTCAGAAATTCGTGTTTTGGTCGCGTTTACATTTACTTTGTTTCCGTCAACCATCATAATACAGAAATGGGTCTGATCGGCTTTAAATTTGTAAATATCAGGAACCACGGTATCATTGCTTTGTAAAAATGGATCCAGCCCGGCAATGGATGCAGGTCTTAGTGAATCAGCAGATTGGGTTCCTCTTGCAGTGGCATTGGTTTGAGCAGTTACAGGACTGTTTTTATCATATTTTTGTAAAAGTTCCTTCGCTAAAGGTGTAACCGGATGATTTGGAGCATCACGAACCAATTTGTTGAGTGCTACAACCATAGTGTCAATGCTCACTGTTTTGCCGAGAGAAACAGCACGCAGGTATTCGAAACGTGGAATCAGGTCTTTGTCGTCATATTCAGCTATTGCCTGGTTGCTATAGAGTAAAACCAGACGGTATTGTCCACGTTCAAACGCCTGGTATGTTTCTTCATACAGGGATGAAGCACGGTTTTTTCGAGCAAGTACTTCTTTATTGTATTCCGGATCCCTTATCATCTGGGCATAATCAGAATTACCATATTGATTCAGAATAATATCGCTGTATTTTTTTTCCATTCCGGCATCAGGAATACTTTTTGCGATTAGGTATAACTGGTAGTAAATACGGATATTATCCTCCAACTCAGAGAAGCGTCTTACAAGTTCTTCGAATGATTTAACTGATT
Source organism: Bacteroidales bacterium (assembly GCA_038322655.1). GTDB lineage: Bacteria > Bacteroidota > Bacteroidia > Bacteroidales > UBA4417 > UBA4417. The sequence goes on along the minus strand of JBBQGD010000008.1, from coordinate 16,000 downwards.
TCGGAATATCATTAAGTCCATCTTTGTAAATATATCCCAGGTTAAGCAGGGCAGAAGCTATCGCTTTGTTAGAGGCAGCAAGAGCCTGAGCCGTTCTGGGTAGTTGTGCGATGTAAGTTTCCGGTTTCAGAGGATCGGTAGAAACTGTTTTGGCGCCGGCATCTGTGCTTTCTTTTATCGAATCACCTGGCACAGTTTGGTCAGCACTTGCCTCATCAAACTGCACAACAGCCCGTTTGTTGGTAAGTCTCCAGTTGTCTTCCAGTTTTCGACGGCCCCATTTACGAAGAAATTCCGTATATCCGAAACTAATAGCCGAAGGATTATAGAAATACCAGCCACCGCCACCCACGCCCGATATATTTTCATTCCTCATATTCGGAACGTTGTTTAAAATACTTGTTTCATTCTGTTGCTGCTCCTCAAGATCCTTTTTTTGTTGTTCCTCTTTTTCTACCTTATCAATTATTTTTTGAATTACAGCTGCCAGATCAGCTTCGGGCAAGCGGGCAAGTCTCTGCAAACTATCTTCATGCTGAACAACGCTAAGATTTTTTACCAGTTCGGTAAGCATGAGTGTTTTAGTGCTTATGGCAATGTAATCAGGATGTTCCAGCGGCAAGGTTTGCAAAGTAGTATCATAGTAATCCGAAGCCATTTCATAGTTTTTCCTGGCGAAAAACATATCGGCAAGCTGGAGGGATGAAGTAGACTTTTGATAATTGTTTTTGGTACTTGTAGCAATTGAAAGTTTCAGATCATGCATCACAAGAGTATCATTATGGTCAAGCAAGGCAAGTTCGGCCATTGCATAATAAACCTGGTCGAAATACTCTTTATTCTTGGAGTCTTTCAGCATCTTGCTGAGTTGTTTTTCGAGGCCGGATTTATCGCCGGAATAAATGTCAAATGATTTAGCCAGGTTTATACGGGCATTGAAAATCATTTCGAAAGGAGCTGAGCTCTTTATAACTTTGGTATAATATCCGGTTGCTTCTGCAAAGTTCTTCTCTTTTTGAGCAATCTGTCCGAGAATAAAGTTGATCCTTGCTTTAAGTTTTGCATTTGAAGCAAGTGTCAACCCTTCTTTCAGGTTAGTTTTTGCTGCTTCATAATTGCCTGTAAGTATATAATAATCAGCATATAATAAAGGTACTTCACGCTTAATTTTGTAAGGAGCTTTTTGCTTCGAAAAGCGTGTTTCAAACTGTTCAATCTGGGTTACTGCATCTTCATATTGCTTTTGCTGAAGGAAAGTCCGCATATACCAGATGGAAGCTTCAAGTTCAGCTGGTGTGCCAACATATTGTTTCATCACGTATTCCATAGTGCGCCTGGAATTGGCATATTCCTGCTTGTAGAACTGTGCCTTGCCGATCAGCAGATAACAATCATCAATCCATTTATTGTACTCAACATTTTTTATAAACATTGAATGGCGTTGTATGGCAATACCTGCTTTTTCAATGGCCCTGTCCATGCTGGAACTTATCTGTTTTGATTCAGCCGGTGTGCCAAAATTGTAAACCGGCAGGATGGAGTTATAATTATCGGCAACACTTTCAGTTAATACGTTTTTACCATTCTTAAAACTTTCGTTACCATTCCAATAAATATTGTAGTGAGTGGTAAGGTTATGGTATGTCCTGCTTATTAATGTATTTTTTTTGGTGGAACACGAATATAGAAATGCGATACCTGCGATAAGTAACGTTACTAAGAGAAATCTGAAAACTGATTTTAATTTCAAAGGGGTAATGTGTATTTGGTTACCTGGTCGTGATTGAAATGTTATTATACTAACTCAAAGAGTGCAAAAATATTTCATTTTTCTGTATTTAGCCTATAAAGGTTGCATTATCAGTAATTAAATCACAATTGATTGTTTATCTCTGAAGAAAATATCCTTTTTGTGAACCGGATTTTTCTTCAAAATGTTTTATTCAGAACATTGCCAGGGAAACAAAAATTAAAATATTAATATTCTCTTCTTTTCCTATTTGGATATCCCTGGCTGATTTGCAAGGCAGTTGGACAGTATGCGGTATGAAAATTTATGTACTTTTATGAAATTATATTTAATGATTTCGTGCTGAATTTTCTTATTTTAGGTAGGTTTGCAAATTATTACAGATAGGTTGTAAATAAAATTATGGATTTTAAATCGGAAAGAACCAAAATCTGGAAGTATTTGTTAAGGCGTCTGCACGATAAATACAGGCTAGTTCTCCTGAACGAAGAAACACTCGAAGAGCGGATATCTTTTAAGCTTTCGCGGATGAATGTATTTGTTGCCATAGGTTTGATGTCGATTATTCTGGTACTTATAACTACCTATATCATTGCATTTACACCATTAAAGGAATACATACCCGGCTATACTGATGTTACATTACAACGACGTATTTACGAATTGCAGCTTCGTTCTGATTCGGTTGCTTATGCAATGCGCTCGCAGGCAAAATACCTTGAATCGTTAAAAAATGTGCTTGGTGGTAACGTTACTGACGAAAGGGAAATGATACCGGCAGATACGGCTAAATCCGGGAAATATATTAATCTCAAAGATAATCGTTCGCCGGAAGATTCAATACTTCGGACAGAATACGACAATGCTAATAAATACAACCTTTTTAAGTCGGACAAATTGGCTTCAAAAGGATCTTCAATGCGAAACCTGACTTTCTTTTCTCCTGTTAAAGGGATAATAACCAGTGAATTTGATCCGTTACGCAAACATTTTGGAATCGACATTGTAGCTCCCAGAGAACAACTAATAAAATCCATACAGGATGGTACTGTCATTTTTTCGGGATGGACTGTTGAAACAGGATTTGTAATTGCAATTCAACATCCTGGTAACGTAATTTCTGTTTACAAACACAATTCGGTGTTGCTTCAGAAAGAAGGAAATATTGTACATGCCGGCGAAACCGTTGCCGTTATCGGTGAAAGCGGAGAACTGTCAACCGGTCCGCATCTGCATCTCGAAATATGGATTAATGGCATTCCGGTGAACCCAAAAGATTACATTGTTTTTTAACGTAAAGCAATTTCATAATATCAATTCAGTTCCCATTTTCAGGCGGAAAGGGTCGGATTCACGTTTTTATGCTTCAAATAGATTTTAAAATCAATACAAAAAATTGAAACGACGAATTGCAATACTGGGCTCAACTGGTTCTATCGGGACACAGGCCCTCGAAGTAATCAGGCAGCACCCCGACAAACTCGATGTTGAGGTACTCACAGCTCATTCTAATTCGTCTCTCCTCATAAGGCAGGCTCTTGAGTTTATGCCGAATGCGGTGGTTATTTCCAACGAAAGTTTATACCAACGCGTATTCGAAGCATTGGATCCATATGATATTAAAGTATATTCCGGCACTGCATCCATCGAGCAGCTTGTTGAAATGGAAAGTATCGATATGGTTTTGGTTGCCTTGGTAGGCTGGAGCGGATTAAAACCGACACTCAGGGCTATTGAAGCTGGAAAACCGATTGCACTTGCCAATAAAGAAACTCTGGTAGTTGCCGGTGAACTGGTTACAAAACTGGCGCGTGATAAAGGTGTTAATATTTACCCTGTAGATTCGGAACATTCGGCTATTTTTCAGTGTCTTGCCGGGGAATTTCATAATCCTGTCGAAAAAATTATTCTTACAGCATCCGGCGGCCCGTTCAGGGGAATGAGCCGCGATGAATTACTTTGTGTTACCAAGGATCAGGCTCTCAAACATCCGAATTGGAATATGGGCTGCAAAGTCACTATTGATTCGGCAACCCTTATGAACAAAGGTCTGGAAGTGATTGAAGCGAAGTGGCTTTTTAATGTCGGCATTGAGCAAATTGAGGTAGTGGTTCATCCGCAAAGCATCATCCATTCCATGGTGCAGTTTGCTGACGGTTCCATTAAGGCCCAGATGGGAATGCCCGATATGCGCCTGCCGATACAATATGCACTTACGTATCCGCAACGCCTGGCATCGCAATTTCCGAAATTCAGCTTCGATCAGTGCCTGCAGTTTACTTTCGAAAAACCCGATAAAGAAAATTTCCGATGTCTTAATCTTGCTTATGAAGCTGTTCGTCTGGGTGGAAATATGCCTTGCATTATGAACGCTGCCGATGAAGTGGCTGTTCATGCTTTCCTGCGCGATGAAATCACATTTATGCAAATTCCTGAACTTATTGAGCAATGCATGGCGAAAATCAGCTTTGTGAGTAATCCTACACTTAGTGATTACGAAGCCACCAACATTGAATCGCAAATGATAGCAACCGAATTGATTGACAGGTTTAAAACCTGAGTAATTTCTATATTGCTATTCCCTTTTCAGTTTCCAGATGATTCAGACTTCGGTAAACTGCTAAAATCTTACTAATTAAATTCATTATCAAAAAAACTGTAAATTTGCAGCCCGCTAAAAACGGTTAATACATATAAAATCTTAAGATTACGCTTCCTATGGTTATTTTAATAAAAGTAGCTCAGCTACTTCTTAGCTTATCAATACTTGTGATATTTCATGAGTTTGGGCATTTCCTTGCCGCACGTCTTTTTAAAACAAGAGTTGAGAAATTCTATCTTTTCTTCGATCCCTGGTTTTCGTTATTCAAATTTAAAAAAGGTGATACTGAATATGGTGTAGGCTGGCTTCCACTCGGAGGATACGTGAAAATATCCGGTATGATTGATGAGTCCATGGATAAGGAAGCCATGAAACTTCCTCCTCAACCGTATGAATTCAGGGCAAAACCTTCGTGGCAGAGGCTTATTATTATGCTTGGCGGAGTAACTGTAAATGTAATATTAGCCATTGGTATTTATGTAGTTATGTTGTCGTGGTGGGGCGAACAATACCTGCCAAACTCCGAAGTGAAATACGGTATTACGGTTGATACACTGGGACAGCAAATGGGACTTCGTAACGGAGATAAAATCCTTACCCTTGATAATAAACCAATCGAGGATTTCTTCAGAATTCCTGCCACCATTATCCTCGAAGATGTACAAACCATACAGGTTGAACGCTATAACCAGCATGTAAATGTTGTGATTCCCCGGAACTTAATTTCGCAGATTATAAAGCATAAAAATCCTGAATTTATCAGTGTCCGTATTCCTTTCGAGGCAGCTGATTTTGCACCGGGATCGGCGGCAAAAAAAGCCGGAATGCAGGTTGGTGACAAAATCATCGGTATAAACGGTGAAACCACATTGTACTTTGACGAGTTTAAAGACGCTGTTCAAAAACATAAGGATGCAACAGTTAATGTGAGTGTTTTACGTGGGGCTGATACTGCGGTACTTGCTGTTAAAGTTTCCGACAGAGGTTTAATTGGCGTTGCACCCAAATCACCGGCAGGTTATTTTAAATTTAAAGAGTACAAGTATAATATTTTTCAGGCTATCCCTGCCGGAACTGTAAAGGCTTACGAAAAAACTGCCGATTACCTGAAATCGCTGAAACTTTTGTTTAACCCTGAAGTAAAGGCGTATGAATCGGTAGGTGGATTTATTACAATCGGAAGCATTTTCCCTTCGGTATGGGATTGGGAATCATTCTGGAGTCTTACGGCATTTCTTTCGCTGATGCTTGCTGTGCTTAATATCCTGCCAATTCCGGCGCTTGATGGCGGGCATGTTATGTTCCTGCTTTACGAGATTATAACAGGCCGTAAACCCAGTGATAAGTTTATGGAATATGCCCAGATTACAGGCATGGTACTGCTTTTTGCACTACTGATCTTTGCTAATGGAAATGATATTGTGAAGTTATTCAGGTAGACCAGAAAAAAAATACTATTTAAAATCCCGGATTGTTGTAAAAAGCAGTCCGGGATTTTATTTTTCTGACGAACATGAATAAATGCCTCCGTAAAAATATGTTGCCAACATTTTTCAAACATATTTCTACTTCAATAAAGCTCAAATTAACAATAGAAGTGTACTTAATGATAACTGAATGCTCTTGATTGACCTGACTCCCAAATGCCAAATCCCAAACAACAATTTAATGACAACTGAATGACCATTGAATGACAACTCAATGACAACTGAATGACCATTGAATGACTCTAATCTCCGATCCCTAGCCCCCAACTCCTAACTCCCAACCACTAATCTTCAAGTTTTTCCTTTAATGATTTAAACCCTTCTCCAAGTATTTCATTGGCTTCGAGAACCGTAAGAAAAGCTCTTGGGTCAATTTCATGAATATATTCCTGAAGTAAAGCCATCTCGCGCCGGTTAACAACTGTAAAGATGATAGTCTTGTCCGAACCATTAAACATTCCTTTGCCGGGAATATACGTGCCGCCACGATTCAAGTCGTTGATAATACGGTTGCGGATTTCAACAAATTTATCGGAAACGATAAACAACGTTTTATCTACGCTCATACCCTGTAAAACCACATCGATAGTTTTACCGGTAATATAGATTACAATCCAGGAATACAAAGGTATTTTCCAATCTTCAAAAACCACCAATGCGATCAGCACAATAGCTGAATCCACATATATCATAAGTTGCCCGAGAGGCATTTTTGTATATTTTGCTATTATCATAGCTATAATATCCGATCCGCCTGAGGTTGCTTTTGATTTAAAAATAAGACCAAGCCCTATGCCAACCAATACTCCTCCAAATATCGACGACAGCAATGCATCACCGGCCACCAGTGGTGCTTCACCAAACAAATATGTAATCGTATCCATAAATACCGAAGTAAGTACAAAGCCAACAACAGTTTTAACTCCGAAACGAGGACCCAATATCTTAATCCCTATAAAGGTAAGTGGTATATTCAGTATAAGTCCCATCAAACCTATAGGAAACCCTTTTGGCGCCCATGATAACATTCCTTCAGTGAGGTAATGGATTACAATAGCGATACCATACACACCTCCGGGGACAATTTTATATGGTGAAATAAAGAAAACAAATCCCGCAGCCAGAATCACCGACCCTATAACAATGAGACTGTAACTGATAAACCATTTTTTTGAGAATATTTTCTCGGGGCGAAAGTCCATAAAATCAATATTTTAACATTAAAATTCCTTTATTTCAGCGAAAGCGCAAATTTCGTTAGATATTTTGGGATACCAATGCCTTTGCGAATAAATTTATACTCTTTAATTTATGTCAGGTTTTTAACATTTTTATGCTTGTTTCAATTGGTAAATAATTGAAATCTAATATGTAAAAGAATTTATCATTGTTTATTATTAATCCGGAAATTTCGGGAATAGTGGATTCCCCCGGTAGCAATAAAATGAAGGACAAGGCGTTACTTCCGAAAACCCATAAATAGATTTTTTTGTTAAAACTAAATGATTCATTTTATTGGTTAATACTCAGCTAAACTTAATTTTTATTACTTTAGCACGTTTTTTCATCCGTACCTATGCATACAATATTGTACATGCGTTCTATATTTGTTGTTATTCTGTTATCAGCTGCTTCCATTGGAATAAAGGCCCAACAGGATCCACAGTTTACGCATAATATGTTTAATCATGCATTTGTAAATCCGGGTTCATACGGATTGAGTGATCTGGTTACTGTTACCGGAATTTTTCGTGAGCAGTGGGTTGGTTTTAACGATCCATCGGGAAATAAAGTTTCTCCTGAAACATTTTTGCTCACTGCCGATGCGCCTGTTAAATTTCTCCGTGGCGGAATTGGAATAGGTGTAGCCCAGGATAAGGAAGCGTATACTAAAAACATGCTTGTTAAATTGGGTTATTCATATCACCTGAATATAGGCAATGCTAAACTGGGAATAGGAGTGAATGCTAATTTCAACAACAAATCTATCGATACGCAAAAACTTAATCCGGTTGATGAAAGTGATCCTGTTCTTATGGGACTTTCTTCAAACGGAGTTATGATAAGCGATATGTCGGTAGGCCTGTTTCTGAAAAAACCGCGCTACTATCTTGCATTTTCTTCCACACAAATACTTGAAACTAAAAAATCACCTGCAACTGCTAATAGCGTTCCTTTTTATCAAAACCGACGTCATTATTATTTTACCGGGGGCCATGATATCACACTTCCGGCATTTCAGGGATATGTATTTACTCCTTCAGTTTTTCTTAAATCTGACGGGAATATTATTCAAACCGACATTAATGTTATGGCCAAGTATAATAATAAAGTTTGGGGAGGGTTAACATACCGTATTAATGATGCCGTTGCTCTTCTGGTTGGTATGGCTTACAAGGATCTTGAATTCGGGTATTCATATGATATCCCGACAAGTAGGGTCGCATCAACAGGTAGTCACGAGATAATGGTACGTTACAGATTTAAGCTGGAAAAGGAAAAAACACGAACAGGATACAGAAATACCCGTTACCTTTAGTATAAAAGGTTATTAATGTACAAGTTCATGATGAAAATAATTTGAATTTGGATAATAAAGATTATATCTTGCCGTTAATTGCATACTGGAATGATGTCATTAAGTGCTATAAGTATAGTTTAGTAAATGAGTAAAAGTTACAGTTTTCTACTATCGAAACACTATTAATAATGTCGGAATTGAAGTATCTAATGGCAGAAGTTGACTCAAAACAAACAACACAGCAATGAAAAAACTGCTTTGCATTTCACTGATTGCAATATTTTTTGCCAGCTGCAGTAATAGCGGTAATGGTGAACTTATAGGCGTTCAAAACAGGGAAAAGTTCTATCAGCCTGATCCCTTTGGTATGGCATATGTGCCACTTGGTAGTTACACAATGGGCGCCGGAGATCAGGATGTGCCATATGCGCACCTGAATAATCCGCGTACTATTACCGTAACGGCATTTTACATGGACGAGACCGAAATAACGAATAACGAATATCGTCAGTTCGTTTATTGGGTTAAAGATTCTATTGCCCGCCGGATACTTGGTGAAATAACGCCGGATGATTTTCTGATTTCAGAAAATACAAAGACCGGTGAGGTGTATGATCCGCCTTATCTTAATTGGGATACAAAACTGGATTGGAATGCGGAAGAAAACCGTGATGCATTGGAAACAATGTTCCTTCCTGAAAATGAAAGATATTACAGGAAAAAGGAGATCGATACCCGTAAACTTTTTTATGAGTATTATTACATAGATCTTCTTGCTGCTTCCAGGAAAGACTTTTCACAACCCGGGGATACAAAAAATGCAAATTTTGCAAACCGGCCTCAGGGGATGAAAGATCGCTCTGTTTATGTTCGCAAGGAAGTTATTAATGTATATCCTGATACCTTGTCATGGCTTCATGATTATGCCTACAGTTATAACGATCCTGTTGCCCAGCGCTATTTCTGGCATCCTGCTTATGATAATTATCCTGTAATAGGTGTGAGCTGGAAACAAGCCTCTGCATTTTGTGTATGGCGTACCCGACTACTCGAATCATTCCTCCAACGTAAAAAAACAGCAATTCCTAATGAATTCAGACTTCCTACAGAAGCTGAATGGGAATGGGCTGCTCGCGGAGGTAATACTTTCAGCCCATACCCTTGGGGTGGACCTTATACACGTAACGATAAAGGCTGTTTCCTTGCAAACTTTAAACCGTTGCGTGGAAATTATGCCGATGATGGCGGAGCCCGCACAATAGTTGTTGCACATTACCCGGCAAATGATTTTGGACTTTATGATATGTCAGGAAATGTATCCGAATGGTGTGCAGATGCTTACGATGAGTCAGCCAACCAGTTCACATGGGATATGAATCCAACATACATGTACAATGCAAAAGACGATGACCCGCCATTGTTGAAACGTAAACTTGTACGCGGAGGTTCCTGGAAAGATATTGCATATTATCTGCAAGTATCAACCAGGTCTTATGAATATCAGGATTCGTCCAAATGTTATATAGGTTTCCGCTGTGTGCAGGACTTTATGGGACGTCAGAAGGATGACAATCCTGCCAGGGCTTCGAGAATTTACAATTAGCGAATATCAAATGTTACCTTTTTCAATTTAGTAAATAGATACTAAATAAACTTAATTAATCACTTCAATATTTTTCAACATGAGTTTTACGAGTTTTGTTAGCAGTAAAGGGTATAAAAACTTTATGTCTAAGTTATACGGTATAGGCGCTGCAGTAGTCATTGTTGGAGCTCTGTTTAAAATTGTACACATAACAGGTGCCAATGAGATGCTTTTTGTCGGTTTGATGACTGAGGCTTTGATATTTTTCTTCTCAGCTTTTGAGCAACCTCATGTTGAGCCCGACTGGAGTCTTGTATATCCTGAACTGGCAGGTATGTATCACGATGGAAAACCTGGTTCACCCGGATCAATAAGAAAGGCTGCCACTGGCAAAACTGTCACGCAAGATCTGGATGATATGCTTTCTAAAGCCAAAATTGGACCTGAACTTATTGAAAGTCTCGGTGAAGGCATGCGTAAAATGAGTGAAAATGTGAGTAAGATGTCGGATGTTACAAGCACCGCTGTTGCTACAGATGGATTTGTTAAAAATATTACTGAGGCTGGTAAATCTGCCGGTGAATTATCCTCATCTTATAAAAGGGTAAGCGATGTATTGCAGCAAGATGCTTCAACTGTTGGTGAATTTTCATCAAGTGTTAAGTCAGCTGCAGCTTCGGCCGGTGAACTGGCTACTGTTTATACAGAAGTATCTTCCGCTATTAAAAAGGAAATGACCGCTACTGAAACTTTCTCAACCAGCATGGCATCCGCCACCGATTCAGCAAACAAGCTGGCTGAAAAATATAATGTTTCAGCCGAATTACTTAGCAAATCAGCCGAAATGCTTAATTTCAGTGCTATTGACAGTAAAGAATATAACGACCAGTTACAGAAAATTTCAGGTAACCTGGCTGCTCTCAACACTATTTACGAAGTTCAGTTGAGAAGTTCCAATGAGCAGGTTGAAACTACCAATCAACTCCGGTCAACTGTTGGTTCATTCCTCAACAGTATGAATGAATCATCTTCAAATATGATTAAATACCAGGAAGAAATTGATCAGCTTACCAAGCGTGTAAGTGCTCTTAACCAGGTTTACGGTAATATGCTTACTGCTATGAATGTAAATCTTGTTAAATAACCTGTTATCCAACAATTTAATTAAATTACTCAACACTGAAAACGCTTACATATGGCTGGATATAAGGAGACGCCAAGGCAAAAAATGATCGGGATGATGTACCTGGTTTTAACAGCCTTATTGGCACTCAATGTGTCTGTTGAGATTCTGAATGCATTTCTGGTAGTGAACGAAAGTATGGAAACTACCAACAGAACCTTTAGCAGTAAAATTTCTGATTATTATAAAAATTTTGAAGCTCAATATCAAAATGAACCCGAAAAAGTGGCACCTTTCTGGGAAAAAGCAAAACAGGCCCGTAAGCTTTCTGACGACCTGAAAGCCTACCTCAGCAATGTAAAATATGAAGCAATAGCCAAATCGGAAAGAATTCCACTTGATTCAGCTAAAGTTCGGCCACTTTACCAGATGGGGTCTAAAGATAAATACGATGAAACTACTGTGTATTTTATAGGAGGATCGAATGACGGATCAAAAGGGAAGGCTGGCGAAATGAAAAACAAGATCGCTAAGTATAAAGTTGATCTTCTAAACCTTTTAGACCCGGGCGATCGTTCAAGGATTAAAATCGGGCTCGACCTGAAAGGCCCTTTTTATGATGCGGACCATATAGAGCAAAATTGGGAAATGCATAACTTTTATCATACCATCCTTGCAGCAGATGTAACTATTCTTAATAAGCTTGTTGCTGAAGTTCAAAATGCTGAATTAGATGTAGTTGCACACCTGAGAAGCAAAATCGGAGCCATGGATTTTAAAATTGACCAGGTAGGTGCTACTGTAGTTCCCAAAAGTCAGTATGTATTTATGGGCGAAAATTATGAAGCAGAAGTGTTTGTTACCGCGCGGGATACGAAGCAGGAATTTACAGCAAATATTGGCGGGTTACGTACCAGTGAGAATGGTGTTATAAAAGTAACTTTGCCTGCAACTTCTCCTGGACCCAAGACTGTTACAGGAATTGTAAATATGAAGAAACCTGATGGTACTATAGTAGCGACACCTGTAAAATTTGATTATATCGTTGCGCCACCTTCCTTATCAGTATCGGCAACTAAAATGAACGTTTTCTACATAGGAGTTGATAACCCTGTATCTATTTCTGCAGGTGGAGTTTCACCTGACCAGATTAATGCCAGCATTACAAATGGTTCGATTTCCCGTAATGGAGCTGAGTGGGTTGTACGACCCTCTACCCCGGGAAAAGCTTCCGTATCAGTTAATGCTAAACTTGGTGATAGAATGAAGAATATGGGCTCTGTGGAGTATCGTGTTAAGAATGTCCCTGATCCGGTTGCTTATATTGCAAACAGCAATGGTGGACCGGTCAGCAGAGACCTTGTGCTTGCTTCAGGTGCTATTATACCCCGAATGCCTGCCGACTTTGAGTTTAATCTGAACTTTGTGATTACAGGTTTTAATTTCTCGGGTAACCGTAAAGGGGATGTCCAAGACTTTGCTGGCACAAGTAACAGTCTCACATCCCAGATGAAAGACTTTATTAAAGGTTCGCGCCGCGGAGATAAAATAATTCTGGAAGATATATTTGCCAAAGGCCCTGACGGAAAAACACGTAGATTGAACTCGATTGTACTTACGCTTCAATAAATCAAAAGATAGTAAGCTAATGAAAAAGAATATCCTGATACTAGCCATTTTGTTGCTTCTCATTGCTACCATGAGCAATGCACAACAGATTATGAATACACCTCCACGTGATGGTGTTGTTGATAGAACAGAGAAACTCGATAAGAAGCCTATTTCTTATCCATGGATAAGAAATGCCGATTATGTTTGGGAAAAACGATTGTGGCGTGTGATCGACATGCGCGAAAAAATGAATCAACCCATGTATTACCCTGAAACTCCGCATAACAACTGGCGTAGCTTTATGACCATTATGATGGATGCTATTAAAGAAGGCAGCCTTACAGCATATGATGCATCTTCTCCCACTGACGAGTTTATTTCACCAATGTCATATAAGGAACTGATTTCGAAGGTGGAAAAGGCAGATTCCATGCAGTTGCAACGTTCTTATCCTCCTTATGATTTTTATGATACAGTAATAGTAAAAAAATTAAATACTACTGATATCAAGAAGATAAGAATTAAGGAAGATTGGTTTTTTGATAAACAACGTTCAATGCTCGAAGTCCGTATCATTGGTGTTTGCCCTGTTGTAGATGTTTTTAATGACGATGGTACTTATCGTGGACAAAGACCACTATTCTGGATATATTTCCCTGAAGCTCGTCCAATCCTGGCTAAATCGGATGTCTTTAATAGATTTAATGGCGCTGCCAAGCTTTCCTACGACGATTTCTTCTGGAAACGTATGTTTAGTAGTTATATTTACAAAGAAGACAATCAATACGACAGAAAAATCTCTGAATATGCCACCGGTATGGATGCAATTCTTGAATCAGAGCGAATTAAAGAAGATCTCTTCAATTTCGAACAACAACTCTGGGAATATTGATTTCTGATCTGTTTTAACAGAGATTTTAAATATAAATTAAATAGCAGGCAACTCTTCAGGTATGGAGAGTTGCTTTTGTTTTTATACATTTGTAAATTGACAAACTAGTGATACCTGGAGCTTATAATTTCTTCATCCACATTATTTGTGTTTCAATGATTTAATTTCTGTTTATGTCGGTCGATCTGCTTAACACACCAATAGAATATCTTAAGGGAGTCGGGCCTAAGCGTGGTGCTATTCTTCGCAAAGATGCAGGTGTGAGCATGTATTATGATATGCTGACTTATTACCCTTTCAGGCATGTGGATCGCAGCCGTTTTCTTCCTATCGGTGAAATTAATAGTGAAAATGTTTACTTGCAAATCCAGGGTAAAGTTTCAGATATTCAAATGGTTGGGCTCGGCCGGAAATCCCGCCTGGTGGTAACAATAAATGATACCAGCGGTTCAATTGACCTTGTTTGGTTCCAGGGAATCAGTTGGGTAAAGGATAAATTTACTCCTGGCAGCGAATGGGTGGTATTTGGCAAACCCACGCTGTTCAATGGCCGATATAATATATCGCATCCTGAAATCGAAACAGTTGCTGAATTTATTGCACAGCCGGCTGATCCCCTTCATCCCGTTTACAATTCTTCGGAGAAAATGAAACTAAACGGTCTTAGTACACGGGCGATTTCGAAAATTACCCGAACACTAATATCTCAACTACAGGGAGTTATCCCCGAAACTCTGAGTAATGAAATACTTCATGAATTTAAGTTCATGGGTCGCCAGGAAGCTCTGACAAATATCCATTTCCCACCGGATACCGAAACACTTGAAAAGGCACGAGCACGTCTCAAATTTGATGAGCTTTTCTTTATCCAGGTCCGGCTTTTACGGTACAAAATTAACCGTGCGCAACGTATCCGCGGCAATATATTTGGCCAGATCGGTGAGTTGTTTAATACATTTTATAAACAAAACCTGCCTTTTGAACTAACCAACGCTCAGAAAAAGGTAATCCGTGAAATACGTGCAGACCTGGGATCGGGAAAACAGATGAACCGTCTTTTACAAGGTGACGTGGGAAGTGGTAAAACTCTTGTTGCCCTGATGTGTATGTTAATTGCGCTCGATAACGGCTACCAGGCTTGCCTGATGGCTCCAACAGAGATTCTTGCCAATCAGCATTATGCTACAATTTCAAAGTTTCTGCAAGGCATGAATGTTACTGTTGATTTATTGACTGGTAGTACAAAGAAAACTCGTCGTAAGGAAATACATCCAATGCTTCAATCGGGAGAGTTGCATATTATTATTGGAACTCATGCTCTGATTGAAGATGCAGTGAAATTCAATAAACTTGGATTGGTGGTAGTTGATGAGCAGCATCGCTTTGGTGTGGCTCAGCGGGCAAAAATGTGGAGTAAAAGCGTAATTCCTCCTCATATACTGGTTATGACCGCAACACCAATTCCCCGAACTCTGGCCATGACTGTTTATGGCGATCTTGATCTTTCTGTTATTGATGAATTACCCCCGGGTCGCAAAGCCATTAAAACCTATCATTTTTATGAAGCAGGCCACGACAAGGTCTATAATTTCATGCGTCAGCAAATAGCTGCAGGAAGACAGATTTATGTGGTGTACCCACTTATTGAAGAATCGGAAGTGCTCGATCTGAAAAATCTCCAGGATGGCTTTGATCTTCTCAAACAAGTGTTTCCTTCCCCGCAATATACTTTGAGTATGGTTCATGGCCGGATGAAAGCAGATGAAAAAGATGCTGAAATGATCCGGTTCAAGAATGGTGAAACTCAAATAATGGTTGCAACCACGGTAATTGAAGTGGGTGTTGATGTTCCGAATGCTTCAGTTATGGTGATCGAAAATGCAGAAAGATTCGGGCTTTCCCAACTTCATCAACTCCGGGGCAGGGTAGGGCGTGGTGCCGACCAGTCGCACTGTATTTTGATGAGTGGTTTTAATCTGACTGCTGATGGCCGCACACGGATTGAAACCATGGTTCGAACAACCGATGGATTTGAAATTTCAGATGTAGATCTGAAGTTACGAGGTCCTGGTGATTTGGAAGGAACCCGGCAAAGTGGAATTCTGGATTTAAAACTGGCCGATATTGTTCGCGATGAGCAAATGCTAAGGGCGGCCCGGAATATTGCACAGAAACTTCTGGATGATGATCCGCATCTGGCAAAAGCTGAAAATCAACGAATATTGCGTTATCTCAATTACCTGAGTACGAAAAAATCGGAATGGGCGATGATTAGTTAGAGGAGAAAATAGCAGTTGGAAGGTCCAGTAAAGTTTGGTTAAAGTCATAGTTAATCATTCAACCACCATTCAGTTTTCATTCGTAAATCGTCATTCGCAAATCGCAAGTATTATTTCTTCAATTTTTATATCCCACCCGAATAAACCATC
>JBBQGD010000007.1:0-36149 GCA_038322655.1 Bacteroidales bacterium | reverse complement strand
AAAGGCAAGCAGATGAGACCTATGTTTGTGTTTTTTTCGGCAAAGGTATGCGGCGAAGTAAATCAAAGTACATTTCATGCTGCTTCGCTGATTGAACTGCTTCATACAGCTACGCTCATCCATGATGATGTGGTTGACGATTCCAACGAACGTCGTGGATTCTTTTCGCTTAATGCACTTTGGAAAAATAAAATAGCTGTTCTTGTGGGGGATTATCTTCTTTCGCGGGGATTGCTTCTGTCTCTTGAACATGAAGAATATCATCTTTTGAAAATTGTTTCCAATGCCACCCGTGAAATGAGCGAAGGCGAACTGTTGCAGATTGAAAAAGCCCGGAAACTCGATATCGAAGAACCAATATATTTTGAGATTATCAGGAAAAAAACCGCTTCGCTTATAGCTTCCTGTTGCGCTGCCGGTGCCGCTTCTGTAGGTTCTGATGCTGAAACCATCGAGAAAATGCGTCTGTTTGGCGAGTATGTTGGCATAGCTTTCCAGATAAAAGACGACCTTTTCGATTACGAAAAAAACCTGGATACCGGCAAACCTAATGGCATCGATATAAAAGAAAAAAAGATGACTCTGCCGCTGATCTTTATGCTGAACCAGATGACCTGGCTCGAAAAACGGCGTGCTATGAATATTGTCCGCAACCATAACAATGAACCCGAAAAAGTTGCTGAACTCATAGTAACGGTCAACAAGAGTGGAGGAATTGAATATGCTGCAGGTAAGATGCGCGAGTATCAGCAGAAAGCCATTGCTTTGCTGAATACCATGCCTGAAAGTGCTTCGCGCAATTCACTCGAACAACTTGTAATGTTTACCACTGAACGGAAGCATTGATTTTGAAAGTGAAAAGTGAATAACGAAAAGTGAATAGACTACCACCATTTAGCAAGGTTATTAACTGGGACTAAATTTAAGATTTGAAATAAATAGAAATAGACAGATGTCGAACATCAGGCACAAAATATATTCAGAGGGTTCTCCCCCACGGGGAGATGCCCAAAGGGCAGAGGGGTCAAAAAATGAAAAGTGAATAACGAAAAGTTAAAAATGAAAGACAGTAAATAGTGATTAAATGCCGATTGAATTTTAATACCCTGAAACGAGAGCAGCGGACCTATCATTGAACAATCTTGGACAACTTTTAACTACGTCATTGGCAGGAGGAACAGCCCTGTCATTCATTGGCGGGAACGAAACAAGCGACGATGCAGGAACGCCGCAGAAATTGAAATCCTGAAACTTCGAAACAATAAGCCAAGACAAAATGAAAATATTACTCATCATACTTTTTTCGATTTTACTTTCCTCTGCAACCTACGCACAGGTAACGGTTGAAAACTATTCAAACGGCAGTAAAAAATCTGAAGGCCGGATGGTAAACGGTCAGCGTGAAGGCATTTGGTATGAATTTAATTTAGAGGGGCTTAAAATTGCAGAAGCCAATTATGTGAACGGGGTGAAAGAAGGGAAATACACAGAATGGTATCCAAATGGCAAAAAGCAGTTTGAAGGCAATTTTGAAATGGGGAAACTCAATGGCAGTATTATTTCGTGGCATAGCGATGGAACACTTGAAGAAAAGGGCCATTTTACAGATGACCTGCGGGATAGTGTCTGGGTTTTCTTTCATCCAAATGGTGCGACCGGGAGTACCGGAATATTTGAAAAAGGAAAACTGGAAGGCAAGTGGCAGTATTTTTACGAAAACGGAGCTAAATGGAAAGAGGGATCTTTCAAAAATGATGATAAAACCGGCCCTTGGACATTCTGGTATATAGATGGACATGCACATCATAAAGGAGAATATATTGACAATAAAGAAAATGGCATTTGGACGGGTTGGTTTGTCAATGGGCAGGTGAAAGATTCCGGATCATATAATAACGGTAAGACGCAAGGGAAATGGAAAGGCTGGTACGAAAACGGGAAACCTCAATATGTTTGCTATTATGCCGGAGGTAATCTGGACAGCACCTACCTGGTGTGGTTTCCAAACGGTAAACAGCGTACCGAAGGCAATTATAAATCAGGAATTAAAGATGGAATGTGGAAGGAATGGTATGATAATGGGCAACTAAGTGAATCTGGCAGCTGGCTGGAAGGGGAGCGGAATGGTTATTGGGTTTATTTCGATGCTTCCGGCATGAAAATAAAAGAAGAGAATTTTGATAAAGGCAGACCTGATGGGGCATGGAAATCGTATTACGCCAACGGCAAAGTTTCGGGCTTGGGCCAGTACGTGAATAAAATTAAGGAAGGTGCCTGGCAGTATTACGACCAAAATGGTAAACTGATTGTTAAAACTGAATTTGAACACGGTCAAAAAATAAAAGAGAAACGCTACGGCGAGGCAGGCAAGGAACTTGAACCCGGCAAGTAATACAAGTAGGTTTTGTTTAACAAATTTGTGGGAAAAGGAAAGACTAAAAAATTAATCAAAAATCTTTGTTCCGGGTTCCGGGTACCAGGTTCCTGTCTGGAGGCACATGGCACACGGCACTAATAAAAAGAATTGAAAAGATTCCTCATTTTTCTCAACCATAACATACAATTAGTAAGACTGGTTTGAGTTATTAAAGCTAAAACCCTGCTATGACCAGAATTCTTGCATTCTGCCTAATTCTTGTTTTGTTTTCTCCAAAAATCCGATCACAAGAGGGAAAAGCAGAAAATTTTTTACCTGTTATTTGCCTTACCCCTACGGAAAAAGAATTATATAAACTTATCAATGAATATCGTTCCCAAAAGGGTTTACCTGCTATAAAGTTAGCGGTTTCTCTCAGTTTTGTCGCGCGTACTCAAGCGAAAGATCAGACAGAAAACTTTAAGGACGGCAAACGCTGTAATATGCACAGTTGGTCGGCTAAAGGTTCCTGGTCATCCTGCTGTTATACTCCTGATCATAAACAAAGGAATCTGGAAGGATATGAAATGGAAGGCAATCGTAATTGGCATATATGGGGATTATGCTGATGTTTGGTTTGGTTCGTAGGAAGATGCTGCCGGAGAACCAGAGCTTTGCGAATAATATCAGGTGAAATAAAATCAGCGAACAAAATTGTTTATTATAGATATGAAGCAAATTTACATTGTTCTTATTCTATTCTTTTTTTCTGTCTTCCCCTCGGTAGCCCAAAAGTTTCAGGGCGGAATAGCTGCCGGCCTTGTCGGCAGCCAGGTAGCGGGTGATACTTACAGCGGTTTCAACAAGGCAGGTGCTAATGCAGGACTCTGGGTTCGCCTGTCCGTTAATGAGCGATCCTCATTTCAAACGGAACTAGCTTACTTTCAAAAGGGCAGCCGCCATAACCCGGAAGAAAAAAAGCAGGATTATACATCATATTTGATGCGGCTAGGTTATATCGAAATGCCATTCCTGTATCAATATCATCTTAAAAATAAAATATTGCTGGAGGTTGGCCCTTCGTTTTCGTTTCTGCTTCATAGTTACGAGGCATTGGATTACGTGGAAGTGACTTATGGTGACTTTAGCCTGTTCAACCCTACGTTTGTGGCTGGTGTTGGCTATCCGATCACCGAAAAACTGAGTGCTAATTTCCGGATGAACAGTTCAATATTAAGTATCAGAAAGGATGAAATTAATGGTTCGGTACATCGGTTGTTCGATTATGGACAATATAATGACTGTATACTGCTTTTCCTGAGTTATAGATTGTAGACGGAAGGCAGAAGATGGAAGTCGGAAAACCGAAGCAGTTGTGTGCCGAATCGTCCAATCCGGCAATACTAACTAATTTCAAAGATGAACCAGAGGAAACTTCGGACCCCGGACTTCCGATTCAATAATACAACTATCTTTACAATAGAATCAAGAATATGAAACAAACAAGGATAAAACTAATAGTTGGTGTAACCGGAGCCAGTGGAGCTATTTATGCCAAAGTGCTCTTCAATAGTTTGATGACGTATAAAGATCAAATTGAAGAAGTTGCCGTTTTGTTTTCGGATAACGCAAAAGGGGTATGGAAATACGAAATGGGCAACTCTGAATTTGAGAAACTGCCGTTTACATTTTATAGAAAAGATGACTTTTATTCCCCTGTTGCTTCGGGATCAGCCGGTTACGATGCTATGATCATTTGCCCATGCAGCATGGGAACTTTAGGGCGAATAGCTTCGGGAGTTTCAAATGATTTAATGACGCGTGCCGCTGATGTAATGCTGAAAGAACGCCGTAAACTGGTGCTGGTTGCCCGCGAAACGCCACTAAGCCTGATCCATATTAACAATATGAAAACCGTTACCGAAGTTGGAGGAATTATCTGCCCTGCAACACCCTCATTCTACAGCCGCCCCGAAACCATGGAGCAACTTGCAGCAACGGTTACTAACCGGGCTTTATCTCTGGCGGGTATTGAAGTGGATGGATTTCGTTGGGGTGAGAAATAATGAGTTAAATATGTTCTCCTTGTCCCGTCTCGCCCTGTCTCCCCATCACTGTGTCGCCTTGCCTCTCCTCTCAAATCCTACCAATCCACAGCCTTCCTCCTTACCGGCATTGTCATACATCGGCATCCTCCGCCTCCTCGCGAAAGCTCCGATCCGTCAATAGTTACAACGTATTTACTATAATTTTTTATATCTACTTTTTCGTTAATAACATCCTTGGCTTTTATAACTTCGAAGCCGTGATTGTTCATCTCTTCGATTGTATTTACATTCCGTCCGTAACCGATCACTTTTCCGGGAGCGATGGAGAAAAAATTAGCCCCGCTGTGCCATTGTTCGCGTTCTTGTATCATGCTGTCGCGACGACCACCACAGTATAATGTTTCCATTTCCATACCCAGTTCT
Organism: Bacteroidales bacterium; assembly: GCA_038322655.1. GTDB lineage: Bacteria > Bacteroidota > Bacteroidia > Bacteroidales > UBA4417 > UBA4417. The sequence goes on along the minus strand of JBBQGD010000007.1, from coordinate 31,322 downwards.
TTCAGTATCGTTGGGATATTGGCCACCTCGTGTATGGATTTCACGCTGCCATTATCTATATGAATATGAATGGTAAGAAAACGGTTTGGTTGCAGGATAAGCGGTTCGTAAACCATACACTGGTTCCTGTCGAGGAGCGTAAAAACCATATCCAGGTTAATAAACGACTCGGGCGTATACGGCAATTCCTGCACGATAATATGACGCTGAACTTTTTTCTCTTTATAATATTCCATTATAAAATCTATGCCCTGGGGAGTGGTACGCGTGCCTGTTCCTATGAGGAGAATATCTTCCCTGGCCATTAAAAAATCGCCGCCTTCGAAACTGAATTCCTTGCTGGCATAGCGCTCTTGATCGGGATGTATAGTCTTTACTTCAAAAGCAGGATGATTGCGGAAAATGGAATCCATTATAATGCTTTCCCGGTCGCGGATTCGGCTGTACATGCGGCTTATCAGTACCTTGTCAAGCATTGCTACTGATGCATCGCGGGTAAAGAAAAAATTATGCAACGGCTCAATGGAATAGCGGTCTTTCGACAAAAAACGTGTCAGATTATCTTTGCGCATTTCCACCCCTTCGATCAGCATGGTCGAAAGTTTATCATGCCTGATGTCCATCAGCTCAGCTATACTATGTTCATCCAGTTGTTCTTTAGTTGCAATGGACTGTAATAATTCAACCCTGTGCTCAGGATTTTGAACTACTGTTGAAAGGAGATCTTTTACCTGGAAAGTCCTGGTAACTTTCGACAGGAATCCTTTAAACTGGTTAAATTCCTTGAGAGCGACAGAAAGGTTGAGGATATCACTATACAGTGCTTTATGAGAACTGTCAGGGGTCATATTTTCAACCTCAGGACCGGGAGTATGAATGATTACGCCCTCTAATTCACCAATTTCGGAACGGATATCGACTTTAAAGGGAATCTCTTGTGGAGTCATAGCAGGTATTTTCATTGATAATTAATATTCTTGATGTATAGTGCCGGGTGCCGCTTGCTAAATCAGTGGAACCAGGAACTCCGAGACCCGGAACTTGATTTTAGCTTTTTTCAGATAAAAATTCAATATTCCGTTTCAGCCCTGCAAATTTAGCTCTTTTTAATGCAGATTTCCGAAAAAGACTGTCATACTGATCTTTATCCATTTGTTCCCATTTACCTTTATTCAGTTCCATCAAACCTGGCAGAGGTTGGAATGCCGGTTCGTTATGTGGTACTGAATACCGGTTCCATGGGCAAACCTGCTGGCAGATGTCGCAACCGAAAATCCACTTTTCGTATTGACCTTCAAATACTTCAGGTATTTCGTCTTTATTCTCGATGGTCAGATACGAAATACATTTATTGGCATCAACAACCCGTAAATCGGTGATTGCATCCGTAGGACATGCATCCATGCAACGGCTGCAGTCTCCGCAGTAATCGCCACCCATTGGCTTATCGTATTCCAATACCAGGTCAGTTATCAGTTCGCTTATAAAAAAATAGGATCCGTTATGCTTGCTGATGAGCATGCTGTTTTTGCCAATCCAGCCTAATCCGGCACGGGTGGCCCAGGCTCTCTCAAGTACAGGCGCTGAATCAACAAATCCGCGTATTGAGATCCCGGGAATATGCTCTTTTAATTTAGCAATAAGTATGTTTAATTTTCCCCGGATTACTTCATGATAATCCCTTCCATAAGCGTAAGCAGAGATCAGGTATGGTGAATTTTCGTCCATCATTTTTGATGGATAATAGTTATAGAGGAAAACAATGACAGATTTCGCATTCTCAACCAGTAACTCCGGGTTTGCCCTTAATGCAGCATGATTCAGCATATAATTCATCCCGGCATGATAACCTTTTTGCAACCAGTTGTTCAGGTGAACAGAATCCTCCTCCAACAAAACAGTCGGTGCAATACCACAGGCTGCAAAGCCCAGCGATTTAGCTTGCTGTTTTATTAATGAGGAAAGTTGAGCCGATTGGTTCATTGGTTTACTGGTAAAGATGTAGTGTGATTTATGGGAAGTTTTGGCAACTTATTTCTCTTTATCCTAATTGAGACCTCATCCTCTTATCCTTCTCCATGAGGAGAAGGACGATAGATTGCAGAGATATTCAAATTTCGGCCAGTCAAAAAAAACGAGAAGGACATTTTCCCGGTCGCCCCTCGCCCGGTCACCCCCTCAACTTATCAACCACATTCCCCTGTCTTCTAAAACAACTTCCCAACGTCCGGTCCTTTATACCTTCCCAGATGGCTGTAAGCCTTTTCGGTAACTTCACGTCCACGGGGTGTTCGCATCATATATCCTTCCTGTATAAGGAAAGGCTCGTAAACTTCTTCGATTGTACCGGCATCTTCGCCAACAGCAGTTGCGATGGTAGTAAGTCCTACCGGACCGCCTTTAAATTTCTGGATAATTGTGCTGAGGATACGGTTATCCATTTCGTCAAGGCCATTTTTGTCGACTTGTAATGCCGCCAGAGCGTACTGTGCAATGGCCAGATCAATGGTTCCACTTCCTTTAATCTGGGCAAAATCGCGCAAGCGGCGAAGCAGCAGGTTGGCAATACGCGGAGTGCCCCGGCTGCGTCGTGATATTTCAATAGCGGCATCGTCATGAATAGGAACATGCAGTATGCTTGCTGAACGAATTATGATTTTTTTTAATGTTTCTGCATCGTAATACTGAAGCCTGGAGTTGATACCGAACCTCGATCGAAGCGGAGCCGTTAATAAACCTGAACGCGTGGTAGCACCTATCAATGTAAAGGGGTTAAGCGTAATCTGAACGCTCCTGGCATTAGGGCCCGATTCAATCATAATATCAATCTTGAAATCTTCCATGGCTGAATACAGGTATTCTTCCACAACCGGACTCAGGCGGTGAATTTCGTCTATAAACAGAACATCGTTGGTTTCGAGGTTGGTTAGCAGTCCGGCAAGATCACCCGGTTTGTCGAGCACCGGTCCAGAAGTTACCCTGATGTTAACACCCATTTCATTTGCAATTATATTCGAAAGGGTGGTTTTTCCCAATCCCGGCGGGCCATGCAATAGCACATGATCCAGCGCTTCGCCCCGGCGGGAAGCAGCAGCTACAAAAACCTTTAAATTCTCAACAATTCCCGGCTGTCCTGCAAAACTTCCGAAATCGAGCGGCCGAAGAACTTGCTCGATCTCACGTTCAACAGGTGTTAGATGTTCAGGAGTTGCATCAAGGTTCTTGTTCATGGGTACAAAATAATGATTTATCGTAAACAGCAAAGTTATGAAAAAGCAACTGAAGTGAGGCTATATTGATGATTTTCACTTGTAAAGAACGTTTTCTGCCTGCCGAAACATATATTATTATAAATATCTGGGGGAAAGCACCCTTGCTTTTAATATTTATTTATACATTAGCTGAGAATTTTAATATCAGAATGGCCATGAAAGACATAGTAGTTGCTATCGATTTTTCTAAAGGGTCAATACATGCCCTGGAGTATGCTATTGAACTTGCCAATCTTATACATGCTAATATTAATCTGGTTTGGGTCGACAATATCAGTGGAAATGAAGTTACATTTGCCAGCGAAGCCAAAGATCTCCGGAATGAAACAAAAGAACTCCGGAATGAAGCCAAAGGAAATTTTGATGAACTGCTGGCAACGTATAAAGATAAGCTACTTCACGGAAAGTTTACTACCAAAGTACGTAAAGGCAGGGTTTACCAGGAGCTTGCAAATCATATAACACAATCTGATTGCTGTTTGCTGATTGTTGGCACCCATGGCTCTTCCGGATTTGAAGAATACTGGATAGGCACCAATGCTTTCAGGATTGTTTCCAGTATGCCAACCCCTGTTATTACTATAAAATATAGTTATGAAATTAAGAGGGGTTACCGTAAAATTCTGTTGCCGATATACCATACTCCACATACGCTGCAAAAACTTTCTTTTACTGCCGATCTTGCCCGGACCACCGGAGCTGATATAAATATACTGGCTTTAAACTCCAGTGGCCTTAAATCGGTGCAGAAAATGGTTGATAGCAATGTTGCCAAGGTTGAAAAATACCTTGATGGGAAAGGGGTTAATTATACTGTTGATAGCATTAGTACAAAAAATTTAGCTTCTGATATTATTGAACATGCTCATGAAGTAGATGCTGACCTGATAGCCATTATGACTGATGCCCAGGATCAGGCCAGTTCAATCCTTTTAGGTCCATTTGCACAACAATTGGTTAGCCATTCGCCGGTGCCGGTATTAAGTATTCATCCCAGAGATACCACTACATTGTAACTATTTTTAACAGAATGTTAAGATATATTTTCATAGTTTTAGCTTTATTGCTATTAAATAATCCTGTCATCAAAGCACAGCAGTTAGTGCCTGCAGAGGGGAAGGTCGAAGTGGTTCAAGACGAAAGAATTACACAACTTGCGGAGCAATACCGGAGGATGAGTCTGAACAATCCTCAAGTTGATGGATACAGGGTTCAGATATTTTTTGAATCCGGAAGTAATTCCAAAATTGCGGCAACAAATGTACAAACCGGATTCGAAACAACTTATCCGGAATTCAATTCATACTTATCCTATAATGAGCCTTATTACCGTGTTAGAGTGGGGGATTTTCGTACGCTTATCGAGGCTGTAGGATTTCAGAAAAAAATTGCGTCAGATTTCCCTAATTCATTCCCGGTGAAAGACAAAATAATGGAATAATCAGAATACGAATAATCGAAATTATAAAAAGCTTATATACTACAAGTATAAATATTTCGTTACTTAATCGCCGATAAAAATTACTTGTGTCACCGTTCGATTTTCATTATCTTAGCCTTCTCTAAGTTCTGTTCAACCTGTAATCCAGTTAGTATATGGCCAATATTATTGCAGCAATCGATTTCTCCGACTGTTCAGTAAATGCACTAGAGCATGCAGTTTCAATAGCCACACGAGGAACACTCGACGTGCACATGATTTGGGTTAATAATCCCAGCGTTACAAAAGCAACTATTTATTCGGATACTTCGGCAGAATTGATTGATGAAATCAAAAAACAATTTGGCAAGCTGGTAGATAAGTATGGACCCCAACTTCCGGATTCAACTATTGATTTTGTTATTCGCGAAGGGAAAGTGTATCGCGAAATAATAGATGAAGCAAAGGAAATGGATAGTTTGTGTATTGTAATGGGTACACATGGCGTTTCAGGTTTTGAACAGTTTTGGATCGGGAGCAACGCCAATAAATTAATTTCTGTATCCCCCTGCCCGGTTATAACTATTAGAGCGGGAGTTGATCCTAAAAAGATTATGAGGTGTATACTTCTTCCTGTTGACAGCACCCTCGATACCAGGCAGAAGGTTCCATTTACAACATACCTTGCCCAGCTTTTTGACGCAGAAGTTTATGTGCTTTCACTTTATGCCTCTAAATATAAAAGTATTCAGAAACGCGTTGATATGTATTCCGACCAGGTTTGTGCCTATCTTGCAGAAGAAGGAATTAAATTTCATCGGGATATATTAACCTGCGATAATCTGACTACGGGCACTATTGAATATGCCAAACGCATTAGAGCAAACCTGATCAGTATTATGACCGAACAGGAAACGAGTCCTTTCAATTTATTGGTTGGTCCTTATGCCCAGCAAATGGTAAACAATTCACCTTACCCGGTTCTCAGTATCAATCCGTTTGATACTATGCAGATATCGACGAGATAATATAGAAAGGTATAACATTAAAAAAGCTCCGTTCAGGAGCTTTTTTAATTCAATTGAACCAGGTTTGCAAAAGTTACGACTGGTTTTTGGGAACACTTTAGTTTCTTTCGATGCAATTCAGGTCGGCAAATGCTTCCTTTACACGAACAATCAATGTTTTTTGCGCTTCGTTCAGCCATTTACGCGGATCGTAATATTTCTTATTCGGCATATCGTCGCCTTCGGGGTTGCCAATCTGGCCTTGCAGATAACCTTCATTTTTCTTATAGAATTCCATGATGCCTTTCCATGTAGCCCACTGCGTATCAGTATCAATATTCATTTTCACAACACCATAAGAGATAGCTTCATGAATTTCTTCTTTGGTAGATCCTGATCCTCCGTGGAACACAAAATTGAGTGGCTGAGGAGCTGTGTTGAATTTTTTCTCAACATATTTCTGCGAGTTGTTAAGTATTTTCGGCTGCAGTTTCACATTACCAGGTTTGTATACGCCATGAACGTTGCCAAAGGAAGCTGCGATTGTGAATTTATCATTGACTTTGAGAAGTTCTTCGTATGCATAAGCTACATCTTCGGGCTGTGTATATAATTTTGAACTGTCAACATCCGAATGATCAATTCCATCTTCTTCACCACCGGTAACACCAAGTTCAATTTCCAGTGTCATTCCCATCTTGCTCATGCGTGTAAGATATTTTTTGCATATTTCAAGGTTGTCGTGAAGCGACTCAACCGAAAGATCAATCATATGTGAACTGAAAAGAGGCTTGCCGGTTTCAGCAAAATGTTTTTCTCCCGCAGTTAAAAGTCCGTCTATCCATGGCAGAAGTTTTTTTGCAGCATGATCAGTATGTATTAGCACCGGAACGCCATACAACTCAGCCATGGCATGAATATGTTTTGCTCCCGACACAGCACCTGCAATTGCCGCCTTTTCACCGTCGTTATTCAGGAATTTTCCTGCATAAAAATGAGCGCCGCCATTTGAGAACTGAATAATAACAGGGGAATTAACTTCTTTGGCAGCCTGTAATACGGCATTGATCGAATCGGTTCCAACTACATTGACTGCAGGAAGTGCAAACTTATTTTGTTTTGCAATACGGAAAATCTCCTGAACGCCATCACCGGTAACCACACCGGGGGCAATTTTTTGTAACACTTTGTCTGACATATTGTTAAAAATTATGTGACCATTTAATATACTTATACAAAGATACTGATTTTATTATTGAAAGGGATTTGGAAACAGTGTTAAAAATTTGTCAATTTATAACACGCTGGATTTCAACGAAGTGCTTTCGGTAATTACGTAATAAGTAATTATATGCATCCTAAATAGATCAACTTGATATTTAATTTTCAGGAGTTGTAAAAAGCGTTTCTAACAGGCTTAAAAAATCAACTAATTATTTTGCACTTCCCGCCATTGCAGAAACTGAAAAGATTACTGCAAAATATGAGAATGGATTATTAAGTGTGAATATTCCTAAAAAGGAAGAAGCAAAGCCAAAACCTCAAAAAAAATTTTTAAGTTTCATAAAATTGAGCAGATTAATACCTTTTTTCCTTGATTAGCACACTCATTCCAAATGATTTTGCTGATTTCAACAATTATTTGTCAAATTTTATGATTAACAAAAAGTTAGATGTTTAATCAATCTCTATTTATATGCATTAGTAATTATTTTCAAAATAAGTTCCTACAGGCACATATACAAATTAACTTTTATTAAATGTATTCTGATATTTATTAATTTCTTGGTGTATATTAGCGGTGCAAAAAATAAGTGTAAAATACACTCTTATTACAATTGAATTCAAAATACCAGATTATCTTCCTGAATTAGAGTTACACAAGCAAAATGGAGAAAACTATTTTCATCCCTAATTTATTAAAGACATACAGACGGTTGTTTGAATGTCTGATGCTATAAATCAACATCTCCCTTTTCGAAATTATTTATTCAGCTGATTAAGTGATCTGCTTACCCATAAGCAATAGTTGCTGAATAGTGCTGATAGATTTCAATACAGAAATATTAAATTCAATACTCCAAAAACCTTTGCCCAATGATTTGCTGTTTGAAAATTTTGCTTCAAATGGAGATATTTCAAGCAAAAATTTCAACTAATTTGAAATCGCTCTATGAAGTAATTTATCAGCAAAAAGGTGTATGTCTTTATCTGTTCAACGAAGTAAAGAACAAAGAGTTTTTACGCTGTGGATCCTTCTTTAATATTCCTGTTTATCTAATCAGAAATTATAAGCTGTTTAAAAACATGAATACATTGATGAATCGGAATAATTTTTATTAATATGTAACAAAAAAAGATTGACGACAGACACCTACATCCATTATCTGTATCAAAGAATAGAATAAATTGAAAATGATTGATCCTGAATTCTTTAGCTAACTAAATTTGTATAATTTATCATGATGGAGCTATACTGATCATAGATCATTTGTAAAGAAATACTTGCCCAAATTTCCACTTAAAAAATTACTTTATATGCATAATTCCTTCCGACCTCTGATGCTTTTAGTATTTTGTGCTTTTTTTTCGTCAGCCACATTCTCACAAAAAGCTTTAACTAGAAAAGATTATAAAGACGCTGATTCTTTATCTGACATCTTCACCAAGAAAGTTTTCCACACTGTTCAGAAAGTGAATTGGGTGGAAGGTAAGCCGGTTTTCTGGTATTCAACTTTCACTGCAAAGGGAAAAGAATACTGGACTGTAAATGCCGAAAAGCTCAGCAAAGAGAAACTCTTTGAAACCGATAAACTTGTCCGTCAACTTTCGGAATTGATTAAAAAACCAGTAAAAAATGAAGAGTTTTCACCTGTTGATCCTAAGTTTTCCGCTGACGGAAAGTTATTTTCATTTCAAATGGATACCTTGCTATTTGAATGGAACCGTGTAAAAAATGAATTGAAGAAAACCGGCACTAAGCCATTGAATAAACCTAGAGGATATTGGGGTGACAATGCAGAAGACCATACCGGTCCACCGGTTAAATCGCCTGACGGGAATTGGGTGGCATTTATTCGCGAGTATAATGTTTTTATTAAAGATCCGTTTGGTAAAAACCAGGTTCAACTAAGTTTTGATGGTTCGGCAGGAGAATATTATTCAGCTGAATTATTCTGGTCGCCCGATTCAAAGAAACTTGCCGGCACAAAAGTTCGTGCTGAAATTCCACATTACATTTATTTTGTTGAATCTTCACCTTCGGACCAACTTCAGCCAAAACTACACAAGCGATATTATCCCAAACCAGGTGATGCATTACCCATCAGCAGGCCAGTCCTTTTCGACATGGAAGCAAAAAAACAAATTGATGTGGATGGAACACCTTTTCTGAATCAGTACACATTAGAGAATATTGATTGGCGTAAAGATAGCCGCGCTTTTACCTTTGAGTTTAACCAACGTGGACACCAACGTTTCCAGGTAGTTGAAGTAAATGGCTTAACCGGAATTTGTAAAATATTGATCGACGAAAAATCAAAAACATTTATTGAATATAGTTCGAAACTTACCCGACGCGATGTGGACGATGGCAAAGAGATTATATGGACTTCGGAACGTGATGGCTGGAACCATATCTACTTATATCGTGGCGACGGAACACTCGAAAACCAGGTAACTAAGGGGGAATGGGTAGTCCGTAATATTGTAAAAGTATTCGATACAGCACGCCAGGTTTTGTTTACTGCCAGTGGCCTGAATCCCGGCGAAGATCCTTACCTGCAGCATTATTTCCGGATTAATTTTGATGGAAGCAACATGGTTGAACTCACACCTGAACAGGCAAACCATCTGGCTGCTTTTTCAACAAATTATCGTTTTTTCACTGACAGTTACTCTTGTGTAGACAAGCCTCCGACTTTTGTACTTCGTGATGCTGCTAACGGCAAAGTTTTAATGAATGTGGAGCAATCAGACATCAGTGAACTTTTAAAAACAGGTTGGAAAATGCCTGAGGTTCTTTCAGCAAAAGGCCGCGATGGTAAAACTGATATCTGGGGAATTATATATAGGCCAACCAACTTTGATCCGGCAAAAAAATATCCTATCATTGAATATATTTATGCAGGACCTCACAATTCATTTGTTCCTAAAAGCTTCACTGCATCATACAAGTATTATGAGGCATTGGCCGAAATAGGTTTTATAGTGGTGCAGATTGATGGCATGGGAACATCAAACCGTTCAAAAGCCTTTCATGATGTGTGCTGGCGCAACCTCAAAGATTCAGGTTTCCCCGATAGAATTCTATGGATAAAAGCTGCTGCACAAAAATATCCGTATATGGATATAACACGTGTTGGAATTGAAGGATTTTCTGCAGGAGGGCAGAGCACTATGGCGGCGCTTTTGTTCCATCCTGAATTCTATAAAGTTGGTGTTGCTGCCGTTGGTTGCCATGACAACCGCATGGATAAAATCTGGTGGAATGAACAATGGATGGGTTACCCGATAGGCCCTTGGTACGCTGAAAATTCAAACGTTAATAATGCTCATCTTTTAAAAGGGAAACTCATGTTGTTGGCAGCCGAACTGGATGATAATGTTGACCCGGCATCAACTATCCAGGTGTGTGATGCACTGATAAAAGCTGACAAAGAATTTGAACTTGTAATGCTTCCCGGGATGAACCATACATTCGGGGGAGTATATGGAGAGCGCAAACGCAGGGATTTCTTCGTGAAATATTTACTTGGAAGTGCTCCCCCAGAATGGAATGAATAGCATTTTAAAATTCATTTTAAAATGCCATTACAAGTTACATCATTTTATCATACTGTAACAATAAACTTACCATAACGTACCATTTATCTCCTCACATTTGCTGAGCTGATAGCATATGATCATTCAAATTCAAAACATTCTCTAATCTATGAAATTCAAAACATTCTCAGTCGCGTTTACTGGTATTCAAACTTGCAATGCATGAACAATCCTAAGTTCCAGAGCTTAAAAACGCTGCAATTATTGTAAGCCTTGTAGTGCCAATAAATGCCTATACTTTCAACATTAAAGATGTGAAGCACCTGGCCGGCATCCCTTTTAATAGTGCAAATGAAAAGGAAGTTGCATAGGATTTGATACTTGACCCTGACTGTCATTTGTTCTGGTTTTATAAAAATGCCGGATTGCCAACCAAAGGAAAACATATGGGGGGTGGAAAATAGTGTACGCCAAAACATAAGAAATAGTGGTTGCCACCGAAAATAAAAGCTACTGAGTTTGCCCCGTAGTAAACCAGACTGAAGGCATTGGCAAATCAGTAATGTACAATTGTTCCGAAGAATTTGTCGAACAAATGTTTTCAGTAGTTTTTAATTCTCCGGTAAAAGCAACTGTTATATCGTCAGTTTTAAGGGTTGATAAAAGCAACATATACAAAATAATAATCAGTTAATCAGTCGCTTAGTCTTTTTAAAAGCGAATATAATAAACCTTTTATCTGTATACTTTACTTAAGTAATTATTTCAAAATAAGTTCCTCAAATCTACATATGTTTAAGTTTTCTTTTTTTAACTTTTGCATGATCAAAAGTTGAGCAACATAGCGTATCGATCTCATGCACACCTTTAAAAATAATTAATGAGTGCATAAAAATCCAGACTTTATACAATTTCAGTGTATTTCTTGTGTCATTACTTATTTTTTTTAGGTTACATGGATTACACCATGATTAAAGAATAATTGCTAATAAATACATTCATGGCAATCATGGCTAATTCTACGTCAGGTTTTTTGCCACGCCACGCAAGCCGTTCACTTGAAAAGATCGAACAAACAAACTTGCATCACAGCGGCACTCACTTCTGCATGGCTTGAAATGTCCCACGCTCATAAAACCATCCTCGAACTACTACTGAAATTCTATAATATCGGTCCTTTAAAAGATAGTTTATCTAAATCGGACATTATTTGGGGATGTTATTTTGAAAGTTTCACGTATGAAAATTTTCAGGCCTATACACCAAATTTTTCTTTGAGTGCTTCTTTTATACGTTCCAGACCTTTTATGATATAATCTTTGCGTTCCCCAATACCAATTCTAAAATGCTTATCCATTCCGTACACATCCCCAGCCAAAATAAATACACTTTTCTCGGTACGTAGCCATTCAGCCAAATCCGTAGAATTGATATCCAGATTATACTTAATAAATAACATTCCGCCGGCTTTGGGCTCTTGATATTGAAAAATATCGCCATATTGATCTAACCAATACGTAACATTTTTTAGGTTTTCGTTAAGCATGTTTCTGTTTCTGGTCAGGATTTCTTGTCGTTTTTCTGTTTGTAATGCAATCTCAGCTATGTACTGACTTAACATTCCTGTTGAAATAGAAGTATAATCATGATATGCCCAAGTATCGGCTATTAATTCCTCAGGCCCAACGAGCCAACCCAAGCGTAAGCCTGGCAACGCATACGCTTTTGATAAACCTCCATTCACCATTACCTTATCGTACATTCCAATAAAACTCTCAATAGTTACACCATTTAGTTCAGCACCACGGTACACTTCATCACAATAAACCCATGCATCAACACTTTTTGCAATTTCTACAATCTCCTTCATTTCTTCATTTGTGAGTGTATATCCTGTTGGATTGTTAGGATTACACAAAGCAATCATCTTTGTTTTATTTGTAACCTGAGACTTTAGTTCGTCCAAATTTGGTTTCCACTGATTTTTTTCATTTAAATGGAACTCTTTCAAAGTACAACCCATCTCTTCTGCAATTCCCCAAATTTGCATGTAATTAGGAACCATCATTACCACTTCGTCTCCTTTTTTGAGAAGTGTGTGGCAGGCAATGAAATTTGCTTCTGAAGAACCATTTGTAACCAAAATATTTTTTTCATCTGCATTATTATATAAATTACTTATATTTTTTCGCAGTTGAGGAGAACCGTTTGTTTGTCCATATCCAATTATTTCGTTTGTAAGTTTCTTAATTTGCTCTGGATTTAATAATTCCGATAAGGTATATGGATGAAACCCGCTTTCGGTGAGATTATAGTCTACTGTGTTCTCGAATAACGATTGTACTCTTTCTAATTCAAATATTCTTATATTCATTTTTTATCCCTTTCTATTCGTTTGTTCTGATTATTAGATTTTATGTTTATAACTTAAATACACTGATTGTGCAATCATTATATCCTGCACAGCAACTCCCGTAAGGTCTGTGATTGTTATTTGATCCTCATTTGTTCGTTGTAAATTCTTTTGTTGAATTGCCTTGCCAAGTTCTATCACCTTGTCGTGAGAAATAGCACCATCTTGTGTTGAACGATATATTTCTCCTCGACTTTTACTCTGTGCAATGCTATCTGATATAACAATATCGGCTTTTGCTAGGATTTCACTTTCCAATTCTTGTTTCTCAGGTGTATCAGACCCAACAGCGGTAATATGTGTTCCGGTTTGAATGTCTTTTGCATGAAGCAATGCATTATGTGATGGAGTACTTGTAACAATAAGATTGCAATTATGTGCCAATTCAGCAGTATTTTCAGCAATATGAATATGAAATTTTTTTCCCATCTCAGATTGATACTTTAAGGCACTTTCTTTGTTGATATCCCATATCCATACTTCGCGGCAAGAATTATACTTTTGTAGATACTCCAGCTGGAGTTTACCCTGAGTTCCCGTTCCAATAATACCAATAGCTTTAATGTTTTTAGGTGCAAAATATTTTGCTGACAACGCACCAGCTGCTGCTGTCCTAATATTAGTCAAATGACCTTCATCCAATAAAACTGCTTCCGTTTCTCCGGTTTTCTGATTGAAAACTAACATTAAACCCTGACTCGATGGAATACCTAGTTTTGGATTATCATAAAATCCGGATGCAATTTTAATTACATAATATTGCTCGTCTTTTATATATCCGTACTTGATATGTGTCTCGCCATTGTTCTTTTCAAACAATAGTTCACCCACGGGGGGTACAATACAATTACCGTTGCTGTATTCTATAAAACCTTTTTCCATTGCAGCAACAATATCTATATTTTTCACAATGGATAAAATTTGGTCCCGATTAATAATTGTTACCATAATTGTCTATTATATTAGTTAATAATGCATGATTAATTTTTTTTCCGGTAAGAACAAGAACCACATTCCTATCTGCGTATTTTTTGCTATGTAGAAGAGCAGCTACAGGAAGAGCAGCACCTGGCTCTATAATTGTTTGGTGGTTTTGTATGATAAAAGCTACTGCTTCTTTTATTTGATTTTCATCTATTAATTCAAATCCATTGAGTTGATTTTTACAAATGTCAAATGTTATCGAATTAGCTTCGATACCACCGGCAGTGGCATCGGCAATAGTAAAAAGAGTACTGGGTGGAACAATCTGTCCGGACTTCACTGATTCATACATTTCACATGCATTCACAGGTTGGCAGCCAATAACTTTAACCTTGTCATCATTAAAAAAGGAACATAGTCCTGAAATTAAGCCACCACCACCAATTGGTGCCAGCACAGTATCAACTTCAGGCAATTGATCTTGAATTTCAACCCCAATGGTTCCTTGCCCTTTAATAATCTCCGGATCATTATAAGGATGAATAAGAATACTACCAGTTTCTTTTGCATAGCTTGTTGCCTTAGCTTCAGTTTCCATACTACTTTTCCCATACAGGAATTGCTTAACATTGTAAACCTTGAGAGCCTCTTTTTTTACATCGCTAACATTTTCGGGCATAAACAACACACCATTAAAGCTAAATGCTTTGGAAGCAAATGCAAAAGCTGCTGCATGATTTCCCGTGGATGCGGCAACAAAGGTTTTCTGAAAATCGCTTTTGTGAAGACACTTGATTTTGTTTAGTACACCCCTGATTTTAAACGAGCCCGTGAGTTGCAGGTGTTCCATCTTTAGAAAAACCTGTGCTCCTGAAATCTTGCTTAGCCTGGGAGAGTATTCCAGTGGAGTTTTCAGAATATCTCCCTTAATGTTAAGATAAGCATCTTTAATCTCTTGCGGAATAATACGCTTAGTCATAAAAATTTAGTTTATGATTAGGCACATAAAAAATCTCCATACACCTAATCGATTTAAAACGATTAAGGTATATGGAGATCTTCCATATTTGATATCACTTATTTTTCCTATTTCTTCCTTACGTTAAAAAATAAGTGAGCAACAAAGTTGCAATTATCATCTGATGCAAATGTAAAATAAATATTTTAGAATAAAAAATGATTACATTTTAGCATTAAACACAATGGCTAGGCTATAAATAGTGGCGGATTGCGTGGTTGTCTGCTGTCAACCACCACCAATGGCGGTGAGGGTTACGAGCTTTCAATTATGTACTTCACCCGCCATTTTTTATAGCCTTAGTTGGGCATAGTTTTTCATCTTTTGACTAGTCATAAAGGTTAAATCTTATTTGCTTTACTTACAGTTCCTATATACAATTCAGTGTTATCAATGTATTTTCTAAGGTTTCCTGATGTTTTCCATCTCAGTTTGTTAATAGAATCACGTAATTCTTCATATTTAAGGTTATATTTAGGATCACCAATAGACGTTGAGTGCATAGGATAGATAGTTAAGTGTTTTGCAGATCCAACTTTTAGGTTACATAAATAGTTCTTTATAAATGGTATGTCATCTAGCTTTTTATCCAAAAGCTGCTGTTCAGCTGTTGCATGAACAAGTACGCCATAAAAATATATTTCTTCTTGAAGTAGATACGCATCAATCAAAGGTTGTCCAAAAAAGATAGAATTTTCCATATCTAAGGTCATTATCCCAAATGCTAAAGTGCCTTTATGTGGCACACCTTGAATAAATAATTCATTAGTCAAACCAGATGTAGTACGAATAAGGTAATCAAGAGACTTTTTACTATTATCTTTCGAATATAAAATAATACTGTTAGAGTATGTTGTAGTTCTAATAAGTTTAGTTTCTAAAGAAAGCCAATCAACATTTTCAAAGAGTTTTTTCCGTTGATCTATTCTTTTCATCATTTCATAGACTTCAATATGTGACATTCTTGCTACCATATCTTTGAATCCCATAATGTCAATATAAACAACATACCTTTCTGTTGTTACTTCTCAGTCATTTTCTATTTTCATATTGTTGTGATTTTTCTAAAATTATGCCCAACGAATATATATCCACCATCATGGCAGTTATTTTTTCCAATATTTACAACTACCAGTTGCCTGTTACGCATCTCAAATATGCTCCTATTCTCAATACTTTCATCTCCAGTCAAATAATTAATTCAAACAAAAAAGTCCGGGCGAAACTCTTCATTTCGCCCCGGCTTATTTCGCAATGCGGGTATTTCTCCTTCCGGAATACCCACTCGCGAATAATCGTTTTGTACGTATCAGGATAGTTGCCACGGAGCACATTAATAGGGGGGAGTATTTACTTTGGCCTTGCATATTTGGTTTTTATTTTGAGCAGGGATTAATTGGACTGTTTGTGCCTAAAAGTATTATAAACACGCTCCAGTCGTGAAAATCCACCAAACTGTCATGCCATCCGTTAATTTATTTCAGTAACTTATAATTGTATGATCTCTAAAATGATTTCAGCAGCTGATACCGGAACGCGTCAGGAGACTCTCCCTCAAAAGTAATGTGACAATTATGTAACTTATTTTCATAAATGTGTAATGCTAATCAATTCAAAGACAATCAATTTTGTACTTTGAAAAAGGAGGTTCAAATTGGAATCAATGGGCCAACAAAATCTTAAAAAAATAATGATATGAATTCACTTGATAGAACTGTTAACGAACCCGAAAACGCCGGGATAGAACATAAGATGGTTTCTAACTGCGGATGTGGGGAAAACAAACAAAATAAAAAACAAGACTTGCAGGAAACTAAATATCAGTGTCCTATGAACTGTGAAGGTAATAAAACATATAATCAACCGGGGAATTGTCCGGTATGTAATATGCAACTGGTTATGGTTGGTATGGATGAGCCCAGGATCAGGGTTGAATAATTTTAGTATGAGGATTCAATTAATACCATCAAATAAATGAAGTAAAATTGAATAAACGGACTTTCGGGATATATTTCTGAATTGGGAATAGGTTGGGGCCTGATACCCGGTATCGCAGTTCTGGTGGTTGTTGTCGGGATTTACATAAATATCAGGAAAAACAGCCGGACCTGATCAGGGCTTCATTATTAATGAAGTACTGGCAAAAATTCAGACCATAATAGCCGGTTTATTTCCGGTGAGAAATTTGACTGGTTAAAAACAGGAAGTCAATAAATGAGTGAAATAGGAATGTTATTATTTAAATAGAAAAAATGAAAAAAAATAGTCAAAACCCAGCTAAAGAAATACGGAATGTGCTTAGCATCAATTGGAATGAAGCTAGCCTGGACAAGTTTATAAGTGGATTATATATTGAATCGGAAGAAGGGGTAGCAGGTACGAAGTCCAATAATTCAGATTACGATAGAAAGCGGACTGATGAAACATCATGGGCTCATTTAGAGGATTTACATGATTATTATACAAAACTTGGTAAAAGGTAAAATAAAAACACATCTAAAATAAAAGCTGTGAAGAAATTCGATGAAAATGATGCAAAGAGAATTGGGAATGATCTCGGCATCAACTGGAAGGAAGTCAGCCTCGACCAATTTACGAAAGGCTTAAATGTTGAACTCGAACATGGATTAATAGACCCGCAAACCAATATAACTGACAATAACGGGAAACTGACCGGCGAAATTGCATTGGCACATTTAAAGGAGTTTCCTGATTATTATACCAGACTCCATAAAATGGAAAAAGAAGCTGAAGAACATTTTAAAAAGTAAGTTCAGATATGGACTCCTAATCATTTACAAACTTCGCTTCGTAAAGAGCCTAAACTGTGATACAGTAAATCATAAATATTGAAATACTCAACCTGACTAAAAATTAGAGGAGAACTCATGGGAATTAATGAAGAGTACAATACAAAGTCAAATGGAATACCAGGGCAGATAGATGAAAAAAACTCCATATCAACTCTTTTAGAAGAAATGGAAATTACATTTCCGGATGAGATTAGCCATGCCGTTTACCATAATGCAATTCAGAATTATTATGAATCGCTGAATAAAATACTAAGTCAATTCCCGTGAAAAAGTCGGGTTTTTTTAAATGTTTCATCAAGAGCCGGAGGCATTTTGTAATGTGAAAGTAATCTTGAATCAGCTTAAGAATTCAGGAAGATTCTCATCATCGTATGTTCGGCTTCAATGTTAGGTGTTGATGCAGGTAAAGTAATGAAAGATATAATCCACCCCAAAACAAACTAAAATGAAAATATTATTTGTGTTAACATCGCATAGCGAGTTAGGAAATACAGGGGAAAAAACCGGATTCTGGATTGAAGAATTTGCAGGTCCATATTATATATTGAAAGATGCAGGCGCATCAATAATGCTGGCATCACCTAAAGGTGGAAATCCACCTGTTGATCCCAAAAGCGCCGAACCAGCCAGCCAGACCGCTGCAACCCACCGTTTTGATAAGGATAAAGATTTGCAGCATTTGTTGGCCAATACAAATAAATTATCCGAAATGTCAGCTAACGATTTTGATGCCATATTCTATCCGGGTGGCCATGGACCATTGTGGGATCTTACCTCCGATTTGAATTCCATCCATTTAATCGAGGCATTCTGGAAAAGCAAAAAGCCTGTTGTTGCAGTTTGTCACGCTCCATCTGCCTTGTTGAATGTGAAAGATGAAAGTGGCGATCCGCTTGTGAAAGGTAAAAAAGTAACAGGCTTTACCAATACCGAAGAAGATGCCGTTCAGCTGGCCAAGGTTGTTCCTTTTTTGCTGGAAGATGAATTGAAGGGGAAAGGTGGAATCTATTCGAAAAAAGAAAATTGGGCTTCGTATGTAATCAAGGATGGTTTATTGATAACCGGTCAAAATCCGGCATCATCTGAAGAAGCCGCCAGGCAATTGCTGGCAGTTTTGAAAAAAGAGTCTGATTGAGAGGGAATAAAAATAATTGTCATATTGATTCAAAGGCTTAACAATCAGGTAAAATAGAGTTAAAACGATCGATTTCTTACACTAAATTACTACTGATACAAAAAACAACTAAAATGATCATTCAAATAAACACCGACAAAAATATCAAAGACTCAGATGAATTGTCAGCTTATTTAGAGTCCACAAATATCTGAAGCATTAACCCGGTTCAGTGATAAGATTTCGCGGCTGGAAGTACATCTATCGGATGAGAATAGCCATAAGGAAGGACTAAATGACAAGCGTTGTATGCTCGAAGCCCGTATCGAAGGCATGCAGCCCATTGCCGTCACGAATGAGGCTGGTACAACAGAGGAAGCTATTAACGGGGCTCTTGATAAACTAAAAGCATCTCTCCATACCATTTTTGGAAAGTTGAAGACATATTAACAATGTGGAAAGCGAATTAAAAACAACAATGCAGGCTAATAAGCTTTGCAGATTTTTAAACAAAAGAAAGGAATAACATGGGCACATTCACAACTAAAGACAAAACAAAGATTTATTTCAAGGATTGGGGAACAGGCAAACCCGTAGTTTTCAGTCACGGCTGGCCACTCAATGCGGATGCATGGGAATCGCAGATGGTTTTCCTTGCCTCGCACGGCTATCGCTGTATTGCTCACGACCGTCGGGGTCATGGCCGTTCGGGCCAGCCATGGAATGGCAATGACATGGATACCTATGCCGATGATTTATCGGAATTGTTCGAATTACTCGATCTTAAAGAAGCAACCCTTATCGGTCACTCTACAGGTGGCGGAGAAGTTGCCCGTTATATCGGCCGTCACGGCACATCACGCTTAGCCAAAGTGGTGTTAATGGGATCAGTAACCCCGCTAATGCTCAAAACTGAAGCCAATCCTGGCGGTCTTCCTATGACTGCTTTTAACGACATACGTACCGGTGTTGCGGATGATCGTTCGCAATTTTTCAAAAACTTGTCTGAGGCTTTTTTGGGTGCAAATCGCAAAGGCAGTAAAGCAACTCAGGGAATGCGTGATGCTTTCTGGTTCCAGGGTATGATGGGCAGCCTGCGAAGCGAACTGGAATGCATCAAAGCGTTTTCGGAGACAGATTTCACCGCCGACCTTAAAAAAATTGATGTCCCTACACTTATTATCCATGGCGACGACGACCAGATTGTACCTATTGAGGCGTCGGCCAAGCTTGCAGTTAAGCTTATTAAAGATGCGAAACTTACTATCTATCCTGGCGGCCCCCATGGCCTGGCCGAAACGCATAAGGAAAAGCTGATTGCAGATCTGCTTGCTTTTATTAAAACATAACAGAAGCATAACGGGCCATTGGTACCAGTAATTCTGTATACGGTACACGTTATTAGCTGACCTGTGCCCGTCTTTAAGGTAAGAAAAAGTGTGGTTTAAAGGTCAGGTTGTTCGATCCGTGTTCAAGGTTTCGACATCACATATGAGCTTTCATCCATGTTCTGAACCAATTGCCCAAAACAATATAACCTGAATTTTGTTAAAGAATAAAGACTTCAAGTTATGGAAGAACACATCGTTAAAATTCTCGACATCGAACCTGTAACACATGATGTTAAGCGATTCCGGGTCGAAAAACCGAAAGGGTACAAATTCGTCCCCGGTCAGGCTACGGAGATTTCCATCAATTCCAGTATACTGAAGGATGAAAAGCGGCCATTTACTTTTACTTGTTTAAATTCGGAATCCTATCTCGAATTTACAATCAAGATTTATCCTTCGCACAAAGGCATAACCAATGAGCTTGGAAAGCTTAAAACCGGCACTGAACTTATCATCAGAGATGTGTGGGGTGCCATTAATTACAAAGGCAAAGGTGTATTTATTGCCGGAGGCGCCGGCGTAACACCTTTCATCTCAATTTTCAGGGATCTGAAAACAAAAAATGAAGTTGGCGGAAACATCCTTTTGTTTGCCAATAAGACAAAAGCTGATATTATTCTTGAGTCTGAATTTAAGGAACTTCTGGGCAAATCATTTATCAATATTTTATCGGATGAGGATGTAAAAGGCTATTCTCACGGAATGATTAATGAGGATTTCCTGAAAGCCAATATCGATGATTTTGATAAAAATTTCTACATCTGTGGACCGCCTCCCATGATGGATGCCGTGCTGAAACAACTGACGAGCCTTGGTGCTGCTGATAATTCAATAACGTTGGAAATCTGATTTTGAAAAGGCTCTTCCCGGATTTAGCCATTTTGAAATTTTAATAAATGAAAACCATACTTATTTTTGTTGCCTCGCTGGATAGGAAAGTTACAAAGTGGGGTGATCACTTGGTCCGGGAATGGACATCAAAAGAAGATATGTATTATTAAGTGCAGATGCTGATGTGTTCGACAGGCTTGTAAATGCAGGAGTGATAATTATAGAAACCAAGACAGATATATATATATATCATCACAGACAGAAAATCCAATTACTAATAAATTACTGATTAATAGCTGATTATTCAAAACTTTTGGTTTTTCGATTTGTTTCTCTACCAAGAGTTGGCTTATTTTAATATGACTTTTTGCTCAGCCTGGACATAGGCTTAGTTAGGTGTTTTAAAATTTTGTATGCTAAACTTGGATACTAACTCAACATCCGGAATTTCTTTAATTTCTAGATTTCTTTGCAAAAGCTAAAACAATGTTAGTTTCAAATATGTGAATTATATAATCCTTTGAATGAATTATGTAAAGTTTTTTACAAATTCAGGATGTACTTTTATTCTCAAAATCGACTTGAAAGATAAACCTGTTACTAGAGCAATACTGACAAATTACAACTGAATTATAAAGAATCCCAAAAACATAATCCATATACCAATGAATATCGCAAATATCCCTGTTTTATCGTGGTTTGATAAGAATACGGTAAAGCATCTCCGCATGCCGTTCTCATTCTTCCTGATGCCTGTGTTTCTGTTTGCTTTCAGCCAGGCAAGTCAAGTGAATTGGGGTAATCTTATCCTGGCTTTCCTAATATTGCATATACTCATTTTTCCTTCGAGCAATGGCTATAATAGTTACCAGGACCGGGACGAAACCAGCATAGGCGGACTGAAATATCCGCCGAAAATAACGTATAAACTTTTTTACGCCACTCTGCTTATGGATATAGTTGCCATATTAGCCGGATTATTTATTTCAGTCTATTTCTCAGTGCTACTACTGGTATTTATTATCATGTCAAGAGCATATAGTTACCGGAATATACGATTGAAGAAATACCCTGTTGTGGGTTTCCTGACTGTGTTTGTGTTCCAGGGTGCATTTGTTTATTTTATGTCGATGGCAGCTATAACTGATTTTTATGGTCCTGACCTGTTTTCGGTCAATGCAATTATTTGTATGAGTATTTCGAGTTTGTTTATCGGAAGTATTTATCCTTTAACACAGATATACCAGCACCAGGCCGATAAAAAGGACGGAGTAGTTTCCTTAAGTTATAAACTGGGCTATAACGGAACATTTATTTTCTCCGCATTATTGTATTCAGTGGCAACAGGTTTGTTATACTGGTACTTCAGCATTAAGGATCAGTCTATTGCCTTTATATTGTTTTTTGTACTTATGCTTCCTGTTGTATACAAGCTTACCACCTGGTTCGTAAAAGTGAGAAAAGATACCCGTCATGCTGATTTTGATAATACTATGGCCATGAATATGCTGACCTCTCTTATCATGAACCTGTATTTCTTCATATTAATACTGAATCGTTATGAAAACTGGTTCTGATTCAAGCAGGATTATATCCATCGGTACTGCTGTGCCTGATTATGCGTCAAGCCAGGATACCATCCTTAGTTTTATGCAGGAAGCATACCAGGATGCTGTTGCTTCGCGCAAACTTAAAGTATTGTTCCACCAAAGTGGTATAAACACCCGGCATTCATCAATTCCCGATTTTACCGGATCAGGCGTACGAATGCTATTTCCGATTACACACGAATTGCCGGATGTGTCGGAACGATTGGCTGTGTATAAACAGAATGCTTTGCCTTTAGCAGTTAAGGCTGTTGAGAAGGCGTTTAAAAGTATTCAAACTTCTGTTCGTGATTTCGTGATCACACACCTTATAACAGTTACATGCACCGGTTTGTATGCTCCGGGTATTGACGCCGACCTGATGCAGGAACTGGAACTGCCTGCAGATACTTTTCGCACTTCACTTAACTTCCTTGGCTGCAATGCGGCTTTTCCAGCGATGAAAATTGCTGACAGTCTTGTGAAATCGCATGCTGATGCACGGGTTCTAGTGGTGTGTGTCGAACTTTGCACACTGCACTTCCAGCCGAAAAGCAACAGCGATAACCTTCTTTCGAATACCATTTTTGGTGATGGAGCTGCAGCTGTAATTATGGTTTCCAACGATATGGCAACTACCAGAAATCTGAAAGGTTTTACCCTGACCGGTTTTTGCCCGTTGCTCCTAAAACGAGGGAAAGATTTAATGGGATGGAATATTACTCCTTTAAATTTTGAGATGATACTGGATGCCGGAATCCCTGAATTCCTTGGAGAAGAACTGGAACAACTGATGGAACTGGTGTCAGGGAAACTGGATATTACACTAGCCACAATTCATCATTGGGCAGTCCATCCGGGAGGTAAGAAGATACTTGAAACCATACAGCGGAAACTGCTGATGACAAACAACGAACTGAGCTGCTCGTTCGATGTACTGCGTAATTATGGGAACATGTCGTCGCCTACAATCCTGTTTGTTTTGAACGAAATATTTAATAAAAAACCAACGGATGGGGAAAATGTGTTTGCAGTCGGATTTGGACCAGGCATCAGTATCGAAACCGCTTTATTAGTTTGCAATGGTTTCGTTTAAGTATAGATCCGGACAGTCGGAATTGATGGATGTTCCTGATATTCCCGCCACATTACTTCATAAAAACCTGGGTGAACTGGATTCAATGAACCGGAATACAGGTGGCCATGCTATTTCCCTGGAAGGAATTAAACGGCTGATGACTGACCGGCAGAAACTATATCATATTGTGGATCTGGGTTGCGGCAGTGGCGATGTGCTAAAATATATTGCAAAATGGGCCCGTGCAAACCAGTACAAGGTACGGCTTACCGGAGTGGATAAAAATCCGGCTGCCATTAAATACCTTGAAGAACATAGCTCAGGATTCCCTGAAATTACCGGAATAACAGACGATTATAAATATTATCTTCAGACTTGCTCCAGTGTAGATGTGGTTCACTGCTCTTTGTTTTGCCATCATCTGAACGACAAAGAGCTTCATGATTTGTTTATATGTCTGAATGCCTATACTGCTGAAGGTTTCGTTATCAACGACCTTCATAGAAACCCCGTTGCTTATTATGGTGTGTGGCTTATTACAAGGATACTCAACGGATCTTCCCTGGCCAAACACGATGGACCGGTTTCGGTTATAAGAGCTTTCAAACGAAGGGAATTAGAGAAATTACTCCATCGTGCAGGTTTAAAGGAATTTTCCATTCATTGGAAATGGGCCTTCCGGTATCTTGTGGTGGCGAAAACTTTTAAATAGTACAATAATTAAATTCATCATTTTAATTAAAAATGCGCATTTTCTTTAATTTTGGGCTTGGTATGCAAATCTCAATCTTCTGTGCGCGAGGACTTTTCCCTACTGATGCTGAGCGAAGCCGAAGCAAAGGGGTGCGCGTGGGCAAAACTCAAATTAAACTCGTTTTCTTATACATAATTAATAATCCTGTTGTCAGTGACAAAAAATGAGTCTTCTGTCGATGTTCTTATTGCAGGCGCCGGACCCGCGGGTCTGATGATGGCCTGCCAACTGTCGTTGCATAAAATTTCATTCAGAATTATTGATAAGAAAGTTTCCCCGGCAATTTGTTCCGGCGCGCTGATTATTCATGCGCGCACCCTGGAAATTCTTCAGCAAATGGGCCTTGCTGAAGAAGCAATCAAAACGGGTATAATTGCCAGAACCATAAACATCCGCTTTAATAAAAAAAAGAATATCGCCATTGATTTCAGTGATGTCGGTAAAAGCTTAACCCGTTTCCCATTTCTACTGATGCTGGAGCAGTGGCAAACAGAAAATCTGCTCGAAGAATTTTTAAAAGGCCATAATCAGAAAGTTGAAAACAAAACTGAATTAGTAGCTTTTACGCAGCAAAAAGAACTTGTCATCTCCGAAATAAAAAAGCCCGACGGGAGTATTGAAGCGATAAAGTCAAAGTTTCTGATTGGAGCTGACGGCAATGACAGCCTTGTCCGGACACAACTAAAAATTCCATTTCCGGGTAAAACTCATAAGCCACTGCTTTTTATAACCGATTGCGAAGCCTGGTTACCAATATCAACGAAGGAAATATTCTTTGCATTTTCAAAAAAATATACTGCCGGATTTTTCCCACTGACGGGTAATCGGCGGCGTGTTGATGGAATAATCCCGGTATTACAGGGGAAAGAGGAGGTGAGTTTCGATGAAGTCAAAGATTTCTTTAACAGGAATTCAGGTGCAAGGGTAGAATTAAAAAACCCCCAATGGTTTTCGGTATTCCGGTCGCACTCCCGCTGTGCGCATACCTTCAGGCAAAACCATTGCTTCCTGGTTGGCGATGCGGCTCATGTACATAGTCCTGTCGGAGCTCAGGGCATGAACACCGGCATGCAGGACTCTTATAACCTGGCGTGGAAACTTGCGTTTTTTATCCAAAACAAAGCATCAGAAGATTTACTGGATTCGTATGAGGATGAACGACGGCCGGTTGCTCTCAATGTAATCCGATATACCGATTTTGCCTATTCCTTTATGACGGGAAATTCGCGGCTGAGAAGATTTTTACGTTTGCAACTTGCGCCCTTATCCCTGACACTGTATTTGAAATGGTTCAAAAAAAACAACAAATTAAGTACCCGTTTATTCAAATGGATTTCCGGAATTGGTATCAGCTATGGGAGTAATCTGCCAACAGGATTATCGAATGTGGATTTTCCTGCTCATGCTCCTAAACCCGGTGAGCAATTGCCATACCTGGTGTTTGAAACAGGTGGTAAATCCTTAAACCTTTGCGAAATTTTGGATTCGCGGATGTATACCCTTGTGGTTTTCGGGGAGCAGAGTATACCTGAATCTTTTCAAAAAGCTATTGATGAATACAACTATTTTGTTTCAGTAAAGTACATTGTAGCCGGACCGGGCACAGAGGTATTGTTCGAAACCTTTGGAATTAAGAATGGAGGATGTTACCTGATTCGTCCGGATATGTATATTGCCTGGCGAAGCAATGAGTTCCATCCAACAGAATTGAGTCAGTATCTCCAAAAACTACCGAAATGAAATTCCGTGGCTTTGAGTTTGAAGATCAACCCTGGTTCCCGGTGATTATCAGGGATAGCATGACTGATTATCTGAGGTTCCTTTTCCGTGTATTTAAACTTTACCAGCCGGTATTGCCCGTTTTAAAAGACGCGCTTACGAAAACAAAAACGAATCATATTCTTGATTTATGTTCAGGAAGTGGTGGGCCTGTTGAGATGATTTACCAAAATCTGAGGAATACTTTCGATAAGGACATTAGAATTACTTTATCTGATCTGTACCCCAGCGAATTGACATATCAGTATCTGAGCGAAAAAACTCACGGTGGTATTTCCGGCATTAAAACTCCGGTTGATGCTACAGATGTTCCTTCTGATATAAAAGGCTTCAGGACAATTTTTTCCGGATTTCATCATTTCGAAAGGCAAAAAGCAACTGAAGTCCTGAAAAATACAGTTGAAGCAGGGGCGGGAATAGTAATTTTTGATGGTGGCAACAAAAGTTTATGGATGATTTTGCTTATCATCATAGTCCACCCTGTTCTACTCTTGTTGTGTACACCTTTCTTCAGGCCATTCAGGTTATCAAGGTACGTTTTTACTTACCTGATCCCGGTAATCCCTTTTTGTACAATTTGGGATGGCATTATTTCCATTATCAGGCTTTACAGTCCGGATGAATTGTTACAAATTGCCCGGGACACAAATAATGGAAATTTCATCTGGACTTCCGGTAAAATAAAGAACAAATTTGGGATGAGTATTGCTTACCTGGTCGGTTACACTGTAAAAGGTGAGATTATTCGCAAATAGTATTCCTGTTATTCACATTTATATCTATCCGGATTTGTGATTTCGGGATTGATGCGACACTTGGTACAATATTAATGCCAGGTTATTTATCCGTAGTTAATTTAGATTAATCCAGGTTTCATCAGTTTTAATTTTTAACAACCCGGTTATCCGGAATAATTATCCAGGTATCACATTTTCGCAAAACAATTCTTTTAGCACAGGTAGCCATCTGGCACTGACTGTGGGTTGGATTAATTTAATACTGGAACGAATCAGGAAATAAGATCCGCGTCAGCCAGGCTCTTTTGTTTTACAATATTTAAATCAACATAAAACATTCATTTATAAAGACTTTTCTAACTTAGCCCAAAATTATCTTAGTAATAATTTTATCTCCGCGGGTTCGACACTCAGGTGTTTATACTTCAAATAGATAAATGAGTTAGTTTGACATCAGGTTCCAACCTTCATAAAAATAACAAACCTTAAAATTTATTATATTTGTTATGGGAACTAAAAACCTTTTTCCTCTTTCGGAATTTCGAGTTCGGCAATTCCTGCAAATTGGGTGCAAATGCAATGCCGGGTTTTTAATTTTTATTTGGGGAGTGCATGTATTAGCAATTTTAAATAAGAAAACAAGTAATTTTTAAATAGCAAAATATGAAGGCTGATATATGGTAGTTTGCCAACGAAGCTCTTCTTAAAAGCCAACAAAATATATAACTTCAATATTAATTTATAAGCTAAGTATAACAACTTAAATAAAAGATGGTCATGAAGAAAAATATTGATATAACGGAAGCAGCAATTATGCGACAAAAGGCAGAAGAATTGCTAAAATCTAAACCTTCACTAATAAATGCAAATCATTCAGAAGCTGAAGTCTTAAAACTAATTCACGAATTAGAAGTGCATCAGATTGAACTCGAAATGCAATACGAAGAACTACTGCTTGCAAAAGAAGCCGAAAATATAGCTACGGAAAAATACATTGAGATATATGACTATGCCCCTTCGGGTTATTTTACCCTTTCAAGCAATAGCGAAATCATTGAATTAAACCTCATGGGTGCAAAAATGCTTAGGAAAGAACGCTTATATCTCCAAAACAAACGGCTTGCAGTTTTTATTGCTGATAGTACTAAACTTATCTTTTCCGATTTTATAAAAAACGTATTTAATGGTTCTACTAAAGAATCTTGCGAAGTAATTTTCCAAATAGATTCCAAATTGCCATTATTTGTACTTATTTCAGGCATTATTTCCAAAAATGGAAAACAATGCTTTTTAACAGCCATAGATATTACAGAACAGAGGCAAGCAGAATTATTGATTGAACGTCAAAATCAGGAATTAAAAGAACTTTATGCTACAAAAGATAAACTTTTCACAATTATCGCTCATGACTTGCGAAGTCCTTTTAACAGTATTTTAGGATTTTCAGAGTTATTAAATAAAAATGCAAAAAGCAACCATGATGATGAAACTGTAAGGTTTTCAAAGATTATTATTTCAACAGCAAATAACACACTCCATTTACTTGATAATTTATTAAACTGGGCAAAATCGCAAACAGGGCAGATTAATTTCAATCCCGAAAAAATCATTTTATCTGAAGTTATAAAGGAAATAATTGGATTTTTTAATCTAACTGCAAATCTCAAAAATATTTCACTAAAGTTTTTTCAATCAAATGAAATTGAAGTTTATGCCGACAAAAATATGTTGCTTACAATTTTACGAAATCTTATTCACAATGCAATAAAATTCACTGATCGGAATGGAGAAATAGTTATCCAGGCCAGACAGGAGAAAGAAATTATCCTTATTTCTGTTTCCGACAATGGAGTTGGAGTGGATGAAAAAACGTTGAATAAACTATTTAGTCCAGATATAGGTTATACAACTCCGAGCACGGCAAATGAACATGGTTCGGGTTTAGGCTTGTTAATCTGTAAAGAATTTGTTGAAAAACATGGAGGAACAATAAGAGTGGAAAGCAAGCCAGGTAATGGCAGTATTTTTCATTTTACCCTCCGTGGAAAATAATTTTCAGAACTCCTACCAGGTTATTCAGGATCAATTAATTATGTAATTTATAAGTAAATTGAAAACGCGGAATCTTCGGGTGAACAAATTAACATGGATGTTTGCGAATTCGTATTTTTTAGATGCTGAAAAATAACTCTTCATTTTTCGTAAACAATTATGGATTTTACGGATAGAACCAGGAAATATTTCGGGGCTTTGCACCTTTGTATTCATTTGTTTTTCAATTTTATAAATATTTCGCCGCTCTACGGCTTTGTAATGAAAGATGTTGTAAAAATCAGGTGCAACGCACCGGAATAATTATAGCAGATTAATAAAGGATTCACCAATAGGTGCAGCGCACCGAAATAGGGGTTGTTATTTATGAATGATAGATAAAAAATGTGTTTACTTTTTGTGAGCTGTCAGGAGTTCTGATTTTACGACAGAAACAGATTGAACTATACATTAATGCCACTAAAAGCATATTTAAATGTCTCAGGAACGAGAAATAAACTGCCTGAAATGAGGGAAGTTGCTATAGGTGTTAAATAGCAGACCCCCGAAGAGAAACCTGAATGAGTCTATTCGGGGGCCCTACAAATCATTTGCTGATCTGAAGAAGCAAAGATATAACGTGGTATCACTTGTTTTACAGAATGAGTAAAATTTGTGATTTATTAACAAAAAATCAGAAAAAGATAATCATCTTGGCTGGTGCGGATTTGCAACTTAGCGAAACGATCTCATCAACCAATGCTAATAATCCGTGCCTATCATTAATCCAAGAATTCCAATTTGCTTTCACTCAATTACAAAGATATCCAGTAAACCCTTGCCACCAGCATAATCAAAAAGCAACAACTTATCGTAGCGCTCTCATGAGCTCCTTTAAAAATCAGTTAATGGGCGAATAAAAATCAAGGCTTTCGAAAAATTACTCTCACTTACTTATTTTTACGGGTGTTCGTTAGCGAAGTTCTGGCAGTTCTATGTCGTAGGTGTCCCTCGCAATCCCGATGGCTATCGGGAAAGGCATGAAAGCTGGCACAACTCCTGGCATTTGTAGTTGCTGTGCTTTGCTATATACAGCTATGAATATCAATAAATTCCCACTATACTGATGGAATTTCATAGCCGCATATACCTCTGTATAATTCTAAAATAATTGTCCGGATTATTTTAGAATTCACATTGGTATTATTTTAACTCTTTCATAATTTCCTGTATAGCTCTTTCAAGCTGAGGATCGCTGTTATTTACGCTGTTTAAAAATGTGTTTTTAACGTAAATATCCGGAGTTACGCCGTTCAACTCTAAATCATTTCCTTTCAAATCATAACAACCCCATACCGGCATTCTGGTATATGAGCCATCTACAAGTTCACGGCCCGTTGTAAAAATAATCCAGCGATAGGTTTCAGTCCCGATAATTTTACCCAGCTTCAACTCTTTAAATCCGGCAGCCGTCATTTCAGCATCACTTAACGAATGTTCATTTACCAACAAAACAATAGGTTTCCCTGATGGAGCAAAATTAGGTTGCGGCGACATTTTCCCATCCCTGAATTTCCATTGCAGATAAGGTTTTTGCGATAAGAACTGCAGAACATCATCATGTACATTTCCGCCCCTGTTATACCTTAAATCAAGAATTAAAGCATCACGATGAACCGCCTCTGTGGTCATATCAATCAGAAAATCATTCAAACTTTCAGTTCCCATGTCTTTCATATAAACATAAGCAACCTTTTTTTGAGTTGCGTCATCAACTACTTTCTGGCATCCGGCAATCCATTCGTCATATAGTAGAGTTGTTATCTGGCGGGAAGACACAGGGTGTATTTTAGTTGTATAAGTGGTGGCACCTCGTTTAAATGTAAGCGAAATCTCTTCGGGCAGTTCAGCTGATGTAAAATAACTGTACCGATTCTGTGATTTATCAACCTGAACAGCATTAACAGCAATAAGCTCATCACCTGATTTTATTGGGCTGTCGAATACATCAACCGGGGATTTATTAATAATCCGCTTAACAATAAATGGATTGTTATTATCGAATAAAATACCGGTGGCTATTGTATTTTGTTTATAAAATGTTTTTTGTTCATCGCCCTGGGTCCTGAAATCAAGATGTGATGCATTTAACTCACCAAGCATGTCAATTTGCAAAGTGCGCAGGTTTTCACGATTACGGACATAAGGCAGAAACGATTCATAATAAGTTTTTACGTTTTGCCAGTTAACGCCATGAAAATTACTGTCGTAGAAATTCTCTGCTAAGGCTGTCCAGTTTTCATAGAACAATTGAACAAACTCGTCATTAAAAATCTTGTTAAATGAATCATCTATTTCAATTTTATCAAGTTTATTTGTTGTTATATTAA
>JBBQGD010000006.1:0-40916 GCA_038322655.1 Bacteroidales bacterium | reverse complement strand
TTTGCCTGAGGATCAGCATCAATGATCAGGGTTTTGAATTCCAACACGGCCAATGCTGCACCTAAATTAATGGCTGTTGTGGTTTTGCCGACTCCGCCTTTCTGGTTAGCAATGGAAATTATTTTGCCCATTCGTGAAGATATTATTTTGGTGTTATTGAGTTTAAATACAGTAGTTTACAAGTTAGATCATGAATTTCACCTTATAAAATTCATGGATGTAATAGCTGGCAAAGGTACGAAAAAGCGGTTGCCACATTGAACCTGTGTTAATAAGTTTTTGGTGTTGATTTTAATTAAAAAACCTGATAAGCATCAGGTCTTTTATATTGTAATTTCAGAAAGACTTACGCCATAGTTTAATCAGTTGTTTCTTTGTTTGTGTTATCTGATTCAATATCAGTCAACAGCCTTTTAACGTCCTTATAAATTCTTTCAGGTGGCTCTTTCCCTGTTTCAATAAAAGAGTAGGCATCCTGTAGTCCATGCATGAACTTTTCGAAATCTTCCTGGTATAAGAATATTTTATGCTTGTCGTACACAAATTTGCCAAGCGCATTATCAAACCGTTTTTTACTTTCGGTGATAGTAATGTATAATTCCTTGTCGCGTGTACTTTTTACATCAAAAAAATAGGTGCGTTTCCCTGCTTTCACCGCTCTCGAGAATACATCCTCTCTGGTATCCGTATAATCAAAGTCTTCCATCATTTTATAACATTACTTGTTAAATAATTGCTCTTTACTTCTAACGCAAATGTAGAAATAATATTTTAATCGACAAAAATCATGCTGTTTTAGTGGAATAATTTAAAATTAGCTGGAATTAGAAGGCCGGATCAGGCTTTTATACAAGGTAATGAATGTTTCTTACTTCGTTTAACGAAGATAGTCACCCAAAATTTTTCATCCTTAATTAAGTTGATTAAATTAATTGACTTATTTGGTCAATAAGATGACTTTACATATTTTTTATTCATGTTTTAATTGTCCGGATACCAATATTTATATATTTCAATCTGCAGTTAAGGCAAAATTCGTACCTTTGCAGCCTTAATCATTAATGGTTCATTTACATTTTATGCTAAGCAGAAGGTTTCTTCGGATAAAAGTAATGCAGGCGATTTACGCCTTTCAACAGGAGGGTCCTGAAAGTATAAATGCTGGCGAAAAACAACTGATAGTCAGCCTGAATAAACTCTACGAACTATATATATATCAGCTTTCTCTTATAATTGAATTATCGGATTTCGCCCGGCGGCGTATTGAGGAAAACAGACTGAAACAGCTTCCTACTCCGGAAGATATTAATCCAAACCTGCGTTTTGTTCAAAACCGTTTCATCTATCAACTGGTGAATAACAGGGATTATTTAAAACATAATGCCGCATATAAAATTAATTGGGTTGATGAGGAAGAAATGATCAGGAAGTTTTACAACCTGATGCGTGAAGAAGAGGCTTATATAGCATACATGAACAAACCTGAAGTAACTTATGCTGATGAAAAGAATGTAGTTGAAATGGTCATTCTGCGACTTTTCTCCGAATCAGATCACCTCAGGAGTTACTTCGATGAACGGAATATATACTGGACTGAAGATTTTGACACGGCAGTTATGATGGTTGACAAAACTATAAAAGGTTTCAAAGAATCGGCAGATGAATTCACCAGTTTGCCTACATTGCTGAAAGATGAGAATAATATTGACGGTAGCGAAGATATGCAGTTTGTCAAACATCTGTATCGTAAAACACTCATAAAAAGCAGTGATTTAAATAGCGTGATCAGCGAACGTGCATCAAACTGGGACCTGGATCGTATTGCAGTAATGGATACTATTTTGATAAAAATGGCTATTACTGAGTTGATTGAATTTCCATCTATTCCGGTAAAAGTAACACTGAATGAATACATTGAACTTTCCAAAGAGTATAGTTCGCCCAAAAGCAAAGTATTTATTAACGGAGTGCTCGATAAACTGATTGTTGATTATAAGGAGCAGGGGATTATAAAAAAATCGGGCAGGGGATTGATGGAGTAATTGCGATTTATGATTTAGGCTTATAATTTCATTTTACAACATCCGCAATCCGGATTACACAATCCAAAATTTACGAACCAATAACTATTTCCTGAACACTAGCTTTAAATCCCAATGTCCCCTGACTTTTACATCCGCGAATATGTTGACAGTGATTATCCTGAGATGATCCTTTTATGGGAAAGTCTTGGTCTTGGAGGAGCGCAACGGGGTGATGATGACAAGGTTATTCGACGTACTATCCTAATGGGAGGACAACTTCTTTTGCTGATAGAAAAGGAAACGGGTAAAATTATAGGAACATCATGGCTTACTGTTGATGGACGTCGTACCTACCTTCACCATTTTGGAATACATACTGATTTCCAGGGTAGAGGCCTTTCAAAAATGCTGCTTAATGAATCATTACAACTGGCCAAAACCTATGGAATGCAGATAAAACTTGAAGTTCACAAGTACAATCAGAAGGCACTGGGTCTTTATTTAAAAGCAGGATTTACATATTTGGGCGACTACCGTGTATACATAATCCGTGATATTTCAAAGATATTGCAGGCATAAAGCTACGAATTGTTACTTTTGCACTTTCGATTAAAGAATCATTTTAATGAAAAAGAACTTTTTTGCAGTATTTGTCCTTGTATTTGTTTCGGCAATGTTAGTATCCTGCAATGCAAAAAACACTACAGTTAATGTGCTGAATGATACTGTTCCGGTAGGAATAATTTCTGATAAGAATGTTATGCCTGTTATTAGTTTCAATGAGGATTTCCACGATTTTGGCAAGCTGTCGTCAGATGAAATTGTTTCTTATGCTTTTAAATTCACAAATACCGGTAAATCGATACTTGTAATTTCAAATGTAGCAACTTCATGTGGTTGCACTGTTACAGATTATCCTAAAAAGCCTGTTAAGCCTGGTGAAGAGTCGATGATAGATGTAAAATTTGATACCAAAGGAAAACATGGCCTTCAGACAAAGTCAATCACAGTTATTGCCAATACAGAACCTGCAACTACCACACTTCGGATTCAAGCCTCTATAGTTGAACCCGAAGATATTTAAAATAATCTCTTAAACAATTAATAACTAATAACTTAAAAATTAAAATCTAATGAATTTACTTAACATCTTACTTATGGCACCTCAAGGAGGCGGCACTGGTGGAGGCAGTATGGCCAGCTCACTAATTTTCCTGGTACTGATATTTGTTGTCTTTTATTTCTTCTTTATCCGTCCACAGGTTAAGAGACAGAAAGATCAGAAAAAATTCAGGGAAGGCCTTTCAAAAGGGCAGAAAATTGTCACCATTGGCGGTATTCATGGTAGAATTGTAGAGATGCAGGAAACCACATGTACCATCGAAGTTGAAGGTGGCGTAAAACTCAGACTTGAGAAATCAGCCGTTGCTGCTGATGCGCAAGATCAGCTTACGGGTGAAACCGCTAAATAACTGAAGCGGATTTATCCCGCCAATTGAGAGACAAGGAGAAATTGCGACAACGCGAGGGGCGACCTTGAGAAGGGAAATTTTCAGCGGACTCGAAACCTCAAATTTCCACATGCATTATGGCCGTTGATAGCCAAGTTGAATCTACTATGAAGCCTACCGAAACAGGTCGGAAAGAACACCGATCTCATCCCAGATTGATTGTCTTTCTGGTCTGTCTGGCTATTAGTGTACTCATGTGGCTTTTTATTGAACTCATGAAGGATTACTCGGATGAGATAAAGTACAATGTTACTTACATTAATGTACCTAAAGATCTTATACTTACTGATACTGGCGATAGCGTGATTAGTATCGTGATGAATGCCCAGGGGTTCGAACTGCTTGCAGCAAAATATGCTCAGAAACAGAGTGGACTTACCATAGACCTCTCCTCTTTAAAGATACGTTTAAATGGGGACAGCTATACTGCTTATTTGCCATCAACCAGGATTATTGATCAGCTGGGTACTCAAATCCGTTTCAAGAAAGAAATTTCTTATATAAAACCAGATACACTTTTCTTCGGGTTTTCGAAAATTTACTCCAAAGTGGTACCTGTTAAATTGAATTTCAAATATACTCTGAACGGGCAGTATGATGTTACTGACAGTATCACTTTTAAACCACGGTATGTAACTGTTTCGAGTATTAAAAGCATTATCGATACTTTATCTTTTGTTGCAACTCAGAAAATCAGTCTCGCCGGACTTGATAGCAGCGTAAATATGAAAGTTGCTTTGAATAAAGGATTTCGTGCCAACCTTATAAGATATTCTAATGATTCTGTTTCCATTAAGTTAAGGGTTGAAAAAGTGACAGAAGCAAGATACACTATTCCTGTTTCAATAATAGGTGATAAACAAAATCTAAAGATTTTTCCGGACAAGGTGGAGATAATCTGCAGAATACCGTTGACACAATATTCTCATATTGAGGCTTCTGATTTCTTGGCACAGGTTGAATACCTGCCTTCTTCGGTCTATGAAAAGAGACTACATGTAAAACTTGTGAAAACTCCGGATAAAGCCACTGTATTAAAAATTATTCCTTCCGAAGTTGAATTTATTATTATTTCGAAATGAGGCGCATCGGGCTAACCGGCAATATAGGTACTGGAAAATCTACAGTGGCCAGGATATTCGAAATTCTCGGTATCCCGGTGTATCATGCTGATAAACAAGCCCGTTTAATATTAGAGTCTGATAAAGTTAAAGAACAGATCAGTTTATTATTTGGAGAGCAAGTGCTCACTCAGGATCGCCAGGTTGACCGCGAAGCGCTGGCAGGCACTGTTTTTAATGATAAAGATAAACTTACAGTACTCAATAACCTCATACATCCGCTGGTTGAGGATGATTTTCTAAAATGGTGCAAAAAGCATGAGGATCAAAAATACATTCTTCACGAAGCTGCCATATTATTCGAAAGTGGCTTTGATCGTTTATTCGATGCAAATATCCTTATTACTGCTCCTGAAGAACTCTGTATCGCACGTGTAATGGCCCGCGACGGAATTACAAAGGAAATGGTAAGCGATCGCATCCAAAATCAGTGGTCGCAGGAAAAGAAACTGGAAATGGCTGATTACTTAATTATTAATGATGAGAAATTGATGGTTATTCCTCAGGTTACAGATATACATCAGAAAATTCTCAGCAGCTGATTTTTTACAATCTTATTGAACTATACTGAAATTAAACATCGGCGTTCCCAGCTTTCCCATAATTCTTACCCAAATCGGAAGTATTTGCTCAGTTCCCCGTGCGGCGGAAATATCGCCAAGATCGATTATATTTTCCCAACCGAATGACCGCAACAAACTTTCGACTTCAGTTTTTGCTTCATCGTCATTTCCGCAAATAAACATATTCCCAGGATCTTTTAATGCACCTGGATTAACCATCAGCTGGCAATTCATCGTATTCAGTGTTTTAACTACTTTAACATCAGTAAACTGGCGCTGAATTGCTTCCCCAAGAGAATCGGTATTGCAAACTGTAAGCGTAGGGGGCATCCCTTTCGAGAAGTCGAGCGGATTAGCCACATCAACCAGGATTTTTCCCTGTAGATTTTCACGTCCGGCTAATTGCAACGCTTCCAGAGAAATCATACCGGAAGTGCAGTTGAAAATAATTTCACCAAAAGCAGCTGCATCGGCAAAAGTACTCATTGATGCATTTTCGCCGTTTCGTTTAGCCCAGGCAGCAGCCTTTTCATTACTTGCTGAGCGCGAACCCATCTTAACTTTATGTCCGAGGGAAACTAATTTGGTTCCAAGGGAATCACCAACCATTCCGGTTCCAAGAATTGCTATATTTTTCATTGTTTTATAAATTTACTTTATAATAAACAACCGGAAGATGTAAAAGTTTGTTTACAGTAAATCTGATTTGATTATCCCGGAAAAGATAAATCAGAAATTTTCAACACACACCGAAATATATAGATGGAAATCCTATTTTTGCATACTTAACGATTTAAAAATACACATATGTCAGAAATGCTATTTGGAGTTGGTTCCCGTGTTAAACATCCTCAATTTGGTAAAGGGGTTGTAGTTCAGATACGTTCGGATGCATATGAAATTGGTTTTATTGAGTACGGTGTCCGCCAGATAATGCGCGATTATGAAGGAATGGAAATTATAGAAGCCCTGGAAACTCCCTCGGACCTTGCGACCTATGAAAAGATTGAAAAAAGCCTGGTTCGGGTGTTGCGTCGTTTCAGCGACGTGCAGGAAACTGTTTCGCTCGGACAAAAATGGACCGGAGGCAAAATGATTCTATACCCCGGAGATAAATTATTAAAAGAAAAGGAAGTTCCTATTGAAACATTTTTTCATAAAATTGTAATGATACGCGACAGGGTCAGGGTAATGGAGCAACGCATTAACGGCAGTAACCTGACCGATGAAGAAAAGGTTGATCTGGAACAATATATTACCCGGATTTATGGCAGTCTTACTACTTTTAATGTGTTGTTTAAAAATAAGGAAGATCAGTTTACAGGGGAAAGAGGGGGGAAGGAGTAAGGAGTAAGAAGTGAATAGCCAACCACCATTAAATAATGGTACAAACAGGAACTAACTTAAAAATTTGAATTACAAAGAAATACGTAGAAATACCTGAAAATGCAGAGAAGTGATTTTCTGTTGATTCTAAAATGCGAAAATAAAACACAATTGATGTTCGTGGGGTTCTCCCCCACGGGGAGATGACTGCCTTAGGCGGACAGAGGGGTCAAAATAATGAATAGAAAACAATCATTTAGTACTGTACAAACTAAAACTCATATTATATATCTACCTGGTATTCAATTGATAGCATTCATGTTAGATGAAAGTGAAAAGTGAAAAAGTGCTTCGTCTTTTTGGACTTCATTTTGGTGAAGGATGAGATAAGAACCAAGAGTAAAGTAACAAGAAACCCTGTGAATTCATTACAAATACAATTCTATCAAGCCTTCAGGCGCTTCAATATGAATTACTTTTTTCTTGCGATCAATCTTCTTAACGATCTCATCTACAATAGGTATGAGAATTTCCTTGCCATCATAATCAATCGCCAGCAGGGCCTGCTGTGGCATCTCAAGGACTGCAGTTACCTTTCCCGTTTCGCCGCGGTTAGCATCCATTACAGTGAATCCTTCAATTTCAAATGAGAATAATTGAGAGCCTTTTTGTTTCGGCAACATCGCGATCGGAATAAATATTTCGCAGCCGGAAAGTTGGGAGGCATCTTCAGTACTGTCAACATCCAGGAACTTTACCATTGCCTGGCCCTTTGGCCTGGGTTGGAGAAGTTCAATAAAAAATGGAACCAAGTTCTCATTGATCTTGAGATACACTGATTCCAGTTTTTTTATCTGCGAAAGTATTTCAGCATCAATCTGAAAAACTACTTCGCCTTTTGAGCCGAAAGTCCTGACGATCTTTCCCAGTTGGAAAAGTTCATCTTGTTTCATAAGGCAATTATGCTTTTTCTTCGGTTGTAGGTGCTTCAGGAGCAGCTTCTTCAGTAGTTTCAGGAGCAACTTCAGCAACTGCTTCAGGAGCAACTTCAGCAACTACTTCAGGAGAAGTTTCAGCAACTAATTCAGGAGCAGCTTCAGCAACTACTTCAGGAGCAACTTCAGCAACTGTTTCGGGAGCTTCTACTTCTTCAACTTCAGCAACTTCTTCTTCTTTTATACCGGCAGCTTTCTTAGCTTCAGCAGCTAATTTCTTTGCCAATATGTCTGCCTTAGCCTGGTTAACTTTAACTTCGGCTTCGAGGCGTTTTTTATCTTCGGTTTTTGCTTTCAGACCGACATCGTTTTTAGCGCTCTCAATTTTACCTGTTTTAACAGTTTTCCATTCTTCAAATTTAGCCTGTGCCTGTTCTTCAGTCATCGCACCTTTAGTAACGCCTTTCAGCAGGTGGTGCATATAAGCCACACCGGTATATCTCAGGATAGCTTCAACAGTTTCTGTAGGTTCAGCACCTGTTTTTACCCAGTAAAGGGCGCGGTCAAAATCAAGCTGAATGTCGGCCGGCCTTGTGATTGGGTTATAAATTCCAATTTTTTCAATAAAACGTCCGTCACGTGGTGCACGACCATCAGCAATCACGATATGGAAATAGGCCTGGCCTTTTTTACCAAATCGCTGTAATCTCATCTTTGTTGCCATGTAAATTAAATTTGTTAATTGATTAATTATAAAACCTTGTCAAATAGATAGTTGTATTTATCTTCAGGTTTTTATTTCAAGGGTGCAAATGTAGGATTTATATTTTAATATTCAAAGTGTTATAGCTCATATTAATGAAATAAATTATAGCAGATTCAATCCTGCAGTTTTGCCGGGCGGTGAGAACCATTCTGAATCCTATAATACCTCTTGGTTGCAGGCATTAATGAAATAATTAGTATAAAAACTCCGAGTAACCCTAAACTGCCTTGTATCACAGATCCTGTGCCTAAAATCATTGTTTGTATATTGATCCAGATGATTAACATTATAGCTGTGTAAACGGTATAGGTCCAGGCCCAGTGATAGTTTTTATAAATATTCAAACCATTTATCATAGGCCATTTGGGTTTGAAAATCAATGGAAAAATCAGGAATAAGGGGAAAAAACCAAGCAATAAAAAAAGTATAATGCCTGGAATCATGTAATTTTCAAAAATCGTTCCTTCCAACAATGTAATCGGTAATTTGATGCTATCGCCGGATGGATCATTCATAAGGTTGAATCCTCCATATATAGCACCAACTGATAAAAAAGTAACAGAAAGAATTAAAATGTAAATTTCTGCAGTTTTGCTTTTTGCTTTCATTAGTTTCACGATTTTTTTTATGTTGGTATTTTAGTATTAAATCATTTCATCTCCTTTAACTTTAGTTTTTCAGAAATCTTCTGCTTTCTTTTTGTATAAACTACTGATGTAATACTGATATCTATAATTGAATTGAATGTAAATTAATATTTTCAAAAGTATATTGACGAGCAGTTTGACAAAATTCTTCTTATTGTCAGTAGTATTCCGTGTATTAGAGATAGTTTGTTAATAATAATTTAACAAAGCTATTATTTTTCCTGACATACAAAGAATGCTTCCGACAAAATTTCGGCTGATTAAGAATTTATGGCAATCAGGCAGAAGCTAAAGCGGTTTTTCAGGCTTATGTGTTGTATATCAGGAACACTGCGTTTCCTGAATTGTTTTACCATAATTTATTAACACTCTACAGTAATCTGTTTTAAAACCGGTATCTTAGCAAATTCCATTACCAAATGGTAAAAATCTGATAATCAAGCTTTACATGCCCAAATTTAGTCATCTTCACGTACATTCTCAATATTCATTACTCGATGGTGCTGCCGAAATACCTGCCATGTTCCGCAAGGCAGTTGCTGATGGAATGCCCGGTATTGCACTTACCGATCATGGAAACATGTTTGGTGCTTTCCAGTTTATAGCCGAAGCTGAAAAAATAAATGGTAAAAGTGCCACGCCAATTATAAAGCCTATTCTTGGTTGCGAATTTTATTTGGTACAGGATCGTCATAAACGAAAATTCGGAGGTGGCGAAAAGGATGCAAGGTACCACCAGCTGCTGCTAGCTAAAAATGCTACCGGGTATAAAAACCTGGTGAAACTGGCTTCACTGGGTTATATCCAGGGAATGTACGGTAAATATCCGCGTATTGATAAGGAATTGATACGTCAATACCACGAAGGTCTGATAGCAACTACCTGCTGCCTGGGTGCCGAAGTGCCAAGGATGATACTGGCTAAAGGCGAAGCGGAAGGTGAAAAGTTATTTAAATGGTGGCTCGATATTTTTGGTGAAGATTATTATGTTGAACTCCAGCGCCACGATATTCCTGACCAGAACGTAGTGAACCTGGTTTTACAGCGTTTTGCAGCGAAATACAACGTGAAAATGATTGCCAGCAACGATTCGCATTACGTTGAGCAGGAAGATTTTAATGCACATGATATCCTTTTGTGTGTTAATACCGGAGAGAAACAAAGTACTCCTACCTTTCGGGAATATGGCGATGGTGATGCGATGATGAAAGGCAGGCGCTTTTCCTTTTATAATGATCAGTTCTTTTTCAAATCAACCGATCAGATGAGCCAATTGTTTGCTGATATTCCGCAAGCAATAGATAATACCAATGAGATTGTTGACAAAATTGAACTCATATCATTAAAACGGGATATTCTATTGCCTAATTTCCCCGTTCCGCCTCAATTCAATATACATAAAACTTCGCTTTTTGTCGAACGAAAAGATACATACGGTCAAAAAGAAATTACCCCTGATGTCCGCAACCAATGGGAATTCCTGAAACATCTCACCTATATCGGTGCTAAAGTAAGGTATGGTGAAATCACACCTCAACTGAGTGAAAGGATAGATTTTGAGCTTCAGACCATTCACGATATGGGCTTTGCCGGTTACTTCCTGATTGTGAGCGATTTTATAAAGGCAGGGCGCGATATGGGTGTTTATATCGGTGCAGGCCGGGGATCTGCTGCCGGAAGTGTGGTAGCTTATTGTACGGCTATCACCAACATCGATCCCATGAAGTACAACTTGCTGTTCGAGCGTTTCCTTAATCCCGAACGTATCAGTATGCCTGATATTGACACTGACTTTGACGACCAGGGCCGGCAAAAGGTTATTGATTACGTTGTTGAGAAATATGGTCAGAACCAGGTTGCCCAGATCGTAACCTATGGAACCATGGCTGCCAAAAGCAGTATTAAGGATGTTGCCCGTGTTCTTGACCTTGACCTCAGTATCAGTAACTATCTCACCAAACTGGTGCCTGATAAGCCGGGTATTAAACTTAAAAGAGTGCTTACTGCTCCGCTTACCGCGAAAGAAGGCCCTAAATCGCTGGAAGAAAAGGAAGATCTTCGTTCAGAAGATATGGATAATGTCCGTAAAATCAGGGAGATTTATAATTTTTCCGGGTCTGATACTTCCATGTTGCTTCAGAAGAAAGTACTGGAGTTGGCATCAAAACTTGAAGGTTCTGTGCGTGGAACCGGAATTCATGCTGCCGGAATTATAATTGCACCAACTGATCTTACTGAACTTATTCCTGTGTGTATTGCAAAAGATTCACCTTTATGGGTAACACAGTTTGAAGGAAATGTTATTGAATCTGCCGGTGTAATCAAAATGGACTTTCTTGGATTGAAGAACCTTACCATTCTGAAGGATGCACTTCAGCTAATAGAAGAGAACCATGGAATAAAATTAGATCTTGATACTATTCCTCTGGATGACACCGCAACTTTTGAACTTTACCAACGCGGCGATACAGACGGTACTTTTCAGTTTGAAAGTATTGGAATGAAGCAGCATCTGCGCAATCTGAAACCCGATAAATTTGAGGATCTGATTGCCATGAATGCGCTTTTCCGTCCGGGTCCGATAAAATATATTCCCAACTACATTGCGCGTAAACATGGCCGTGAAGCGGTTACCTACGATCTTCCGGTTATGGAGGAAATCCTGCACGAAACCTATGGTATTACTGTATACCAGGAGCAAGTGATGTTGCTTTCGCAGAAACTGGCTGGTTTTAGTAAAGGGAAAGCCGATGAACTTCGTAAGGTAATGGGTAAAAAGATCCGTGAGAAACTGGATAAAATGAAACCCGAGTTTATCAAAGGTGGAACCGAAAATGGTCATCCCGAAGATAAACTCAACAAAATATGGACCGACTGGGAAGATTTTGCATCCTACGCTTTTAACAAATCGCATAGTACTTGTTATGCTTATATTGCATATCAAACAGCGTATCTTAAAGTGCATTATCCTGCCGAATATATGGCAGCTTTACTAACAGCTAACCTTGGAACTGTTGACAATCTTACAGCTTATCTCGATGAATGCCGCAGGATGGGATTGCGCGTTTTGGGACCTGATGTAAATGAGTCGGGACTTAATTTTGCCGTGAATAAAAATAAGGAAATCCGATTCGGGTTGAAAGCTTTGAAAGGAATGGGTGATGCCGCCGCTGATTCGTTGCTGACTGAACGTGCCGAAAACGGACCTTATACCAATATTTTTGATTTCATCAAGCGTGTAAACCTAAGGACTGTCAATAAAAGTTCGATGGAAGCCCTGGCCCAAGGTGGTGCTTTCGATAGTTTCGAAGGCATGCACCGGGCACAGTTTTTTTATAAAGAAACGAACGAGGACGTCACATTCCTCGAAAGACTTATCCGTTTCGGTGGTAGCTTCCAGGCTATGCAGCAATCGTCGCAGCAGTCGTTGTTTGGCGACCTGGGCCCTGTTGATGTCCCCGACCTTAAAATACCAGACTGCCAACCCTGGTCGAATATCGAAAAACTTAAACGGGAGAAAAATATCGCAAGTTTCTTTATTTCAGGTCATCCGCTCGATGAATATCGTTTTGATATTGATACCTTCTGCAACGCTTCAATTAAAAAATTGAAAGAAAATATGGCCGCTGCAGCTTCGCGCGATGTATTTATAGCCGGTATCGTTTCGAAGGTTCGTCACGAGATTGCAAAAAACGGTAATCCATACGGACGGTTTACACTTGAAGATTTTGACGAAGCTATAGAACTTGCACTCTTTAAAGAAGATTACCTGAAATTCAGACATCTTTTAGTTGATGATGCTATTGTATTTATTAAATTAAAGTCGGCGTTGCGCTATGGAACTGACGATCAGTTTGAGCCCCGTATTCAGCGAATTTCGTTGCTCAGCGATATTATGGATGAACAGGCAAAAGCTGTTATAGTGCAGATACCTCTTGACAATCTGGCCGATACCATGACCAACAGCATTATCGATACCATTAAAAAGAACAAAGGAAACTGCCGGGTGAGGCTCGAATTTTTTGATTTTGCAAATAATTACCGTGTCGAAACCATTTCGTCGAAGCATAAAGTGATGTGTAGCAATACGGTAAAACAACTCAGGTTGATATCCGGTATTAATACAAAGGTAAAAGCCTAGAGAAAATCATTACGTTTTTCGCGGATTACAAGGTTTAAATGTCTAAATTTGCACTCGATAAAAAAAAGATTCAATAAACAAATACAGACTGAAATTGGTTCTTTAATGGAACTTAATATTCAAAAAAAACAGAAACAAAATAATTGAAACAGAAAAGACTCATTTTTATTTTTCCATTAACCATTAAACTTAAAAATATACAAACATGGCACTTAATTTCACAGATGAGAATTTCGCAGAACTTGCTGAAAAATCAGATAAACCCGTAATTATTGACCTTTGGGCTGAA
This sequence comes from Bacteroidales bacterium, assembly GCA_038322655.1. Lineage (GTDB taxonomy): Bacteria > Bacteroidota > Bacteroidia > Bacteroidales > UBA4417 > UBA4417. The sequence goes on along the minus strand of JBBQGD010000006.1, from coordinate 27,593 downwards.
TGGTGTGGCCCTTGCCGCATGGTTGGCCCAATAGTTGAAGAAATGGCAAAGGAATACGAAGGCAAAGCTGTTATTGGCAAACTTGATGTTGACAGCAACCCTGTTACTACTGCCAAATTCAGTATTCGCAATATTCCTACTATTCTTTTTATGAAAAACGGCGAAATTGTTGATAAACAAGTTGGTGCAGTTCCCAAAAGTGTGCTGGTTGGCAAGTTGGAAAAACTTCTTGGATAAGATTTATAATTGAGGGATTAGGTGTTGGGCATCAGGTTGTAGTGAAGGGTGTGATCCCCGGAACACAAATCTCTTGCCTGACGTACTTGATACTCCTAACCCCTAAAACCTAACTTGGACAAGCCAGAACCTAAAAAGGTTTGAATAATGAACTTAGCGCAGCGACCTAGCGAAGCGAAGCGAGTAATATCGAACAAGGAATATCGAATACTGAAGTAAAAACAAGAAATTAGGAATTGAATAATAAAAATTCTGTTTTTAGTATAAGATTGAAATCGCACAAATAATATTGATGCATTAACAATTCTAAAGCTTCATAACTTCGGACTTCATTATTCCTTGTTCATTATTCGATATTTTAAAATTAATTTTAAATATTCTATCAAAAGATACACGAATATTGTTATTAAAGCACTAAACACTTTCTCATGCAGATCGACCAAAGCCGTATCCCTCATTATCCAAATCTGGAGTTGTTGGCACGGACGGTTGTTGAGGGGTTTATTGTAGGGCTTCATAAAAGCCCATTTCATGGTTTCTCAGTTGAGTTTTCAGAACATCGCCTGTATAATCCAGGCGAACCCACACGTCATATTGATTGGAAACTATATGGCCGCACCGACCGTATGTATGTGAAACGTTACGAGGAAGAGACCAACCTGCGCTGCCAGGTTGTTATCGACATTTCATCGTCAATGTTTTTCCCTGTTCGTGATGTGCCGGATATAGATCATCCAAATAAAGTTACGTTTTCAGTTTATGCTGCTGCCTGTATTATGCAGTTGTTGAGGCGTCAGCGCGATGCTTTGGGTTTGAGCCTGTTCAGTGATAAGGTAAGCCTTCATACCCAGGCTAAATCTAATTCGGTACATTATAAATTCCTGCTGGGCAAACTGGAAGAACTGCTTATGCCTATAACTCCTGAAGTGCATCGAACTTCACAGGTAACTGATTCCTTGCATTTTATAGCCGAAAATATCCACAAACGTTCGCTGGTAGTACTTTTCAGCGATATGTTTGATGCCGGCAACGACAATGCCGCATTGTTTGATGCTTTACAGCATTTACGTTATAACAAACACGAAGTGATCCTGTTTCATGTGGTGGATAAAGCTAAAGAGCTCGATTTTGATTACGAAAACCGTCCGTACCGCTTCGTAGATATGGAATCCGGCACCGAAATAAAGCTGCAACCTGCCGAAGTTCGTAAAACCTATTCCGAAGCCATTGGTAACTTCCACCAGGAACTGAAACTAAAATGCGCCCAGTATAAAATTGACTTTATCGAAGCTGATATCAATAAAGGATTTGATCAGGTATTGTTGCCTTATTTGTTGAAAAGAGGGAGAATGATGTAAATGCTGATTAATCAGTTGTCTTCTCTTTAAACAAGAGTTTAGCATCTTTTTCTTTCCCTTTCTCCCACCAATCCTGTGGAATAACACTCCAGTTGTTCAATGCTTTTGGATTCACGATTTTCTCTTTTTCAATCCATTTCATCAGGTAGTAACGAAGATCTTTCGGGGTTGAATTAATGATTCTTCCGGCAATTTCATCTTTTGGAATCCTGGCACCTTGTGTTAAATGCCCGCCTCCGCCATTGCCCCTGTATGAATTCAGTGCAACGGTATAAGTCTTTTTTAAATCGAAAGGTTTGCTGTCAGCCATAGAAGTTATGGATATTCTTTCGCCAACAGGCTTGCTCACATCAACAGTATATTTAAGACCGGCAGCCGAAGAATAGTTATAATAACTTGCTGCAAGCTGTGGAGTTCCATGCGATAAAATATAATTCCCTTTATCGTCGCGATTAAAATTAAGCAGGTCATCATCAGCATTTTTCATCTGGTTAAACCATTGTCCATACGAAAATTCGAGATAATCTTTGATCTCCTGTCCGCTCATTTTCATAGTATAAAGGAGATTCTCATACTTATATAGTTTAAACATGTCACGGACATATACTTCTCCTTTTTTAATCTCGGCGTTAAACGAAAGAGGGGCAGCAAACGACACATCCGCATGTGTAAGCTCCAGCTGAATATGCTGAATGAGATCTACAAAAGGTGAGTCGCCAAATATGGATTCTCGTGTGGAAATGGTTTCAGTAAATTCGCCGATTGGCTTGGCTACATATGCTTTAATGTTTTTGATAACCGGTTCAAATTCATTCATGAATGCTTCGTCAGGTTTGAATTTTTCGATTTGAATTACAGCCCCGCTGGTTTCTTTTTTCCATATACCTGTTTCAGGATTTTTATTTAAGACGATGGTTGCTTCGGTAGCAGTGCGGGAAGCGTTCAACGTTCCAAGAATCAAAACACTGTTTCCTGCCGGATCTTTCACTGTATAATTCCAGCCGTGATGATCGTGCCCGACAAATACTACATCAAATCCCGGAACCTGTTCAGCAACTAGTTGCGATGCGTTCTCATTCCTTGGCATATCGGCAGTCTGACCTTCATAGCCGGCCTCAACTCCAGCATGGAAAAGACCGATCAGCACATCGGGATGTTCTTTTTCCTTTATAATTTCTACCCATTTTTTTGCGATCACAATCATATCCTGGAAATCAATGCCACTCCATATTTTTTCAGGCAGCCACATCGGAATGCCGGGTGTAATGAGTCCGAGAACTGCAATTTTTACTCCGTTTCGATTCAGAATGGTATAGGGCTTGAAGTAGGGTTGATTGGCTTTGGTGTCAACAGCATTGGCAGCCATCCATGGGAATTTGAACTCTTTCACAATTTTATCGTAAACAGGATGTCCGGGTTCAATATCATGATTTCCGACAGTAGCAGCATCGTATTTCATATAATTCATTATGCTTGCACAAATATGCTCAGCCTTTGTGTCTTCAAAATTATAGTAATAAACCAGCGGTTGACCCTGCAAAATATCGCCGTTATCCAGCAGAATTACCGATTGGCTTTTATCCGCTCTCTGTTCTTCAACATAGCTATAAACCTGTGCCAGCGAAGTGTTTGTGGGCTTATCATTTATAAAATCCCAGGGGAAAAGGGATCCGTGAACATCGCTTGTTTCAATAAGCTTGAGTTTAACGGTTTGGGCCAAAAGAGGCTGGATTGCATTAAAGATGAACAGGACAACTATTAAAAAAATATAGGAATGTAGTGATTGCTTTTTCATGTTTTATTTATCAGGGTTCAAATATTAATTTTCAGGCAAAATTACTCAAATTGGACATGGGGGAGTATTTGTCTCGAAAATATATGGAGATTATAATATACTCGTTTTAGTTTGAAGAATGTTTCTAAGCCTGATATGTCCAAAGCGATAAGCAGTTTATAAAATCTAATTCATAGTCAATATTAATATTTATCTTTAACCAAATTATGCCCGGAATAAAATTGATAATAACTGTATCTAAAATTCCAAATTCCGTTTCGCCGTTCCCTCTTTCTCCAATTCATATCTTCACACACTCTTACCAATCAGGCTTTTCCACGTTATTCATATTCCGCAATATCCATCCTATTTTCTTTGAAATATAAGGCGTTGGTTTATCCGGATGCCAGCGTCGGGGGTTTGGCAGCACGGCAGCAATAGCAGCTGCTTCAGCACGTGTTAAGTTTTTGGCCGATTTATGGAAATATTTCTGTGAAGCGGCTTCGGCTCCGTAGATACCATCTCCCATTTCAATAATATTCAGGTAAACTTCCATGATGCGTTTCTTCCCCCAAAAAAGCTCGATCAACCCTGTAAAGTATAATTCAAGCCCCTTGCGCACATAAGTACGTGATTGCCATAGAAATGCATTTTTAGCTGTTTGTTGCGAAATAGTGCTTGCACCACGTATTTTTTTTCCTCTCGCGTTAAGTTTCTGAGCTTTTTCAATGGCTTTAATATCAATACCATAATGCGATTCGAAATTATTATCCTCCGATGTAATTACTGCAAGCACAAGGAAAGGCGAAATATTATCAAGTGAAACCCAATGTTTGTTGATGGCAGGTGTTTTTCTTTCTGAAATACTTTCAATAACGCGCGACATCATAAGAGGGGTTGCCGGCGGAGGAATAAACCTGTAAAGTAATGTGAAAACAATACTACTGGCGAAAAAAAGGATCAGGCAAAATCGAATAAACCGGAAACCATATTTTTTAACTCTTTGAAAACGTGGGGATTTGCCTTTTTGGCTCATTCTTAATGCAATTTGAAAAACAATTTTATTCTTTGTAGTGCAAATGTATTAATTTTTCAATATGTTTGCCAAGTCTATCAGTGAAACACTTAGTGATATTAATCTGTTGATAATCAGATAATAGGGATAAATATACAGCAAATCAAAATGTAAAATACGGCATGAGCAATTTTATAGGAATACGACACGAAGATAAATACGTGATGGAACGCAGGGCCCCACTTACACCAAAACATGTGGCGCGACTGATTAAAACAAAGAAACTTGACTTCGTTGTTCAGACTTCTGAAAAAAGAGTGTTCACAGATGAAGAATATATCCATGCCGGAGCAAAAATTGCCAAAGACCTGAAAAAATGCAGCGTCATATTTGGTGTTAAGGAAATGCCTGAGTCTTTTTTTGAAAAGGACAAGACATATATCTTCTTTTCACACATCATCAAAGGGCAGGCTTACAATATGCCAATGCTCCGGAAAATGATGGAAATGAAATGTAACCTTATTGAATACGAGCGGGTTGTGGATGAGCAGGGCAAACGCCTGATCTTTTTCGGCCGCTATGCAGGCCTGGCCGGAATGATCAACTCGTTATGGTCAATTGGACTTAGATTGAAAGAAGCCGGTTATAAAACTCCGTTTTCACAGATTAAACAAGCACACCTATATAGTTCATTAGCCGAAGTGCGCGAAGTAATTTCAGCAGTAGGGCAAGAGATTGCCGAAAAAGGATTGCCGGAGGAATTACGCCCGTTTACAGTTGCTTTTACTGGCTACGGAAATGTTTCGCAGGGAGCACAGGAAATCCTTGGCTTACTCCCGGTGAAGGAAATCTCGCCTGAGAAATTGCTTTCACTAAAACGTCGCAGTAAACTTCCGGGTAACCTCATTTATAAAATTATTTTTAAGGAAGAACATCTTGTTGAGCGTGTTAATGAGAATGAAGAATTTGATCTTCATGAATACTATGCTTCTCCTGACAAGTTTAAAAGCAGCTTTGAAAAATACATTCCTCATATCGATATGCTTATCAATTGCATTTATTGGGATTCGCGTTACCCAAGGCTTGTAACAAAAGATTATCTTCAAAAACTATTTGCTTCAGGAACTCCGAGGTTAAAGGTCATCGGTGATATATCATGTGATGTGAACGGTTCAATTGAATGTACTGAAAAAGGCACTGAAATTGAAGAACCGATTTTTGTTTACCATCCTGATTCCCGTACCTACACCATGGGGCATAAAGGTGAAGGAGTCCTGGTAATGGCAGTCGATATTTTACCAAGTGAGCTTCCCCGTGATTCATCAGCAGGGTTTGCTGATGTGTTGATTAACTATGTTAAGGATATTGCAGACTGCGATTTTAACGAAGATTTTCTGGAACTTGATCTGCCTCATGCCATAAAAAGTGCTTTGATTCTCCACCGGGGTGAACTTACGCTTCAGTATAAATATCTGGAAGAACACCTGGTCAAAGTCAAATAGTTTTTGGTTATTAAATAAATGCTGATAAATTGAAATAACATAAGTCTCAACTCATACCTCATAACTCTGCAACCCCCATTAAAATTTAAATACAACTAAAATGAAGAAAGTCCTTATTCTGGGTGCTGGCCTGGTGGTCCGCCCTATCGTAAAACACTTGCTTAACAAAGGAATCCAGGTTACTGTTGCAACACGTACCAAAAGCAAAGCCGAAGAAATGATTGCCGGCCATCCAAATGGCAAAACTGTTGCTTGGACGGTGGATGATGAAGAAACTCTTAGCCGAATGGTTGCCGAGCATGATCTGTCAGTAAGCCTACTGCCTTATCTTCACCATTTGCTGGTAGCAAAGTACTGCCTGATTCACAAAAAAAACATGGTTACCACTTCGTATGTAAAACCCGAAATGCAGGCTCTGGATGCCCAGGCAAAAGAAGCTGGGATAATCATTCTCAATGAGTTAGGTCTTGATCCGGGTATTGATCATATGTCGGCTATGCGTATTATCGACCATGTACATAACAAAGGCGGAAAAGTGGAAGAGTTCTATTCCATTTGCGGAGCATTACCGGCTCCTGAAGCAGCAAATAATCCATTTAAATATAAGTTTTCCTGGAGTCCTAAAGGTGTGGTTATGGCCGGGAATAACGACGGCAAATACATGAAGGACGGCGTTGAAGTATATGTCCCGACTAAGGATCTTTTTAAAAGCCCGCTCCAGGTCGATTTCCCTGAAGTTGGAAAACTTGAAGTTTATCCTAACCGCGACTCTATTTCTTACATCGAAATTTATGGTATTCCTGAAGTGAAGACCATTCAGCGCGGAACTTTCCGTTACAAAGGATGGTGCGAGACACTGCATGTGATGAAACAGTTAAACCTGATTTCGTACGATAAGGTAAATCTTGAAGGTAAAACCTATGCTGATTTTATTGCTATGCAGATTGGTGCATCCAATAGTTCGCATATCCGTCAGAAAGTTGCTGCATTTCTGGGTATTAATCCCGATGCTTATGCACTTGAAGCTATGGAATGGCTTGGTCTATTCAGTAATGAACCGCTTCGGCGTACCGAGGACTCGCCTTATGAAGTTACCAGTGACCTGATGATCGCGAAAATGGAACTCGGACAAAACGAACGCGATATGGTTGCTTTGCAGCATACTTTCCTTGCATCCTATCCTGATGGCAAAAAGGAAGTAATCCGTTCGCGAATGCTTGATTTCGGTACACCGGCAACCGACACCTCGATCGCCCGAACCGTTGCTTTGCCAGCTGCAATTGGCGTAGAAATGATACTTTCCGGACAAATCACTGTTAAAGGTGTATTCCGTCCTGTTTTGCCTGGAATTTATAACCCTATACTGGATGCACTCGAAAAACTCGATATCCGAATGGTTGAGGAATACGGATTGCCTTTAAGTGAAAGAATCAGCTAACCACTAATTATAATGAATGAAAAGGCTGCCTTCGGGTGGCCTTTTTTCATTTTATCCAGGAGATCACTGATTCACTTAATCAATCGGAATAACCTGTATTTTAACAAAGGTTAAGACAAATTCCCCTGTGATTTCATTGGTTTCATTACTTTTGCACTTCAATTTTAAATAGAATGGCAAAATTTCTGAAATGGCTTGGGGGAGGTATCGGATGGGCAGCCGGAGGACCGATTGGCGGAATACTAGGTTTCGCCCTCGGATCAATGATTGATGGTATGCAGAGTGGTGTATATGCTTATGAACCTCAACAAAGTTCTACTTTCAATAAACCTCAGACAACTCCTAATGATTTTATTTTGAGCTTGTTGATACTGGCATCTGCTGTTATGAAATCAGATAATAAGGTGTTGAGATCTGAGCTTGATTTTGTAAAACGATTTCTGCTTCAACAATTTGGCACAGATGAAGCTGAACGCCAGTTGCTGATACTCCGCGAGCTTTTGAAGAAAGATTATGATATTAGCCAGGTTGGTGTTCAGATAAAACAATATATGGAATATCCTTCACGCCTGCAGTTAATGCATTTCCTTTTTGGATTGGCAGCTGCAGATGCACAGGTTCATGTTGCAGAATTACAGCTTATTACACGGATATCCGGAATACTTGGAATTGCAAATTCCGATTTTGAGAGTATTAAAGCAATGTTCGTTAAAGATACTACCAGTGCTTACCGTATCCTCGAAGTTACCTCTGATGCGAATAACGAGGAATTGAAAAAAGCATATCGGCGTATGGCTCTCAAATACCATCCTGATAAAGTTGCACACCTGGGTGATGATGTTCAAAAAGCCGCTAATGCAAAATTCCAGGAACTGAATGCAGCGTATGAACAGATTAAGAAAGAAAGAGCAATTGTATAGAACAGAATCTGCAGTTTACCATTTAAGAGTTGGGAATATGAATTAAGTAAATAGAATATTAACACTATTCAATATTTTAATAGGCTGAAATTTTATACTTAATCCACTGAAACATGGAACCGGGTGAAAGGCAAGCTGACCATTGGTAAATATTCCATCCCATTAACTCTTTCCAAAATCTAATAAATCAATCTTCAATATTTGGGAAAGTAATCCATAAAGTTCCGGGTTATAAGCCTTGAATTCTTTTGGTATTTCGAAGAAACATTCAACAGCTACTGAAAAGAATTCCTGCAGATTTGCAGCTCCATACGATCTGAAAAAGATATTTCCCTCATTATTGATCTTTTGAATTTCAATCATAGCCAATGCTTCAAATGAGAACATCATATCCCTGTCAATAAAATCATATTCCACATTATCAACAATATTGGTAAGGCGTAAAGCATGTGCCATTTCATGGAGTGCCAGGTTTCGGCCATCAGTCTGATTACTGAAGCCGGAAACAAAATTCTTCCAGGATAAGACGATTGCACCGCCTGCATTCACTTCACCTTCGTGATATTGGCCGGTAATGGTTGAATAGTACTCCTCTGCAAAAAGTATAATGGTTTGAAAGTGATTAAAATACACATCCGGATATCCATAAGTTATCTGGATGGCTGACGCAGCCACCATCACTCTCATTTCATCCGTTATTTCACTGATATTGCTCCCGGATCTGAAATCTTTCATTCTGATAAACCTGCACACACGCTTCTCAAATACCTCTCGTCCTTTTTCGTTAAGCATATTATACACAACAAAATTATCAATGAGCAATTTCCGCAAAGCAGGCACCATTGCTTTATCAAAATTTGCTTCAAAATCATTGTGATGGAATAGCTGGAAATTTAGCTGTCTTAATGCTATAATGACAATAAATAGTATTAAAACAGCGACTAAAATGTATGATAATGTGTCCATTCAAAAGCAATATGATAAAGTATGCAAGATACTTTAATTCTCAATTCGTTCCCATCAAAAATGAATATTGAATGAATTGGTCTGTTGTCAGAAATAAAGCAGGATTCGAAAATATGAATGATTACCTTTGCCGCAGTTAAATAGGGTTGAAAATTTAAGTTGTACCAAAAACAGTTAGAATCAGATTCTAAATAAAGGATGGAAATATCAGCTTTGACTTTAAAAACACTCAGGACAGATGCAAAACTGCAGCAAAAGGAAAATGCGGCATTTTTCAGGCAACTTTCAAGAAAAGATCCGGGCAAAGTAGATGAAGCTTTTCGTCGCCTGCATGAAGATGTTTTTGAAGAAGTGAATTGTCTTGATTGCGGAAACTGTTGTAAATCGCTGGGTCCAAGAATTACCGATGCTGATATTAGCCGGATTTCGGCTTCTTTAAAGATAAAACCTTCGGAATTAACTGAAAAATATCTCCGTTTAGACGAAGATAACGACTATGTTTTCCAAACCATGCCATGCCCGTTCCTGGATTCGAATAATCAGTGTAAAATTTATGAAAACCGTCCGCGAGCCTGCCGCGATTACCCGCATACGGACCGGCGCCGTATGCAACAGATACTTGATATTACTTTGGAAAATACTGCAACATGCCCGGCCGTTTTCGAAATTGTGGAAAGATTAAAGACAATGAAATTCTGATTATTTTAATCCGGCTTAACTACTTGTTGAACAATCTCTCATCAAAATTAAAGGATTCTATTGCCTTCACTACTATTTTCTTTGAATCAATATGGACAGGATTAACCAGGTAATTAAATTCATCCTGGACTGCAGCCGAAGGAACTTTCAGTACAGGAAAAATCCCTTCCGATACAAACCTGTCGCCAATTTCCCGGGTAGCATGTACATGCGGAAATAATTTCCAGTCTGAAGGAATATCTTTAATATTTACTTCCTGTATATGAGTGATATCCGGAATTTCAATTGTTATCAGTTTATAATCAAGAGGAAGGTTGCCTAAGGGCGTATGAACGGCAATTTCGGTGGTACACAAAGCTCTTGATTCACTGGTATATACCATTGAGGTAACTTTGCTATTCCATCTTCCGCCGCTCTTTTCAGCACCTTTACCTGAAAGGTCATTTGCGAACTTCGATTTACTTAATCTGAATACGATCATGCTAATATTCCGTATTCGATAGCGGTGAGTTCATCTCTGAGCATATTAATACCAAAGGAATTATCCAGAAGCATTTTTGGTTTTATTTTACCTAATGCCAGGTTGTCGGTTCCCAGCCAGGAGTCAAGTTTATCTGCATTTCCAAATACCTCAATTCCCTTATTATAAAGAAGAGCTATTTCCAGTATTTTTTCCGATTGCAAAGAGTCAAATGTTTTGTTTTCACTGCGGTATCTTTGCATGGTGCGCTCTGAAAGATGAAGGAAAGATGACCAGTCGCTCAAACTGAATGGACTTCTGTTGGCAAACTTGTCGAATGAAGCAAATCCAATGCCATTGCGCACCATTTTTATCAACGACATAGCATTTATATCATCGATTGAATCGTACGCAACCATTGGATCAAAAATTTCCATTGTTTCCATCTTTTTTAATTTTCCACAAATATAAGAAATATGTCGCAAAAATAACGACATTTGTCAAAATAAATATTTTTCTATTTTATTTTGAATTGAGAATATTCCCATATTAGAAACAAGGTCAGGTTTTTAAGGCTTTGAACCTTACCCTTAATTCCTTTATTCATATCTGAGTGCATCTATCGGATCAAGTTTTGCAGCCTTAACAGCAGGTAAGATACCAGATAAAAGGGCAACTCCAAAGCATAATGTAAATCCCAAAATCATCCACTTCCATGGAATCATAAAACTGGCGCCAATTGCAAGAGCAAGAACATTGCCGATGGCAATCCCGAGAATAATACCAAGTACACCGCCAATCTGTGCAATAACGATAGCTTCTGCTAAGAATTGATTCCGGATTGTATGTTTGGTTGCGCCAATAGCTTTACGTATACCTATTTCACGGGTACGTTCAGTAACTGATACAAGCATTATATTCATCAATCCGATAGCTGCTCCCAGAAGTGTAATAGCTCCAATTATTACTGCCGCCATCCTGAGATAGCTTAAACTATCAAACAACATATTGGCCAGGTTGTCGCTTTTTGAGATATCAAAACTATTTTCTTCCCCAATACTTACCTGGCGTATAATCCTGAAAACACCGGTTGCCTCATCAATTGCTGCTTCAAGTTTTGATCCATCAGAAACTGAAATATTAATTCCATACGAAGCATTTGGCCGCGAAAACCTTTGCCGTGCATTATTGATAGGAATAAGGCAAATGTTATCAGGATTACCAAGGCTTGATCCTTTTTCTTTTAAAAGCCCGACTATGAGGTACCTGCCCGGGCCAATAGTGATATACTTACCTAACGGATCCTCTTTGTCTTTAAATACTTTCTTTATTACATCACTTCCGACGATAGCAACCGCAGCTCCATAGAATACTTCATTCGGGGAAATATTGCGGCCTTCAGCAATTTCATTTCCTGAGGTAATCATGTAATTTTCATCACAGCCAGTTACACGAACATTAGGATTAGTCTTATTGTTTGCATATTTAACGGTAGCTGTACCTGTTGCATCTATTGAAATAGAGGTAGTAGCAGGAAAGGTGTATGACTCTTTAAAACGCATCGCTTCAGCATAAGTGATCTCCCTGAAATTTACGGCTTTACTATGATTGACCCGGAACTGTGTACGGTTGCGTATAGTAAAAGTATTGGCTCCCATCATCTGGAATTTATCATTCAGGAAAAATTTGATGGCGTCAATAGAAGTAAGTATTCCAACAAGGGCCATAATTCCGAAAGAAATGATCAGTACTGTTAAAGTAGTCCGCATCATATGACTTCGTACCGACTGCATAGAAATGCGAAAATTTTCAAGAACAAGGCCGCTTTTAAACAACTTCATGGTAAGTATTTTATAGGTAAAATTATGGTTCGAAAATTGGAATGCCTGATTACATATTCACAATAGCTGAAGTGCTATTATAATAATAATAGGGTAAAATTAAGGATTTAATTTAAACCTGAAATAAAAAAAATAAAAGGAGAAGATTTACTTAAAATAACGAGATTGCCGAAGACATAAACAGCGACCAGAATAAAACTGAAGCACTCAGATAAACCAGCAAAAAACGGTTGGAAGAATAATACCTGGTAGCAATGAAAGTGCCTATAGGAATGGAAAGAAAAACCGGAGTCAGAAAAACTATTCCGAACATTCCGAATTTATTAACAATTTTGATAATCATCCGGTTACGCTTTGTAAACCGGCGGGCAGGAATGAATTTTGGAACTGAAATATTCAGGGAGTTGTATACTTTTGTCCGGCCTAAATGGAAATAATAAAAAAAATATCGGGAGTATAATTGAAGAATCCATTTACTTAAAAAGAAAAACATCACAACTCCTACTATGCCTCCGGCCGTAGTCGATAACCAGGTCTGAATAAAATTCAGTCCCAAGCCAAATGACAACGCAGGGGCAAACAGGAATTTGATGCTGCTTACTAAAAAAACGATTAGTATTTTTAAAAACCCTGACACGTATAATTGATTTGATCTATATAACGCAAAGATCGTTATAATGTTGCAGCAAATTTGAAATATTAACAGTATTTAATAATATAATAACAGAATTTATTATGTACCTGGTAATTAGTACTTTGTGTATTAAGCCCCCGGTCTGATCGGTTAAAAAATGATGAAAAGTACACACTCTGTTTTTATGAAAAACAGATGTTATTTTTTTACTATTGGATTACAGGTAAGTTTTTCCGAAATTACGTATTCAATTGATGACATTATGAATCCGGTCATGGTGCTTCATCAAACTTTTTGCCCATACGCCAGGTCGCCGGCATCGCCAAGGCCAGGAACAATATATCCCTGTGCTGTAAGTTCATCATCAATAGCTGCTACCCAAATGGTTGTACCTTTTTTTGGGAGCATTCGTTTTAAATATTCTACACCCTGAACACTGGCAACCACGGATACGAAATGTGTATGTGCAGGGGTGCCATGCGCCAGCAATGATTTATATGAGGCAACCATCGACTGGCTTGTAGCAAGCATCGGATCGGATAAGATGAGGATTCGGCCTTCAATTTCAAGACTGGAAACATATTCAATCTGAATGGCAAATTCCCCATTTTTCCTGTGTTCGCGATAAGCAGAAACAAAAGCGTTATCTGCATTATCAAAATAATTAAGCATTCCCTGGTGTAAAGGCAAGCCAGCCCTTAAAATAGTAGCAAGTACAGGGGGAGTTTTCATAACCTGAACTTCCGCAGTACCAAGAGAAGTAATTACTTCTTTAGGTTCATATTCCAGGGTTTTGCTGATCTCGTAAGCAAATATCTCGCCTATACGCTCCATATTCCGACGGAAACGCATCCTGTCCTGCTGAATGGATACGTCACGAAGTTCGTGAACAAACTGATTTACTACTGAATTCTTACTCCCGATGTTGATCACCATACTGTTGAATATTAATGCATCTATTATTTGCCTGATTCGGAATCCGGACAAATTTAAGCACTTTGACCTATTGTTTTGACAAAATAAAATACTTTTTTTGACTGTGTTCTGAATAATCGCCAAATAATAAGTGCTACACGAAAAGGGAAAGGGAGCATATTCCGCGTAAAGCGGTGGTAAATAACTTTCCTTGCACCAAAACTGCTGTAAAATCTTGCCAATCCTTCGTTATTGGATCCTTCAAAATCGAGGGTAAGAGGTTTCCCTGAATTTCGTTTAATAAATTGATCTATTAACCAGGGCATTGCATTTAGTTTTTTCCCGGTTTCAGATAAAGCTGAAAAGAGAAAAATGGCTTTGTTATGGCTGAAAACCCATAATATAGCTGCTACCAATTGATTGTATTCATCATAAGCACCCCATATTTCACCAGTTCCTTTGTGTATGCTTTCGTAGGCAATGCGTTGTAAAAGAGAATACTGTTTATCATTTAAGTGTGTTAATTTCTGCCCTTTATTTGCTCTGAAAAGCAATATGATTTCTTCCGGCCGCAAATGTTTTACAATAGTGAGTTTATTTTGCGCCGCTTTTTTCAGATTCCGTTGTAAATTTCCCTGATACGCTGAAGCGATTTCAGCATATTCGCTGATCAAATCCAACTCAAGGTTGGTCATTTCAAATGTATTGACTGCAGAAGCTAATTTGTTGGATGTATTCAGGTTAATATCAATATATTTAAATCCGGGAGGAATAGTATTTAAAAAATCCTGGAGAGTTTCTTCCGATGATAGCGACTGGTGAAAAAGGCCAAGCTGCTGGGTAAAATAAGGTTGCATTACATAATTGATGCCGGCTTTAGTTGAACCTGGTAGTGGAAACACCTTTTCATAATCATTTTCAACAAGAGCGCTCCAGCCCGGACTTACAATATCGAGGTACCACGAAAACGCAAAAAGATTCCCGTTAACAGCATGATTTATACAATCGTTCCAGAGCGATTTGTCTATTGATTCATGTTGCAAAAAACGGATCATGTCGGAATTTAATTACGAGTTGAAAGTTATGTGTTGACTTGTGACTAGAAATTTGAGATTTGGGGTTTAAGTCGCAACCCGCCAACTCCGATATTTTTCAAATAACTCCACTATATCTTTATTCCTTCCTGCACCATTTTTTCATATACTTCACTCCACCCGTTCCAGTCTCCTTCTTCATTCCAGGAAGTGTTGTGCCATAAAGGTATAAAGGTACCACCCACTTTTTTGACTTCGTCAATCAGTTCATTTATTGTTTCTGTTGCTTTCTGAGGATTGAGTTTCATATAATCGTGCAGGGTTCCGTCCATCACAGCAAATGGATGAATTATCAGGTTTGTTTTTGAGTCATTGTCCAGATCAAAGAAAGGAAAAGGAGTACATATAGATGCCCTGAATCCCGGAACTTCGGCATAACCCATTGTAAAATCATGAGTTATGTCATTATTTACGAGGTTGCGATAAGTTTCGGGCAACACTAACTTGAGGAAATGCTGCCTGCTGCATTCCACGTCGCGTTTAAGGATTTTGGAAAGCCTTGCTGTTTCCATTACCATGAGCGAGGGTTGAAATGCTGATGCATAGGAGGGATGTATTCCGATTTCGGCATAATCAGCAAGATATCTTATCAGGCTCCGGAAATACCTGTTATTGTGAGGAATATTTTTATCATTCGGAGCATAATCGGCGAGCAGAATAAAATAGATCGCACGGTAATTGTATTTTTTCTGAAGCTGCATCTGTAATTCGAATGTGTCGAATGGATCGCGTTCAAGCCTAAATAATACTCTTATCCTATGTCGTAATTCATCATAATTTCGGTTTTGTAAAGATTTGAAAATTCCGCCTAAAGCCCTTGTAATACCTTTGTTTTTATATGCATATGCTGCATCAATGTCGATGGTAGGGGCAAAGCTATAAACAGGAGTATTAAATTTCAGATCAGCGAACCATTGATGCAAAATGTCTTTGAGTTTGAACGACCAGATATTTACAAGTGGCTTATGCAGGTATCCTTGTTGCCAGGCATCACTTCCCGAAGCAAGATAACGATTGTGATTATCACGAATATGCGGAAGATATTCTTCATAACGGCTCACCAGGTAAAATGAAGCTGAAAACAGGTCAAACGGTAATGCCGAGTCTTGATCAAAAACCGGAAAAAAAACCAAGCCACCTTCGAACGTGAAGTGCCTTAATTCCCTGGCTGCAATTCTGCTTTCAAAAAGCAATCCATTTGATGCAAAATACAGATGTTTTGTGTCAACAGTAACGCCAAATGAAAACTTAGGGCCTTCATATTGCTCAAAAGCAGAAATTTCGCTTGTAAAGGATAATTCAATTCCTAACAGTCGGGTTAACATAAGCTGCATAGTGAAATGCATGCGGTTAGTTTCTTTCGGAACCAGGATCAATAGCATCAGTCAGGGAGATATTAAGCAAAAATACGTTTTTTATCGTAAGGCTTTTTTTAATAAGGATTTTTTGTTTCTTCTACTCCAGTGCAAGGTTAAATATGAAGTTGGAAGATATAGTAATGTCTATCGTTAAGAATTTTAAGAACTGATTACAAAACTTCACAAAAGTATTTAGGCTTGTTGTTCTCTCATTTTTATTAACAAACCTGTCTGCATTAGCCGAATTGTTTTACTTTTGAAATTAAATATTTTCAGTTTCCCTGAATCAAAACCTATATACGGGATTCTGGATTAATGAACTAATATTCCGTCAAATATGGATAATTTTATAGTATCGGCGCGAAAATATCGTCCTGTTACGTTCAACACTGTTGTAGGACAGATTTCGATCACCGGCACCCTTAAAAATGCTATTCGTAATAACCAGCTTGCACAGGCATTCCTTTTCTGTGGTCCGCGGGGGGTTGGTAAAACTACATGTGCCCGTATCCTTGCTAAAACCATAAACTGCCTGAATCCAACGGCCGACACTGAACCCTGCAACGAATGTACTTCGTGTATAGCATTTAACGACTCAGCTTCATTCAATATTCACGAACTGGATGCTGCCTCCAACAATAGTGTTGATGATATCCGCAACCTGGTTGACCAGGTAAGGATACCGCCGCAAATGGGGAAATATAAAGTGTATATTATTGATGAGGTTCACATGCTTTCGTCAGCGGCATTTAATGCATTCCTGAAAACACTGGAAGAACCGCCTGCCTATGCCAAGTTTATTTTAGCTACAACTGAAAAGCATAAAATTATTCCCACCATACTTTCGCGTTGCCAGATTTTTGATTTCAAACGCATCACTGTGGATGATATCGCAAAACATCTTTTGTTTGTAGCTAACAGCGAAGGAGTTACTGCTGATCCGGAAGCATTGCATATTATTGCACATAAAGCAGATGGCGCTTTACGCGATGCCTTGTCGGTTTTCGATCAGATGGTTAACCTGGGCGATCGTACTATCAGCCGCGAACTAGTGCTTGAGAACCTGAATGTGCTCGACTACGAATATTATTTTCGCATTATGGAGTATATGCGTACCGGTAATTTTAAAGATACTTTGTTGATAATTAACGAAATTATTGAGAAGGGGTTCGATGGACAACATTTTATAACCGGGTTGGGCGAACATCTGCGTAATTTACTCATGAGTATTGATCCTGCAACGGTTAAATTGATCGAAAACAGCGATGCAATACGTGCAAAGTATTCAAACCAGGCTCGTACCATTTCTTTGCAACTTCTTATCGATTCACTTGATATTATTAACAAATGCGATGTAACATACCGGACGTCAAATAATAAAAGGCTTGCACTTGAAGTTCCCCTGATCCAGATATGCAGGTTGAGCGGACAAATGCAAATTCCGGATGTTACCCCAGCTCCATCTGTTGTTCAATCTCAGGCTATTCAGCCTCCGGTTGCAAAGCCACCGGTTGCTCAGACCCCCTTTGTATCTGAGCCTAAACCGAGTTCTGATTCTCAAACAGGAGTTGTTGATACCCCTGTATCTCCTCCTCCAGATTCCGTTCAGGTTCCGGAAACAATTGTTCCTGAACTAAATCCAACACCGGCTCAGGATACTACTCCTCTCGAACCTGCAGATTCAGATACAGAAATTAATTTTCAGCCGGAGATTCAGAAAGTGTCAGAGCCTGAAAAAGTTACAATTCCGGAACATGATCTGCCGGTTCAATCGCATCATAGATCAAGTTTTTCAATTAAATCAGTTATGCAGGCCGATCAGCTGGCTGGTTCGGTTAAAACAGAAGCAGTAAAAGACAGAACAGGGACTTTTACATTCGATCAACTTGAAGAATCGCTTTTGCGTTTTGCTGAACTTAAAAAAGAAGACTCGGCCTTATTGTACTCAGCACTCACATCCTATAAATCCGTTTTACAACCCGAAAACGTACTTCAGATTACGGTTGGAAATACAGTCCTTGCAAAGGAGTTAAATGAACGACGAAATATGTTGCTTGAATATCTTCGCGATGAGCTGAAAAATGACTTCATTTCGCTACAGGTTGAGGTAACAGAACAACCCACTGAAAATAAAAAATATATGACTGACCGCGACAAGCTGGATGCTATGGCTGCACAGAATCCTAATGTTAACAAACTCAGGGATCAGTTGAATCTGGAATTAGATCTATAGATTATACCAGAGTTATGAAAGTGTTAATTCTGATCCCAATATCTGAAAGAACTATATTTGCCGGTTCTTTACAAGCAATTTAAATCTGGAAAATATAATTATGAAGAAGATATTAGCAAAATTCATATTAAAATTATTTGGTTGGAGGGTGATTAATAATATCCCTCCTGATGTTAAGAAATTTGTGACATTAATGGCTCCGCATACCAGCAACTGGGATTTTCTTGTTGGCTGGTTTGGTTACATGTCAATTGGTATTAACTCTAAGTACCTTATAAAGAAAGAAGCATTTGTTTTTCCCCTTGGCTGGCTGGTTTCAGCCATGGGCGGATTGCCTGTCGACCGGAAAGCCAGTACAAATGTCGTTATCCAGGTTGGTGAAATGTTTAAAAATAAGGATAGCCTTATTATAACCATTGCCCCTGAAGGAACAAGAAGTTTAAACAGCAACTGGAAACGTGGTTTTTATTATATAGCTTTGCACGCCCAGGTTCCGATAGCACTTGGATTTCTTGATCATAAAACCAAAACCGGTGGTATCGGGAAAATGTTTACACCTACCGGTGATTTTGATGCAGATTTAAAAGAGATAGAGGAATTTTATTTCGACAAAGAAGCACGATATCCTGAGAAATTCAATCTCAGTGCTCAAAACCGGAAATAAGAGTTTCGAACATTTTTAACCAGTCATGATTTTTATAAAGTCAAAAATTGGATCATTTTCTGGTTACTTTAGTTAAATTTTTCAGTTTCAGACCCAATCATGCAACTACTTTCTCCATCTCATTTCACTGATTATGAGCTTATTGATTCTGGCAGTTTCGAAAAGCTGGAACGTTTCGGTCAATATGTAATTATGCGTCCTGAGCCACAAGCTATTTGGAACCGGTCATTGAGCATAGCAGAGTGGGATAAAATGTCGTCGGCTGCCTTTAAACTGGAGAAAAATGATACGGAAAAAGGACGCTGGGTATTAAAAAAAGGCATGCCTGAACAATGGCGCATTAATTATGCCTACAAGCAAATGAATTTCAATGTAAGACTTGGACTTACATCCTTCCGCCACATCGGTGTTTTCCCTGAACAATCTCCAAACTGGGATTATATCTATGACCAGGTATCTACTTCCAATGCCGCGCACCCGAAAGTTCTAAATCTCTTTGCTTATACCGGAGCAGCTTCCCTGGCTGCCAGAACTGCAGGAGCGGAAGTTGTACATATTGATTCAGTGAAACCGGTTATCAGCTGGGCACGCGAAAACATGGAAAACAGTCAGCTTGATAATATTCGATGGGTGGTTGAGGATGCTCTTAAATTCGTTCAGCGCGAAGTACGCCGCGGGAATACCTATTCAGGTATAATTCTCGATCCGCCGGCATACGGACGTGGCGCCGATGGTGAGAAATGGATACTGGACGATAATCTGAATGAGATGATCATGCTTTGCAGTAAACTGCTCTTGCCTGAAAACAGCTTCCTGATACTGAATATGTACTCGATCGGGTTTTCAGCATTAGTCGGTAACAATCTAGTTAACAGCTATTTCGACAGGGGAGAAGGGAATGAATTCGGCGAATTGTTCCTTGCTGATAAGTTTGGCAAAAAGCTTCCACTCGGAACATTTCTGCGGTTCAGCAGGTAGAAATTATTTTACTTTTATTTTTTAATTGCATTGATTGATTAATGCGAATGGTAAAATTTATATATTCATTTTTATACACAATTTAAATCCAGGCTGTTAACTCCACACATGCTTTAAACAAAAATAATTTTCTGTTGTTGAGTAAATAATCAATATTCAACAGTATGGAATATATTTTGATGTTTTTAGCACTTTTGGCTTTTAATGGCATTGGACTTGCTCAAAAAATAGAAATTACAGAGCCGGTTCATTTCCTGGCCCTTGGCGATTCCTATACCATCGGTCAGAGTGTCAACATAAACGATCGCTGGCCAAGTCAGTTTGCAGACAGATTAATCCAAAAAGGTATTAATATACAAGAAGTGAAGATTATTGCTCAAACCGGCTGGCGCACGGATGATCTGAAAAATGCGATAAATCAACAACACCCACTTACTGGCTATAACCTTGTCTCCCTACTCATAGGTGTGAATAATCAATTCCAGGGTGGCAGCATACAGACATATGCAACTGAATTTGAAGATTTACTCAAAACTGCCATTAGTCTTGCCGGTAATAAACCGCAGCATGTTTTTGTGCTTTCCATCCCTGATTATGCCTATACTCCATCCGGGAACGGGAATATAAATATAAGTAATCAGATTGATCAGTATAATGTAGTAAACAAGGATATTACCGAAAATAATAATGTTAAATATGTATACATAACCCCGATTTCGCGAAACGGCTTGATGCAGCATTATCTTGTTGCTTCCGATGGACTTCATCCAAGTGGTAAAATGTATGAGCTTTGGGTAGATGAAATAATGAAAAGCGTTGAAAAGGAACTTGGAATAAACGATGTATTTATAACTGAGGATACAGTAAGCTACACATTGATGCAGAAGCAATTAAGGATAAAATCAAAGGAAAAACTCACAAAACTTTTTATTTACAATGCTGTAGGTAAAGCTGTACATGCTGAAAGCTTGACAAGTAGCCTCGAAAACACTATAAATCTTTATGGATTACCTTCGGGAATGTATTTTTTACTTCTTCGAAACAATTCGAAAGTGGTTTTTACAACAAAAATAATACTGCCTTAGAGATATGAAATTTGCAATTATTGCCGTTTACTTTCCACTTTCAAAACTTCCGGATCCAATTAGTTCATCGTACAATTCGCCTTTCTGCCGGTGATAAACAAGTATTGTATATGTGTTTCGTGTTTCCGAGTGGTTGCCTTCAACCCATGTTCCATCACCAACTTTTGAATTGTTGGGTAGCATTACATACAAATAGTTATAATAGCCTTGCTTAAAAAGGATACTGATCTCGTATGCTTTGCGGCGGTAATTGTATTCCATTTTATTAACAGGCGTGTATTGCCAACCATTGAAACCACCGGCAACATATAGGTTTCCTTCAACAATAGGTGCCTCGTAGGGTAAATAGAATTTTACGATAGCATATTCACCATAATTTGAAACGGAAGGTTCATCATCCGTTTTCAGTAGGAATTTGCCGTTGATATCATCATCAAAACTATATGCTTTAAAAGTTCGTTTTTCACTTGGCCAGAGAGTAACCATAAAAACCGTATCGTCAGGGGTGATTTCCTTGATTTTTTCTGAAATTAATCTCACACTTTTCAGATCAAATCTCCTGAATTCATTAATTCCGTCAAAGAGGTTCGTTCCGTTATCAAATGAATAATCCAGGATCTCATTGCGAACCATATAAGGTTTAAGACCAGTAAGTGCATTATCCCAGCGCCAGTTCTGGAGAATAACTACTTTAATATCCTGGTATGGGGCATCGATGCGGTAACCGGCCGTATTGATTTTGAAATCGACTTCCTGTTTTGTATCATAATCTTCGGAGGTTCCGGCTCGTCCGATATTTGCAGTAATCGTGACTCTGTTATCAACCACCATGAACCTGCGGGTAAAAGCATTTATTTCATTTCCGTGCTGATCACGCGAGTATACCCTCAAAATATAATTCCCTGATTTCTTTATAATAAAACGGTCATTCGGAAAGATAAAATCATAATGAGTGTATGTGGTACGTGTATTAAACGAAGGTTCATAGTTTTCAACCTGTTCTTCTTCCTGGCCTTCGAGGTATTCATTTGTCCAGATTTCCGATGTTTCCCAATTGGCATTGCAATGCTGGATTTTGTAATAATATTGGTTGAAGTTTCGGTGTAAATCGTCGAAACTAACGCGTAACTGTCCGTCGCTGTTTAAGTTAATGATCGGATCAGCCAACTCAAAACCAACCCGCGAAAGCTCCACAGCCTGTATATATTTCTGGTACACATGATTGTCGTTCCGCAAATAATCGTCCGAATAAAAATCAGCAGTATCAGGCATGATTCCTGAATTTGCCGCGGATGAATAATCGGCTCTACCTGTAAAAATGCAGGTAATAATAAGTAAGAATGAAAAATATCGGAGTTTCATATTTCCTTTAAGAATGTGAAAATTTATTTTGCAAATGTAAATCATCTGCAACTATACAGTAATAACATAAATGATGCCGGAATATTTTCTCGTTCTTTGAGATTTTTACTTTTAATGAGAAATATAAAAACAGATTCAGTGTCGAGTCCTAAGTTATGACATTTTCAACAACTGATGAATTATTTTAACATTTAATTCAACTATTTATTACATTATAAAATCCTGCATTTGGCTAAAATACATCTAAATTTTTCTATATTTGCCAATTATTTACCATTCTCAAATAAGTATATACTTTACATTATGGCCAACACCATAAGAATAAAAAAAGGCCTCAATATCAACCTGGTAGGAGAGGCTAAGAGAGAAATTTCCGCAATTGATGCCGGACGTTACGCTATAAAACCAACTGATTTTTTAGGTGTTTTCCCTCGTTTACTGGTTAAAGAAGGAGATGCTGTTAAAGCAGGAACACCACTTTTTATTGACAAATACCGTGAAAACATCATTTTTACTTCACCGGTTAGTGGAATAATTGAAGAAATCAGCCGTGGCGACAAACGTGTTTTGGAAGAAATCAGGATAAAATCTAGTCCTCTGAATGAGTTTGAAGATTTCGGAAAAGCCAATCCTTCAAATACGGATCGTGAAGCTATAATTGAAAAATTACTGAAGAGTGGTGTATGGCCCGTAATCAGGCAAAGACCGTACACAATTATTGCCAATCCGGCTGATGCACCTAAGGCTATTTACGTATCAGGTTTTGATTCAGCGCCTCTGGCACCTGATTATTCAATGATTGTAAAAGAAAGCATTTCTGATTTTCAGACCGGTGTTGATGTACTTGCCAATCTTGCGGGTAAATCAGTACAACTTGGTTTACCTGGTGGTAATAACGACTTTCCGCATGTGAACAATGTCGATATCACCTATTTTGAAGGTCCGCATCCGGCAGGAAATGTTGGAATACAGATACATAAAACAAATCCTATTAATAAAGGAGATATCGTTTGGATTGTAAATCCGCAGGATGTCATAATTATCGGCAGGCTTTTCTCTAAAGGAATTTATGATGCATCAATAATTATCCCGCTTTGTGGTTCGGAAGTGAAATCGCCTGAATATTACAAAACATTTAAAGGTGCTTCCATTCGCTCCATTGCAAAAGATAATATTCAGGATGGAAGTGTGCGTTTTATCAGCGGGAATGCTCTTACAGGAACACATATTAAGCAGGATGGTTACCTCGGATTTTATCAAAACCAGTTTACGGTGATCCCTGAAGGAAATTACTTCGAGTTCTTTGGATGGGCACTTCCGGGACTTAATAAGTTTAGTTTCTCAAAATCGTTCATTTCGTATCTTACTCCAAACAGGAAATACAAGCTCGATACTAACTTTCATGGTGCTGAGCGTGCATATGTAATGACAGGGCAATACGAAAAAGTACTTCCCATGGATATTTATCCTATGCAGCTTATTAAAGCCTGTCTTGCTGAAAATATTGAACTGATGGAAAACCTTGGGATTTACGAAGTAGATGAGGAAGATTTTGCTCTTATTGAATTTATTGACACATCCAAAACAGAAGTTCAGCATATTATACGTAAGGGTCTCGATCTGATCCGCAAGGAGATGAGCTAAATAAGCAATTGACAGTACTCTGGCAACCGATACTTATTAAACATAATTCCTAACCGAATAGAAACTACAATACATATAAATGAAAGCACTACGCAATTATCTGGATAAGATAAAGCCGCAATTTAAGGAAGGCGGGAAGTTTGAGAAATTACACTCAACTTTCGATGCATTCGAAACCTTCCTTTTTGTGCCTGACAAAACTACCTTCAACGGAAGTCATATCCGCGATGTTATCGATCTGAAACGTACCATGGCGATTGTTGTTCTTGCTATGATTCCAGCCTTATTATTCGGTATATGGAATACGGGTTATCAGCACTTTCTTTCACTCGGTCAACAGGTTGACTTCGGGCAAATTATCGGTTATGGCTTACTGAAAGTCATTCCGATTGTTGCTGTTGCTTATATTGCAGGTTTAGGTGTTGAATTTATTTTCGCCCAGTACCGGCACGAAGAGGTTAATGAAGGATTTCTGGTTTCAGGAATGCTTATTCCTCTAGTAATGCCTGTTGATGTTCCGTTATGGATGGTTGCTCTTGCAAGCATATTTGCAGTAATACTGGGGAAGGAAGCTTTTGGTGGTACGGGAATGAATATTTTTAACCCGGCTTTGCTGGCACGGGCCTTTATATTTTTCGCTTATCCTGCCAAAATCAGTGGTGATACCATATGGACCGGAGGCCTGACAAAAGGACAAGGTGTGATTGATGGTTTTTCGGGAGCAACACCCTTATCAAAAGCAGCTTCGGGAGCTATCGACCAGATTCCATCCCTGCATGACCTCTTTTTTGGTTTTATTCCCGGTTCAATTGGTGAAACTTCAAAACTTGCCATCCTGATTGGTGCTGTAATACTTATTATCACCGGAATCGGCAGTTGGCGTATTATGTTAGCCGCATTGATTGGTGGCATAAGTATGACGCTGATCTTTAATGCTTTTGCAGCTAATGCTTATATGACTATCAGCCCAATCACACAAATTATGATGGGAAGTTTTCTTTTTGGCATGGTTTTCATGGCAACCGACCCAGTTACTGCCGCACAAACCAACCGGGGCAAATGGATTTACGGATTCCTGATCGGATTTTTAGCCATTATGATTCGTGTTTTCAACCCTGCATACCCGGAGGGAGTAATGTTATCAATTCTTCTAATGAATGCTTTTGCGCCGCTTATCGACTACTATGTAGTTGAAGCTAATATAAAGAAAAGGCTGAAAAGAGCAGCATCCGTTGTTAAATCTTAATTCTCACCTCCGTTATGCAACATAGTAATAAATATATTTTTGTCTATTCCATCATTATGGTGGTGGTCATAGCGGTTTCACTTACCATCGTGGCCGTTATGCTTAAACCTTCGCAGGAAGAAAATATCCGCATCGAAAAAATGCAAAACATTCTTGCATCTGTAAATGTTCCGGTAGCTGAAATTCCTAAAAAACAGGTTGGTGAAGTCTATACCAAATTTATCAAATCTGCAATTGGCGTTAATAGTAAAGGAGATGTTGTGGAGACAGATGCAAATAAAGTTTTTGCCATTGAAATGAGTAATGAACTTAAAAAGCCTGTTGAAAAACAAATCCTCCCGGTTTTTATTTCTGTTCTGGAGAACGGTGATACTGCTTATGTTGTTCCTCTTAGAGGAAAAGGGCTCTGGGGGCCAATCTGGGGATATATATCTTTCAAAAATGACTTCAATACGGTTTTTGGAGTTATTTTTGACCACAAAGGAGAAACTCCCGGGCTTGGTGCCGAAATTACCCAGGATGGATTCAGGAAACCTTTCATAGGGAAGCAAATATTTGCCGAAAACGAGAAGCTTGTGTCAATCGATGTTGTAAAAGGTGGTGCAAAGCCTGGTGACATTCATGGTGTTGATGCAATATCGGGTGGCACTATTACCAGTAAAGGGGTTCAGAAAATGCTTCTCGACAACCTGACCAATTATGAAGCTTACTTTAAAAAACAGATAAAAAAATGAGCGAACTGAAAATAGCAAAAGAAAGAGAACCCATGTTTTCGGCTAAAATACTCAAGCTGCTTAAGAATCCATTCAACCTCGAAAATCCGATTACTGTACAGGTGTTGGGAATTTGTTCAGCGCTTGCCGTTACCGTTCAGTTAAAACCGGCAATTGTTATGGCATTATCTGTCACCATAGTTACCGCTTTTTCAAATCTGATCATTTCGTCTCTGCGTAATACAATCCCATCTCGTATTCGTATCATTGTTCAGCTGGCGGTAGTTGCCGCACTGGTAATCATTGTCGACCAGGTGCTGAAAGCTTATGTATATGATGTAAGTAAGAAGCTATCGGTATTCGTTGGTTTGATAATTACAAACTGTATTCTTATGGGACGCCTCGAAGCTTATGCAATGGGGAATAAACCATGGCCCTCCTTCGTTGACGGAATCGGGAACGGCCTTGGGTACGGAATGATACTTGTAATTGTTGGTTTCCTCCGCGAATTATTCGGCTCCGGTAAATTCTTTGGAATGAATGTGGTTCCAAAAGTATTTTACGAATGGGGATATATGGATAACGGACTGATGATCCTGCCACCGATGGCTCTGATAACTATTGGAGTCATTATATGGGTGCAACGAAGCCGCACCAAGGAACTACAGGAAAAATAAGGTTTGTGATTTGCGTTCCCGGGATTATTATCCCAACTGAAACCTGAAACCATAAAACCTGAAACTATTTTTTAAAATAACTCTGTTCACAGAAAAACATATGGAAAATTTATTTAACCTCTTTGTTCGAAGCATTTTCATCGACAATATGATTTTTGCATATTTCCTTGGGATGTGTTCGTACCTGGCAGTTTCCAAAACTGTTAAAACTTCAGTCGGGCTTGGAGCGGCTGTAATATTTGTACTTGTCGTTACTGCCCCGGTTAACTGGCTTGTGGATTATTATCTGCTGAAACCCGGTGCTCTCGCTTGGCTTAGTCCTGAACTTGCTGACCTTGATCTCAGTTACCTGAGTTTTATTATATTTATTGCTGTTATCGCAGCTATTGTGCAGCTCGTCGAGATGGTTGTTGAAAAATTCTCGCCTTCCCTGTATAATGCATTAGGGATTTTCCTTCCGCTTATTGCAGTTAACTGTGCTATTCTCGGTGTTGCATTGTTTGTTCAGGAGCGCGAGTACACAGCAATAAGCGAAGTTACAGTCTATGCTTTTGGTTCCGGCGTTGGATGGTTCCTGGCTATTGTTACTTTGGCTGCCATACGCGAAAAAATTTCCTATTCCAATGTGCCAAAACCTCTGCGTGGATTAGGTATTACCTTTATTATTACTGGTCTTATGGCCATCGCTTTCATGAGTTTCATGGGAATTAAAATCTAAAGAATTGTACTTGTTATGATAACACCTACCTTACTATTTTTAGGCACTTTATCAGGCCCGTT